>JAFUFC010000138.1 GCA_017470095.1 Clostridia bacterium | reverse complement strand
GTTTCCGAAACGAGATATTTCATTCTCTGGCTGATGTGGTTGATCGTTTGTGTGAAACGATCTGCCGTTTATCCAATGACATGGTCAAAAGTATTACGGGGCGTGATTGGATTATTCAATGTTTTAGATAGGAATTTGTATCAAAACGTAAAAAAAGCCATGAAAAAGACCAGACGGAAAACCCGCTGGCTGAAAATTGTCGCCTTCTGCCTGGGCGTGATCGTGCTGTTGACGGGCATTCTCGTGGGGACGAATCCCGAAGTGCTCTATTATCCTCAGACGACCGCGCCGGCTTCCTGGTTCATCGATCCCCATCTTGAGCGCACCCAGGACGGCATTTTGCTCCTGCGCTTCGCGCCCTCCGCCCGGATGCGGAATTTTTACGGCCTTGCCTCTTTCATTTCCAGCGGCTTGCTCATCAACGCCAATGGAAGGACCGCCGATCCCGGCACGGCGGAAATGTCGTTCCATTATCCCTGGCTGGCTCGGTTATCTGCCCTCGCAAACGAAACACATGCCAATATCCGCCGGAACGATCTGATCTTCCGTCTGCCAGACGGCTACTGGGTGTTCCCCTTCGTGGGGATAACGCAGTACCGCTATGTGGACGGAGTAATCAGGGAGGTGGGCTGGCGGCCCTTGACTGCGGACGAAGTCAATGAACATGTGAGAAAAGGCGAAAAAATTTCCGGCCATTCGATGATTTTCGATTTCAGTGACACCTACACGTTCACCGTGGTGGACGAAGGAAAAATTACCCGCGAGGAAATGCGGCAGGATACCCTGGATACAAAGGTCCTGCGCATCGTAGGCGGCGGGCAGGAAACGACGGTCTATGAGCCGGGTGACGAAATTCCCCTCTGTGACGAGGAAACGGAAGCCAGATTCCTGGCATGGAAACAAAATTCCTACCATGCGCACCTGTGCCCGGACATCGGCACCGTCATCCCGGATGAAAACCTATAAGCAAAATAAAACCGGACGGGAGCTGTTCTCTCCGTCCGGCATTTTTGTTTTCATTCGTTGGAATGGCTCACCGTGAAGTGATCCGCGTCCCCCAGGTCGGGATTGCGGGAAAGGTACTGCTTGATGGCGTCCCGAGCCATCTGGTCGCACCGGTTGTTTTCCGGATGGTTGCTGTGGCCCTTGACCTTATGGAACGTCATGACGTGTCCCTTTTTGTTGATGGTCAAAAGCAAAAGCCGCCACAAATCCTGGTTCTCCACCGGCTTGCCCTCGCTGTTTTTCCAGCCGCGCTTTTGCCAGTTGTCGATCCAGTGGTCGTTAAAAGCGTTGACCAGATACGCCGAATCGGAATGCACCGTCACGGCGCAGCGGGTTTTCAGCTTCCCCAGGGCGCTGATGCAGGCGAACACCTCCATGCGGTTGTTGGTCGTTTGGGGCATACTGCCGCTGATCTCCAATTCATGCTGCCCATAGCGCAGGATGGCCGCCCAGCCGCCAGGCCCGGGATTGCCGGAGCAGGCGCCGTCCGTAAAAATATCCACCGCTTTCAGGGCTTCACTCATGGGCTTCGCATCCTCCATTCAGCATCATTCGCCCGAATACTATACCATATCTTGTAGGAAAATTCAATTCCCCCAGTTTATTCTTTTTTGCCTTCAATTTTCCGGATTGTTTTTTCCACTTTCCGGTGATATCATCAGGAGGCAGTCACACTGGTAAACTTCAGCGGAATTTCTTCCCCCGTCCATTGGCTGATCAGCCTTTCGATGGATTCACAAGCCGCCGTCCAAGCGTCGCTCAGGCATTGCTGGTCGTCCAGGTATTTGGCCCGGCACTCTGCGGCCTGGGCGTCCAGCATCTGCTGGTATTTGGTTTCGTTCAATGGATGGAAAAAATCCTTCACTTCGGGGCTTCCGGTGACACGGAAGCTGTCATAGAGCATTTCAACGTCCGGCACCGCTACGGTAATGCCGTTTTCACTGGCCGTCAGCTTCACTTCGTTCAAATGGATGCCCAAGCCAATTTCGTAGGTGTACGGCGCCTTCACATTTTGCACTTCCCCCAGGAACAGGGCCTTTGTACTGCTCTCCATCAATTCCTGATCCGTATATTTAACGGCAGTCAATTCGCCCGCCTTTTCCATCTCATGGGAAATGACCGTGGTAGCCCGGTCATACTTGCCCTGGGGCAGCATCGAACTTACCCACTCTTGAGCATATGGATAAAACGTCGCCGCCAGCATGATGGCAAGGGCCAGGAGCAGCACCGCCATCGCCTTCTTTCCCAGCCACTTCATTGCATACCCTCCAACAGCACCAGGACATATACAATACCCCGGATCAGCCCATATAGAATGGCGGCGTAGCCCACCAGCATTACGAACCGGTGCCACAGGCTCATTCTCCGCACCCGGTAACGCCGGTGGCGGTCTGTGCGATGTTCCGCTGCTGCGCTGCTCATGTGCCGTCATCCTCCTTTTGATGCTTCAATTTATTATACAACATAAATGTTATTTTTTCTACATATTTTTGCAACATTTAACATTTTTCGGCGAAAGGAGCCTTTACAGTGCAAGCGACGATGGATTCTCCCCTGGGAAAATTGACCCTGACTGAATCGGATGGCGCGCTGACACGCCTGGCATTTACGCCTGATGCGTCGTATATGCCACCCCAAACATCACTGCTGCAGACAGCTGTCTGGCAGCTGAACGCCTATTTTACCGGTGCCTTGCAGCAGTTTGATCTGCCACTGCGTCCTGCCGGAACCGCTTTCCAGCAGCAGGTATGGCAGGCGCTGCTGCGCATTCCTTACGGTCATACTTTTTCCTATGGGCAACTGGCCGCTGCCGTGGGCCGGCCCAAAGCCTGCCGGGCAGCAGGAAGCGCCAACGGCCGCAATCCTTTGCCCATCCTGATTCCCTGCCACCGGGTCATTTTGTCAGACGGCAGTCTGGGCGGCTATTCAGGCGGCATCGATAAAAAGCGTATGCTGCTGGATCTGGAGCAAAACCAAAACACCTAAAACCAGGGAGAAGGCATCGCGCCTTCTCCCCTTTTGTTGGAATGGATTTACATGTTGTTAGCCCGGCGGCAGCTGGAGCAGCCGTTGACGTTCCCGTTGCTGCCGCTAATCTGGCCGTTGAAGGAATCCTCATCGCACAAAGTGGACGGCGGGAACAAGGGCAAACTGAAAAATTCGTCGCAGACTGCATCCGCAAATTCCTCGCAGGGCGGAATCGGGCAGAAGCCGTAGCTGGGAATGAGGATTTCCACCTTGGCCAGCACCTTGAGCACGATGGTGACGCACACGGTGAGCCGGAAGGTATTTTCACCCCGGTAACTGCCCGCCACGCAGACGGCGCTGGCCATGCCTTCCAGGCGGAAGGGCACGATGGATTCATCGGGGATGGCCAGGAGCACATCCTTGTTCACCGTCACCACGCCTTTGCCGATGTATTCCTGGCAGCGGCTGTCGGTGAAGAGGATATCGATGGGGATTTCGACAGTGCCGCGCACCCGGGCAAAGCAGGGCCGGTCGGCCAGGCGCTCCACGCTCAGGTTGCTGATATCCACATCCATGGTGCTGGAGCGGCAGCTTTCAAAGGTGATGGGGGCCACGGGGGCCGATGTAGGCGGCACGGTTTCGGTGGAGCAGTCGCAGTTGGTCACCACTTGGGCGTAGCTGGAGATGGTCACATCCACATTGGTCAATTGTTCCTGCTGCAAGCAGCTGTCATAGACCCGCTTAACCTGCACGCAGATTTTCTCGTTCAGTCCATCCAGCACATTGCCCGCCACATTACCAGGGACACAGGAAGGATTGGCATTTTTGTAGGAGTAGAAAGACATTGAGGTGCGCCTCCTTGTTTGATAGTTTCCGAAGGGCCAGGCCGCGTTTGCCGCAGCCTTCATCCTCATCCTATGCCGCCACGGTCCATCGGTGCGGAAAAAATTCTGTTTTCCGCGTTCCTATTCGTAACTTTTATGTTAAATTCGCTTTGTATCCCTTGCGTTTCAACCATTTGCAGGGTACAATAGAGCCGTATGGACGATTGGACTTTTTTGCTGGAGCAAGCGCGCCATTCCTGGCGCGGCGGCAGCAGAACGCCTGCCCGGGTGGTGGCTGCCGTTTCCGGGGGCGCCGATTCGGTAGCCCTCTTGTTGGTATTGGCGGAGCTGGCTCCGCAGGAGGGTTTTTCCCTGTCCGCCGCCCATGTGGATCATGGCCTGCGGCCCGATTCGGGGCAGGACGCCGCGTATGTATCGGCCCTGTGCGAAGGGCTGCATGTTCCCTGCCGGGTGTTTTCCGTCCGGGTAAACGGCAAAAGCGAGGACGCCGCACGGCAGGCCCGCTATGATGCGCTGCTGAACGGGTATCCCGAGGAAAAGGGCTATTTCCTGGCCATGGCTCATCACCAAAGGGACCAGGCGGAAACCATGCTGCTTCATCTGTTTCGAGGCAGCGGCGGAAGCGGCCTTGGCGGCATGACGGAATACAGCCGCCGGGCTGGGCCGGATGGAGCCGAAACGATCCTGTGGCGGCCCTTTTTGTCCGTGACCCCCGAAAAAATCCGCCAGGCGCTGAGGAACAAAGGCATCCCCTGGCGTGAGGATTTTACCAATGCCCAGGACGATTACCTTCGCAATTACCTGCGGCATCACGTGCTGCCTGCGGTGCGCAGGCGCATTCCGGAAGCAGAAGGCGCTATGGCGCGGACGGCACGGATATTACGGGATGAAGCGGATTATTTTCGCTTGGAAGCGGAAAGATTTCTGCAAACGAACGCCTGCCTGACGCCGCCTTGCCGGTGCATCCAGTATCCGGCGCTTTGTCAGCTTCATCCAGCCCTTCGGCGACATATTCTCCGTTTTTCCTGCCCGGTGCCGCTGGATTATGGCCAGACGGAAGACATGCTCTCCCTTGCTCCCGGGCAAACGGCTAATTTGCCGGGGAAATGGCGAGCTTTCTGTACGGCTCAATTCCTGCATTTTCTGTCCCCATTGCCGGAAAAAACACCATTGGGAGATATAACCGTTCTGCCATGGCGCAGCGGTGAAACGGGAGACGGAAAACGCGTTCAGGCTCTGCCATCATCCATATGGGCGCAATGCACTCTGCGCACCTGGCAAACAGGCGATTGGATTCACCCTTTGGGCGCGAAGGGAAAAAAATCCATGCAGGACTATTTCACAGATCACCACATCGACCGGCCCTTACGCCCCCATACGCCCCTGTTGTGCATTGGTGGCGAAGTGATCTGGGTCATCGGCACAGGAGTCAGCGAACGTGCCAGGGTGAATCCAGGTAATGACGCCGTGCTGCTTCAGTATGATGGTTTCCTGCCGGGTGAATGCCGGCAATGAAATACACACAAAGGAGATAAAACACATGAATACCACCGCCGCTCTGTACAAGGATTTAACCAAGGTATTGGTCTCCCGGGAAGAGATTGCCAAGGCTGTTCGGGAAATGGGCCAGCGCATCACCCAGGATTATGCCGGAAAAGAACCGGTCATGATCTGCATTCTCAAGGGCGCGTCGGTTTTTTTCACCGATCTGATCCGGGAAGTTGATCTGCCCATCACCACCGAATTTATGGCCATTTCCAGCTATGGCGGCGGGACGAAATCAACCGGCATCGTCAAAATCATCAAGGATTTGGACCGGGATATCAGCGGCCGGGACGTGTTGATTGTGGAAGATATCGTGGACAGCGGCCGCACCCTCGCTCACCTGTCCGAAGTGCTCAAGACGCGTAAGGCAAACTCCATCAACATCGTGACCCTTTTGGACAAGCCCGCTCGCCGGGTAGTTCCTCTGCAGGTTAAATACTCCTGCTTCGATATTCCGGACGCTTTTGTAGTGGGCTAT
>JAFUFC010000137.1 GCA_017470095.1 Clostridia bacterium | reverse complement strand
GTAGCGAACCATGAGCAGCTTTCGCATCAGTTTTGTCCCCTTATCTTCGTTGAAATTTGGATAGTATGGTGTATTGACGGGCGATGGCCTGGGCGGTTTGCTCCATTTCCTCCGGCGTATTATCGGGGCAGAGGGAGAACCTTAGGGCCGATTCCGCTTGCTTTTGCGGCGTATGCATGGCCTTGAGCACCGGGCTGACCTTTTGCTTTCTCGATGAGCAGGCGGAGCCCATGCCGATGTAGATTCCTTCCCCTTCCAAGGCGTGCAGCATGGTTTCCGACCGCACCGGCGGCAGGGATACGTTCAAAATGTGAGGTGCGGCGGCAGCGCTGTCTGGCGAGGGGCCGTTGACGACGGCACCGGGTACCGCTTCCCGGATTTTCTGCCACAGGAGCAGCTTGGTTTCCCGCATATGGTTCTCTTCGGGATAGTGGCGGATCGCGGCCAGCAGCCCCGCAATACCGGGGGTGTTTTCAGTGCCGGAACGCAGGGCGTTTTCCTGCCCGCCGCCGATTTGCCTGGGAGAGAGGGATACATTCGGCCCCATCACCAGCGCGCCGATGCCCTTGGGCGCGTGGATTTTGTGGCCGGACAAAGCGTAAGTGTCCGCGCCGATGCCGGCCATATCGAAAGGCAAACGCAAAAACCCTTGCACGCCATCCACATGGAAATGAGCAGCCGGGGCCATTTTTTTTCGCAGATCGCTGATTTCCTTGAGTGGCTGAACGGCGCCGGTTTCGTTATTCACCTGCATGCAGCAGATGAGCACCGTATCTGGGGTGAGCAATTCCGGCAGCGCAGCTACATCCACCACGCCGTTCTTGTCATAGGGCATTTCAACGGCCTTCAGGCCGGTGGCCAGGCAGGCTTCCTTTACGGCGGGGTGCTCCCCAGCGCTGTACAGAATCCGGCCTGCTCCATGGGCCTTGATTGTTCTTCCCAGGATGGCCAGGTTATCTGCCTCTGTGCCACCGGAGGTAAATACCACGGTGGAGCCAGCAGGAGCGCGGACGGCTTTGAGGATTTCTTCCCGGCATGCGCGCATCATTTTTTCCGTTTTCAGGGCTGGGCCGTACAAAGCGGAAGGATTGAAATAATCCTCCCGCATGGATTGCTCCATTGCTGCGATTGCCGCGTCGCAGGACCGGGTGGTGGCGCTGTTATCTAAGTAAATGGGCATGCGTTCCTCCGTCAGTTGACCTGCCATACGCCCTGGGGCAGGCTGCGCTTGATCATAGCCACCATCTCTTCGCTGGGCTCAATGATGATGATGCGCTTTTGATTGTCCTTCTGGAAGAAGAAGTACAGCAGCTCAGCCTCTCGATTCAGAAACCAGTTGGTGCGCTTGATGCCCTGCATGTTGATGTAGCGCTGGAAGGAACCGGAGGAAACCAGGCCGCAAGCTTCCACGTTGCGGATGTTCATGGTGCCCAGGCTCTTGCGCTTTTTGTTGTTAAACACCTGGGCAAAATCCATCTGACCATTGGTGAAGGTGTATTCATACTCGGTGCGCACCCGGTCCCGACGCAGAAAAATTAGCACGGCCAGACCGCCGGAAATGAGCAGCATGATCAGAGAAATGAAAAAAGATGTGCCCATGCCTTCGCTGGTTAATGCCCAGGTGACGTTCTGGAACATGAGGAAGGCATAAACGGCCAGCAGGATCCAGGCCAGGTTAGCCAGCAGATAAGCGGCGGTTTGCGCCCCCTTATTTCGTTTCGATACTACTTCTTCCAGGAATTGATCCATCATGATACTTCCTCCTCCGTTTTTTTTATCAGGCCATGATCAGCACCATCAGGGCGCCGACCAGGATGCCGCCGGCCACTTCCAACGGCGTATGGCCTACCAGTTCCTTTAATTGCTTTTCAGTAATCGGCTGGCCTTCCACCAGCACTTCCCGCAGCAGCCGATTGAGCACCTGGCCTTGACGGCCCGTTTCGGCCCGGACGCCCATCGCATCGTAAATTACCACAGCAGCCAGGGCGAAGGCCAAGGCAAATACGGCGCTCCCTGTGCCTTCCCGCAGCCCGACCATCACCATCAGGGAAAAGACGAAGGCGGAATGGGCCGAGGGCATGCCGCCCATGCCGAAACACCGCCGCCAATCCAGCTTTTTTTCAATCCACAGCGTCAGCAACACTTTGATGCTCTGGGCGACCACCCAGGAAAGGCAGGCGCATTTCAGCGGGTCATTTTGCCACAGATCCAGAAAAAAATGCATATTCAACCGCCTCACTGTGCCCGATGCAGGGAGAAATCGGCCAGAGATTGCAAAAATGCTGCTCGGGTTCCAAATACAGTCAAAGCGCTCTTGGCATGGCGGATGTGGTCCTCCGCGTCCTGCCGGGCCCATTCAACGCCCACGCAGGCAGGCCAGGTCAATTTGCCTTCTTCTTCGTCCTTGCCCAAGGTTTTGCCCATCAATTCGGGATCACCTTCCAGATCCAGCAAATCATCCACGATCTGGAACGCCATGCCCAGATGATAGCCGTACCGGCGGCCGGATTCGGTTTGCATGGGGGAGGCCCCGGCCAGGATCAGCCCGGCGGTGACGGGCGCCGTCAGCAGCGCGGCGGTTTTTCCTTGGTGAATGTCCCGCACCAAATCCATGTTGGGCTCGGTGCCTTGCATGGTCACATCCAGCGTCTGTCCGGCCAGCATGCCGCCGATGCCCGCTGCTTTGACGATTTCCCGCAGGGCATCAAAAGCCCGAGGATGGGCGCTTTGGGCCATTACTTCAAAAGCGTGGGTCAGCAGCCCGTCGCCAGCCAGAATGGCCAGCGCTTCGCCGTACACTACATGATTGGTGGGCTTACCCCGTCGCAGGGTATCGTTGTCCATGGCGGGCAGGTCATCGTGGATCAGGGAATAGGCGTGGATCATTTCCAGCGCCGCGGCAAAGGGCAGCGCTTCTTCGGCGCTGCCGCCGGCCATTTCGCAAGATGATAGCGTCAGGATGCCACGCAGCCGTTTGCCGTTGGACAGAAGGCTGTAACGCATTGCTTCTTTCAATTGCTCCGGCGCGCCGGACATAGGAAGCTGTTCCAAATATGCTTCTACCTGCTGCTTATATCCATTCATTTGTTCTTGAAAATTCATGGCGCATCCTCCATTGGCTGTACCTGTCCGCCGGACAATTCTTGCATCCGTTTTTCGGCGGTAGCCAGCTCGTCCGTCAGGGCTTTGGACAGTTTCATGCCCTCTTCATAGGCCTTCAGCGTTTCATCCAAAGGCAGGCTGCCGCCTTCCATTTTGCGGATCAGCCCTTCCAATTCGACCAGTTTTTCTTCAAAGGTTGCTTGCTTCTTCGCCAAAGGGATCCTCCTTTCGGATGTCAACGGTGCGCACCTGGATGCGGCCATCCTGCAAAAGCAATGTCATTTCCTCGGTGGCTTGGGTGACGCTGGTGACGGCGTTTTGGCCGCTGCGCACCACCGCGTAGCCCCGGGACAGGGCTTGACGCGGGCCCAGAGCGTTCAATTTATCGGACAGCAGGGTGATTTTCGCTTTCCTGGCGGTCATCTGCTTTTCGATGGCGCTTTGCAGCCGCTGGGACAAAAGATCGGCCTTTGCCCGGATGCTTTGCACTTGGGATAAGGGATGCCGGGCAGCCAGACGTTTTTCATCATAAGCCAGGCGGGATTGCAGTGTCAAAATACGGTTTTGCGCGGCTTTGCCCAGGCTTTCTTGCATTTTGTGGATGGTGGCCTCCAAAGCAGTCCGCTCCGGTACGCATAATTCTGCCGCCGCAGAAGGCGTAGCGGCTCGAACGTCAGCGGCCAAATCGCTGAGGGTAACATCTACTTCGTGGCCCACGGCCGATACCACCGGAACTGGACAGGCGGCAATGGCACGCACCACGATTTCCTCATTAAACGCCCACAAATCTTCCAACGATCCGCCGCCCCGGCCCACAATGATCACGTCCACTTGAGGCAGCATGGCAATTTCCGCAATGCCTTGGGCAATATCCTCCGCAGCGCCTTCGCCCTGCACTTGGGCGGGCCGCAGGATGATCTGCATGGCGGGGTAACGGCGGCGGGTGACGGTGGCAATATCGTGAATCACCGCGCCGGAACGGGAAGTGACCACCCCGATGGCTCGAGGAAGCAGGGGCAATTGCCGCTTCTTGGCCACATCAAACAGCCCTTCTTTGAGCAGCTTGTTTTTCAGCGCTTCCAGCTTTAAATACAGTTCGCCCACGCCGTCCCGGGTGATGGTTTCTACGTAGAATTGGTAGCTGCCGGACACGGTATACAATCCTACCGCTCCCGTAAGCACTACCTTCATGCCGCTTTCCGGCACAAAATCGATGCGCTGGGCGTACTGCCGGTAGCAGACGCACTGGATGCGGCTCTGCTCGTCCTTCAGGGTAAAATACCAATGCCCGGAGGCATAGCGCTTAAAATCGCTTATTTCACCTCGAAGGGAAAGGAAACGCAGGCTGGGGTCGCTGGCCAGGGCCCGGCGCACATAATCATTCAGTTCGGTGACGCTTAACGTCCAGGCCATGTTATCGCGCCTTTCGTTCCGCCGCTTCGACGGTATTCTCCATCAGCATGCTGATGGTCATTTTGCCCACGCCGCCGGGAACGGGGGAGATGTACCCAGCCACCTGCTCAACGGCGTCAAAATCCACATCGCCCACCACCTTGTTTTCGATCCGATTGATGCCTACGTCAATAACTGCGGCACCGGGCTTCACCATATCGGCGGTGACAAACCCAGCTTTGCCTACGGCAGTCACCAGGATATCTGCCCGGCAGGTATGAGCGGCCAGATCGACGGTGTGGGAATGGCAGATCGTTACCGTACAGTTTTCTTTCATCAGCAGCATGGCGGTGGGCTTGCCCACAATATTGCTGCGGCCAATTACGACGGCTTCTTTTCCTTCCAGCGGAATACCCGCCGCTTTCAGCATGTACAGAATGCCTTTGGGGGTGCAGGCGGTCACTCCCTCCTGGCCGGTGAACAGCTTGCCGGCGTTTTCGATATGAAAGCCGTCCACATCCTTTTTCGGACTGATTTTCCGCAAAGCAGCCGCTTCATCCAAGTGATCTGGCAAGGGCAACTGCACCAGAATGCCGTCAATATGCTTATCTTGATTCAGCGATTGGATCAGCGCTTCCAATTCCGTTTGGGAGGTGCGCTCCGGCAGCTGGAAGGTTTCGGACTGGATGCCCAGTTTTTCGCAGGCTTTGCTCTTGCTACGCACATAGATCTGGCTGGCTGGATCATCGCCTACCAGGATCACCGCCAGGCCAACAGAAATGCCGCGGCATTTTAGAGCAGTCACTCGCTGCTTCAATCCCGCCATCAATTCCGCGGCCATGGCATTCCCATCCAGCAAAATCGCCATATCAGTGCTTCTCCTTGCGCTGTTTTTCAAGGCCAATCAGAGCTACGCCCACGGCGTTATCTCCGGAAAACTCGGGCCGGCCAAAGTGCAGCTTCAGTCCCAGGCGGCGCTTTTCATTCCGCTCCGTGAGCATGCCCCGCAATAAATGGGACGATGCCACGCCGCCGGCGATGAGCATATCTTTTGTGCCCGTTTGTTCCGCCGCGGCAGATAAAAGCCGAAGCACCGTCCGGCACAGGACGCTGTACACTTCCGCGGCAATATCTTCCTTGGGCTGTTCGGCATTGATCATGCGCATAAGCTGCGCCTCAGCCCCAGACAGATGACAGTTCATGCCGCCGTCCGCCATGCTGACGGGAATACGGTGCTGCATGTGTCCTTTCATGGCCAGTTTTTCCAAGTGGGGTCCGGCAGGGAAGGGGAGAGACAGGGCCACGCCCACTCGGTCCACCAATTGCCCGGCATGCAGGTCCATGGAGGTGCCCAGAGGCGTAATACTTTCTCCATCCATCAGCAGCACGTCGGTGGTGCCGCCGGATAAGTGCAGGGCTACGAATTTGCTTACCGTCAGCCCTGTGCCGTATTGGGTCGCGGCAATGTGGCCCCGCTGATGGGTGGTTTCATAAAACGGCACATGAAGCGCGGCAGCCAATGCCTTGCCCTGATTGCGCCCCACATGAAAGACCGGCATATACGATTCCTCCCCATCCCGCGGAGAAGCGGAAGCGCATACACATGTGATTGGCTCGTCTGTTTCATTCAGCAGCGGAAGGAGCACCTCGTTCAGCTGTCTTACATGCGCAAACACGGCCTCGCTTTGGCGAAGGCCGCGTTCTCCCGCCGGGATAGGCAAAAGCCGCCGCAGCTGCCGAGGTTCATCCCCAGGGCGGCAAAGCGCGGCTGACGTGGTGTAGTTGCTGGTATCGATGCCCAGGCACAGCATCAGGCGTTGTCTCCCTCATCCCGGGCTTTGAGCAGCGTGGCCAGTACGCCATTGACAAATTTGCCTGCAGTGGGCACGTCAAAGCGCTGGGCCAGGGCCACTGCTTCATTGATGACCACAGCGTCCGGCGTTTGCCGAGCGAAGCACAATTCATAGGCCGCCACCCGCAGCACCGCGTGATCGACCTTCGAAATGCGTTCAATGGTCCAGCCTTTCAATGCCTTTTCAATGGCGGCGTCGATTTCTTCCATATGGGTTTCCACACCGGAGAGGATGTCGTCAATGTACTGCTGGTCATCTTCTTCGGGTGTGAACTCAATTAGGCCGCGCAGCGTTTCTTCGCCGCCGTCGCCGCCCATCATATTTTCAAATACCATCTGCACGGCTGCAGCCCGTGCCGATTTTCGTGCCATGGGTGTGTACCCCTCTACTCATTTATTCTTCGGTTGGTTTTTCTTCCGCCGGAACTTCGCTGACCATTTCCGGTTGACTTTCCGTGGCGGCTTTCACTGCGCGCTGAAGCTCCACATTATCCGTATGATACGGCACGCTTTGCTTGGGCGGGAAGATTTTGTTGATTTTATCGGCAATCCAGGCTTTTTTATCCTTCACGCCGCCGATGAAGAAGCCAATGGCCATCAGCAACGCTACCAGCACCGTCTGCCAAAAGCCAAGCGCCAGGAACAACAGCGCCAGCACCATGGCAACTCCACCAAAGAAGATGGCGCATTCGGCGGTGCCGATCTGAAAAATTTTCGCGGTCCATTCGTTCCGCTTGTTTTCATTTTGCTCGCTCATTGCGCATCCTCCTTCCGAAGCTCTGTTTCTTCATCCTTTAGGGAAGCGTCCATGGGCTCTTCCTGGGCCAGAGGAGACGCTTCTTCCGTTTCCTCCGTTTCGGCAGGTTCTTTGGTTTCTTCTGCTTCTTCCGGGACAGGTTCTTGAACTTCCTGGTCCAGGGTTTCTTCCGTTTCTTCCATCGGGTTTTCTTCTACAGGGGTTTCATGCGCAGATTCCTCCACTGCCTCTGGAATGGGCTGCGCAGATGCTTCTGCCGCAGGTTCCATCGTTTCCACGTCCTTAGGCGGCTCAGGCATATTGGCGGCTTGCTCCGGCTTGCCGAAAATGCGCTGATGCAAAGGCAACTTCGACTTTTGTTCGGCGTTTTTTTCCAGGGTCTTATCCGGCGCTTTTTCCTGCGCCTGTTCCGCGGCAGGCTCCATGTAGGATAGATCCGCCGCTTCGGATACTTCGCCGCCGGCGGTTTCCACCGACACCCGTACTTCCTTCACTTCAATGCCGGAGGAAGCCACCAGGTATTGCTTGATCTGCTTTTGCAGAGAAGCAACCGCCAGGGGAATGGAAATATTGTTAGCCAGAGAAATGCCCAAATCCACAGAAACGCCTTCCCGGGCATTGCGGATTTTCATGGAATCCAGCTGAATTTCCTCATGCATATCCACGCATTTCTGCACCAGATTTTCAATGGCTTTGACGGCGATACGCAGCTCTCCGTTATCCGTCTGCTGCACGATGAAATCATGCCGCCGAGCGGAGTAGGTGTGGGGGAAAGCAAACAGATATCCACCGAACACGATCAGCAGGATGCCGCCCACCACGCAGCCGATGCGCAGGCCTACGGGCAGGGCTTCGCCCCATACGCCCAGGAATTGCAGCCCGCCGACGAGCAGGAAGCCGCCGGCCGCCATCGTCAGCATCGCGCCGAGAAACAGGATCAAACGATCCCAGAACCTGATCTTCATTTTGATATCTCCTTATGCGCTCTTACGCGCGCTTCCGGCCCCCGGGACGCTTGGGCCGCACTGGCTGCTGAGCCGGGGTTTTCTCCGCGTATCCTTCCGCCGGGGCTTCTTGCTCCGCTTCGGCAGCGGCTTCCTCCGCCTTTACTTCTTCAATGGTGGCATCCAGCTTCCCTTCCTCATCCAGCACTTCTTCGCTGAACTCGGTCACGGCATCGGCGATTTTGTCTGCTGCTTCCTCGGCAGACTCGGTATCCGGGGCTGCTTCGATGGCTTCTTCCGCCTTTTCGGCAATTTCTTCCACCATAGCTTCGGCTTTGGCCGGCTCCTCAGCCTCTTTGGCCGGTTCCGGCTGCTTTTCCGGCTCGGCCAGCACGGGATTTTTGGATGCTTCGATGCCGGTCTGGTTAGCCTTCTTTTCCTTTTCAAAGCTGACGCCCTGCACGTGCACATCCACGCGCACCACATGCAGCCCGGTCAGGCTTTCCAGCGCGCGGCGCACGTTCTCCTGCACTTCGCCGGCCACCTTCTGGATGGGCTGACCGTATTCCACAATGATGTACAGGTCCACCGCCGCTTCTTGGCTGCCCACTTCCACCTTCACGCCCCGGGTGATATTCCGGTTGCGGCCCAGAATTTCGCTGAAGCCGCCGCTGACGCACATGCCGGCAATGCCTTCCACTTCATTGGCGGCCACGCCGGCGATGGTGGCAATCACTTCATTGGCATAGGTGATTGTGCCGCCATTTTGCAAATCCACATCCACCTTCGCGGGGAGATTTTCTTTTTTCTGTGGCATGCAAAAGCACCTCCTTACAAGGATAATTCAGTATAGCAGATTTTCAAGGATTTGGCAACTATTAGCCGTTTTCCGCCATGATTTGCGTTCCGTCAGGGGGTAATGCGGTTGGGGCCGCGGAACAGGAACATGACTTCCTTGATGCTGATGCCCAGCAATAGCATGGTCAGCCGGTCCACGCCCAGGCCAAAGCCGCCGTGGGGCGGGCAGCCATAGCGGAAGAAGTCCATGTAGAATTTCACGTCCTCGCCCAGGCCCTTTTCATCGGCCTGGCGGCGCAACTGCTCATAGCGGTGTTCGCGCTGGGCACCGGTGGTGATTTCTGTGCCGCGCCAGATCAGGTCATAGCCCAGCGGCATGCCGTTTTCATCCCGCATATGATAGAATGCGCGTTTTTCCGGGCCGTAATCGGTCACGAACAAAAATTCATGCCCGAATTTGTCCATGCTCAGCTTTGCGCACAGGTGCTCGGCGTCGGTGGTCAGGTCGTTCTTTTCGGAATCGTCGACGGTGTAGCCATAGCGTTCTTCCAGTTCCTTGTACACATCCGCCAGCTTCATTTCGGGGAAGGGCAGGGTTGGCACCACGGTTTCAAGGCCATAAAGCTCTTTGATCTGGTCACCGTACTTTTCCTTCACGTTCTTGAGGGCGTATTGCAGCAGTTCCGCTTCAAAAGCCATCACATCCCGGAAGGAATCAATGTAGCTCATTTCGATATCGAAGCCGGTGAATTCGGTGGCGTGCTTGTTGGTGAAAGATTTTTCCGCCCGGAACACGGGGCCCACTTCAAAGATCCGGTCGAAGCCTGCGGCCATGGCCATCTGCTTATAGAACTGGGGGCTCTGGCTCAGGTAGGCCTTGCGGTCAAAGTATTTCAGTTCGAACACGTCGCTGCCCGATTCGCTGGCCGCGCCGATCAGCTTGGGGGTGTGAATTTCCATAAAGCTGTGATCCAGGCAGAACTGGCGCATGGAGCCCACCAGCTCGGTTTGTGCCTTAAAGATCAGCGTGTTTTTATCGCTGCGAAGATCGACCCAGCGGTAATCCATCCGGCTGTCAATGGCGGCATCCTTGGTCAGGGGCAGCGGCTCGGCGATGGAGAGAATGTTCATTTCCTCCGGCAGCATTTCTTTTCCACCCAGCTTCACATAGCTGTTTTCCACCACGGGACCCACGCAGGTGACCACGCTTTCCACCGTCAATTGGTCCACAATGACCGCCAATTCAGGATGCTTTTCTTTTTCGATGGTCACTTGAATACGGCCGGTGTGATCCCGAATGACCAGGAAGGCCATGGTGCGCTTATTGCGCAGGTTTTCCACAAAGCCCTGAATTTTGTTTGTTTCGCCGCATTGGACGTTGGCGATCAAATTTCTTTCCATTGTAAACACTCCTTTATCGTTGGTTCTGATATTATTGTATGGAAATGAACTGGAATCAGTCGGATAATCCACGCAGGATTTCGCAAATTTTTGTCGGTGCGGAATCAATGGGCAGTTCAGTTTCTTCCTTGGTTCCCATATCCCGCAGTTTGATCACGCCGCGCTCGTATTCTTCGCCGCCGATCAGCGCCACGTACTGGGCTCCTATTTTGTCGGCGTACTTGAACTGGGCTTTCAGGCTGCGGCCATTCAGGTCGCAATCGGCCTTGATGTTGTTGTCCCGCAGGGACTGGGTGAAGGTAAATGCGGGGACTTTCATCTCCGTGCCCAAGTTGGCCACATACACTTGGGTGGTAGGTGGCGCGGGCGGAAGAAGGCCCTGGTTTTTGAGCTCCATCAAAATGCGTTCCGCGCCGATGCCAAAGCCAGCCGCGGGAGTGGCCGGACCGCCCAACTGCTCTACCAATCCGTCATATCGTCCGCCGCCGCACAGGGCAAGGCCTTCTCGGCCGGACTGCATGATGATTTCAAACACTGTCTTGGTGTAATAATCCAGCCCACGCACGATGTGCGGATCCACAGAGAAGGGAATATCCCGGGCTTTCAACAGGGATTGCAGCTGGGCAAAATGATCCTTGCATTCATCGCACAGGCAGTCCAGGATCACCGGCGCGTCTTTCACGATGGCCTTGCATTTTTCTTCTTTGCAGTCCAGAATGCGCAAAGGATTTTTTTCAAACCGGGCCTGGCAGGTTTCACACATATCGTGGATGCGGTCGCCCAGATAGCCTTTCAGCGCTTCATGATACTTGGGACGGCAGGTGGGGCAGCCGATGGAATTCATGTGCACGGACAGGTTTTTGAGCCCCAGGCCCTTGAGCAGGCCCATCAAGGTGGAAATCAATTCGGCTTCGACGGTGGGTTCCTTGCTGCCAAAGCACTCCATGCCAAACTGGTGGTGTTCCCGCAGCCGGCCGCTCTGGGGATTTTCATAGCGGAAGATGGGAGCATTGAGATAATACATTTTGCAGGGTAAAGTTTCGGCGTACAGGTGGTTTTCGATGAAGGAGCGCACGGCCCCAGCGGTGCCTTCTGGTTTTAAGGTGATCGAGCGATCGCCCTTATCCTTGAAGGTGTACATTTCCTTTTGCACGATATCGGTGGTATCACCCACGCCGCGCAAAAACAATTCGGTGTGTTCAAATACGGGGGTGCGCACCTCCCGGTAACCCGCCTTGGCAGCGGCTTCCCGTTCTTTTTGCTCAATCCATTGCCACAGATACGCGTCCTGGGGGAGCATATCCCGGGTGCCTTTGGGCGCTTGTGTCAGCATAAAATTCCTCCTCAAAAAAATACGCCCATGCTGCTTGCATGGGACGAAGTTCTCCTTCGCGGTGCCACCCTGCTTGCGGGGCGTCCAAACGCCCTGCCGCTTTTGCCTGATAACGCATGGGATGCGCCCGAAATGATCGGGAGGCTCAGGGGTGTCCCATCCGGCGTGCGGCGCGCGGCTTTCAGCCTGTGGCCGCGCTCTCTTTGCCCGCAGGAAACGGATTTCTTCCCTTCATGGCCCGTATAGCCATTATAAAAGGAAATGGAATTTCTGTCAATAAAAAACAGGGCACCGAAATGGATTTTTCGATACCCTGGGCGCGCATCATCCCGAAATGCTCTCCAGCCGAGCCACATGGCCTGCCAATGTGTCGCAGAATTCGGACAGGTGAAGGGGACGATCTTCTTCCGGTTCACCCAAAAATTCCTTGCAGTCGGCAATCAGCGCCCGGGCCGCTAACTGCACATCTTCCAATTGCATCATCAGCAAATCCCGCTGCACCTTCAGCCGGTCGCTTTCCGGGGCCTCAATTCGCTGCGTGCGGACGACCAAAGATTGCAAGGCGGATAGAATGGTTTGCACATCTGGATCCGCCGGCCCTGCCGAGGCGGCTGCCGGCAGAGGCTGAACGGCTGCCGGTTCCTGGGGGCAGGGAAGCCCTTCGGCTTGCAGCTCCTGGCAGATTGTCGCGATCATGTCAGGCCGTTTGCGCAGAACCGAACGGTATTTGTTTTGGTACCGCAGCATCAGCGTCTTATCTCCGCCGGATAATTCCGTCACACAGGCGCGCACCGACTGGCCCTTGCCCCGGGCAAGGAGCACCTTTCGCACCAGATCGTGAATCTCCTGCTCGGTAAAGGTTTCAAAGGGAGCGGCCCGGCGCAGCTCATCCCCAGCCTGGTCCCGCAATTGCATGTAATAATAATTGCGCACGCTGTTGGGTTTTCTTCCCAGCACTTGGCCCATACGCTCAAATACACCCCGCAGCGGCGCGCCGCTTTCCGCCGCTGCCCGGATTTCCTTCCATAGCAGGTCGGTTTCCTCCTGCTGCCAGCCGCCGCGGGCCGGATGCAATGTTTCCGTCATATCGTTCCCTCCATTTTTAGCCCTTTCTTCCAACATAGTATGTGCGGAAAATACGGGAAAATTCATAAAATTCAGGGGGAAGAGGCGGGAAAAGGGAAAAATATTACGGGTTTTTTATAAAAAATTTTATTTTGGTGAAACAAATTGCCCTTCTCAATCGTCTATATAGACGAGGTGACGAAAGATGAGTACATTGCTTTCCGTAACATCCAGCGAAAACATCCCCACCTTCCTGACCATTGATGAAGAAGAACAGGCCGTGTATGTGGACGGCCAATTGTGCGATTTGACCCAGCAGGAATTTTGTCTTTTGCAGGAACTGGCCCAGAATGCCGACCGGCCCGTATCCCGGGAAGAACTGCTCCGGGACGCTTGGGGCTACCAATGCCCAGGGGAAACCCGTACCGTGGATGTGCATGTGCAGCGGCTTCGCAAGAAGCTGGGCTTTGGCTGCATTGAAACGGTGTATCGCCGGGGGTACAAGCTTCGGGCGCAGATGGTGTACTGAAAGAAGAAAACGAAAATGAAACAAATGATAAACAAAGCCGCCGCTTTTGCGGTGGGGCGCTGTCCTTTCAGTTGGGTGCTGCCGAAATCCTGCCGGTACAAGGAACCGGGCAAATTGGCGGTTCAGCAGTTGTTTTGTGCGAAAGCCTGACGGTGCGGTCGGAGCGCAGCGCATCCGCTTTGGCGGTGACCACCCTGCATTATGGGGATCGGCTTGTCGTGCGGAACAGCTATGCGGACGGCTGGGCGGATTGTTTCCTGTCGGAAACGGAGGGCCGGACCGGATTTGTGAAATCGGATTACCTGGCCATCGATCCCGTTTACTTCCGGGCGGACGGGCCCACGGCTGTGTATGCTTGGCAGGATGAAACGGCCCCCCAAGGTAGCGCTGCTCAGTCGCGGAGATACTCTGCCCATCCTGAAAGAGGAGGAGGATTGGCTGGTGGTCGCCTGCGGATCGCAGCCGGATGCGTGAAGAAAATGGTTTGTGAACAGGCGGGAAAATAAAACATATTCACTCCTACATGATTTGGATATAATACGAATCCCCATGCCGGGGGACCTGGCATGGGGATTATCATGATATGTGGAGTGTTTTTTTCATGATTCCCTGAGTGGTTTTCATTGGAAGGAGCGCGAGGGAACCCATCTTTTGCCTTCAAAAGAAAGGTTCCCTCGCTTTATTTTGGGTTTTTCAAGCGGCTTTGCCGGTGTACATGCTGTACAGGGAAGCGTAGATGCCGCCTTTTTTGATCAATTCCTCGTGGGTGCCCATTTCTTCGATGCCTTTTTCCGTCAGCACCCAGATCACATCGGCATTGCGGATGGTGGTAAGCCGGTGGGCGATGGTGAAGGTGGTGCGGCCCTTGGCCAGTTCTTCCAGAGATTTTTGCACCAGCAGTTCGCTTTCATTGTCCAGGGCGCTGGTAGCTTCGTCCAGAATCAGGATGGGTGGATTTTTCAGGAACACCCTGGCGATCGAAAGCCGCTGCTTTTGCCCGCCGGATAGTTTTACTCCTCGCTCGCCAATATAGGTATCATATCCGTCAGGCAGCTTGGTGATGAATTCATGAGCCCCGGCCTGCTTGGCTGCCAGGATGATTTCCGCTTCCGATGCTCCGGGCTTGCCGTAGGCGATGTTTTCCCGAACGGAGCCAGAAAACAGATACACCTCCTGCTGCACCATACCGATGGCGTTGCGCAAGGAATGGAGGGTGAGGGATTGAATATCGTGGCCGTCGATGGTGATGCGGCCTGCCGTTACATCGTAAAACCGGGGAATCAAATTGCACAGGGTGGTTTTGCCCGCGCCGCTGGGGCCCACCAAAGCCACGTTTTGCCCAGGCTTGATGCGCAGATCTACGTTGGAGAGCACTTCGTGCTGAGCATCGTCGGCATAGTGGAAGCCCACATGTTCAAAAGCGATATCGCCCTTTACGTCATCGGGCAAAGGCTGGGCGCCGGGCTTATCCTGAATGTCGATGGGCGCGTCCATGATTTCACAAAAGCGTTCCACGCCGGTCATGCCGTTTTGGAATTGCTCGGTAAAATCCACGATCCGTCGGACGGAATTGAGCAACGTGGTGATATACAGCAGATAAGCCGTGTAGTCGCCCACGGAAATCTGGCCTGCGGCTAAGAACAAAGCGCCTGCCGACACCACCACAATGTACATCAGTCCGTCAAAAAAACGGGTCACCGTGCCAAAACCCGCCATGTAAAGATAGCGCTTTTTCTTGCATTGGAAAAATTTTTGGTTGCCCTGTCCGAATTTTTCGTTTTCAATATCTTCATTTGCAAACGATTTGACCACCCGGATGCCCAACAGGCTGTCCTCCACCTGGGCGTTGATTTCTCCCAGTTGATGCCGACTTTCCTTAAAAGCATCCCGCATTTTTCGCCGGAAGTATCGGGTGAAAATGAACATGAAGGGCATCAGCACGAACACCATCAGCGTCAGTGGCACGTGCACCTGGATCAAAATGAGAAAAGAAGCGGTGATTTTCACAAACGCAATCAGAATTTCTTCCGGGCAGTGGTGGGCGAATTCGGTCACGTCAAACAAGTCGGAGGTGATGCGAGCCATGATTTGACCCACCTTGGTGCTGTTGTAATAAGAAAAAGACAACTGCTGCAAATGGGCGAACAGGTCGGTACGCATATCGGTTTCCAGCTTGGTGCCGGTCACGTGGCCCCAATACTGCATGAAATAATTGGCGGCGGCATCAATGACACGCAGCGTTAAATAGAGCGCGCCCAGTTTCAGCACCCAGCCGGTGGTGATGGCGGTGTAATCGGTGACGGCCTGGTTGGTGATGGATCGCACAATTAAAGGGAAAATAATTTCGCAGGTCGTGGTCATCAGCGCGCAGAACAGATCGAAGGCCATTTCACCCTTGTATTTTCTGTAATACGGCAGAAAACGCTTGAGCAGGTGGCCCAGCTTCATCCGCTGTTGGGACATGGCGTATCCCTCCTTTTCGATAAAAAATAAAAAACGTGTTTACAGCCGCAGCGACGGCCGGGCGTTCAGGGACAAACCGGCAATTTCGCCTCGCATCAGCCGATAATAGGCGGCGGAGCCGATCATGGCGGCGTTGTCCCCGCAAAGGGATAACTTGGGCATGTACAACTGGATGCCGCGTTTTTGACAGGCATTTTCCATTTCTCTCCGTAGGAGCCGGTTGGCGGACACGCCCCCAGCCAGGGCCATTTTAGTCAAATGCAGATCGTCCGCCGCCAGCATAGCCTTGTCCACCAGGAAGGAGACCACTGCGAAGCGGAAAGAAGCGGCCAAATCGGCGTCGTTCAGGGCTTGCCCCTTTTGCCGGGCATTGTGCACGGCGTTGATAAAGGCCGTTTTTAAGCCGGAAAAGGAATAATCGTACCTTCCTTCGGTTTTGGGCCGGGGAAGCTTCAAAGCGCGAGGGTCGCCTTCCTCGGCCAGCTTGTCCAGCAGCGGACCGCCGGGATAGGGAATGTTCAGCACCCGGGCCGCCTTATCGAAGGCCTCGCCCGCGGCGTCGTCCTGGGTCTGGCCGATGATGCGGTATACACCGTAGTCGTCCACAGAGAACAAATGGCTGTGGCCGCCGCTGACCACCAGGCAGGCAAAGGGCGGTGTTAAGGTTTCATCAGTAAGGAAATTGGCGCAGATGTGGCCCTCGATATGATTGACGGGAATGAGGGGCTTATGAGCAGCATAGGCCAGGGCCTTGCCGCAGGAAACGCCGATGAGCAGCGCGCCAACCAATCCGGGGCCGTAGGTGACGCCGATAGCGTCCACATCCTGCAAGGCCATGTTTGCGTCCCGGAGGGCTTGATCCACCATCAAATCGACCTTTTCCACATGGGCCCGGCTGGCGATCTCCGGCACCACGCCGCCGTAGAGGGCGTGCAGGTCGATTTGGGTATACACGGCGTTGGACAGGATTTTACGCCCGTCCTCGATCACCGCCGCCGCCGTCTCATCGCAGCTGGACTCAATGGCCAGGATGCGGACGTGATCCTTTTTTTTCAGCTCCGCCAGCGTTTGGCGGCTTTCTTCTTCGTAATTCATGCGCGATCCTTCGTTTTGAAATAAGCGATGATCACCAGCCCCATCACGCCCAGAATAGGCAGCAGGCTTTTGATGATCTGCCCAGCGTACCAAGTGAAAAAGGGGAGAGGCATCAGGGCCATAAGCAGATCGGTTTGGGGATCAAGCAACCACAGGTCATTGGAAAAAACGACCTTGTGAAACATCCAGAAAAGCCCTCGAAAGTTGACCAGTCCCCAAATGCCCAACCCCAGGGCCAGGGCGACTATCACAATCGCTGCGCAGGCAAAGCCCCGGGCCATATCTCGCAGGAACTGATCCCGGGCTTGCTTTTTGAGCACATACAAAAGCCCGGCGATCAGGATGACCCCGCTGCCCCCAAGCCAACGCACCCATTTGAGGGCGGATATGATACTGCGCACGTCCCGCATGTGGGCGTTTTCCTTGTCGGAAAAAGCGTTTTTTCTTTCGCCGTCGGACGAGAGCACCTGAATGGCATCCGTTTTTCCGTCCAGATAATCCGTCACAGCCGCGGCGTAATCCCCGTACCGGCTGGGCGGCACACCCAAATGGGAGGTTTGAGAGAATTGTAAAAAGCCCTCATTCATTAGGGACGCGTTGGTGACAAGGGAGGCGGCGACGGAGCAGAGCAGCGAAAGAAGGCCGCACAGCCCCAGCAGAAAATACAGGATACGTTTCAATGTTTGATTCATAATTTCCATGCGGCACGGGCGCATTGCCG
>JAFUFC010000136.1 GCA_017470095.1 Clostridia bacterium | reverse complement strand
CTATGACCGTTTGCTTGAATTCTGGTGTGTACCTCTTGTTTGGCTGCCCCTTTGGCATGATAAATCACCCCACTTGTTAGTAGTATACCATACTTGTCTAACAAATGGGGTGCAGTTCAGCTCATGCCCGGCCTGTTTTTTTTGCGCATATTACAGGAACACACGTTTGCAAGCGTCTTCTTGGGAGGTTGACGAAAAATCCCGTACCCCGTCGAGATTTGAAAACGCTGGTGTCGAAAAACCGGGAATGAGGGCCCCAATCCTGCTTATAGGCACTGCTTTATTGTTTATTTCGTTCTTTTCTTTATAATTTTTACCAGTGCCGGTGATTTTTCTGGGAAAATTTCCCACCATTTCTGTTTTTCTGTCCTCCCGGCAAGTAAAATATAGAAAGGGCGATACCCATGAACAGTATTCGGATTTTGATTGTGGACGACCATGACGAATTGCGGCGGCGAATGGCCGATTTTTTTCGTCAGCAGCCCGGGATTACCGTGGTCGGCGAAGCGGCCAACGGCATCGAAGCCCTGAAAACGATTCAGGACGGCACGGTGGACGTGATGCTGCTGGACATCATCATGCCGGGACTGGACGGATTCGGAGTAATGGAACGAGTGCAGCAAATGAATAGCGAAAAGCGGCCCCGAATCATCGCTGTCACCGCCTTGGGAAGGGATGATTTCATTCGCCGGGCGGTCGAACTTGGCGTCATGTATTATATGATCAAGCCGGTAGAGCTGCCCGTGCTGCTGGAACGGGTAACGGAAGTGGCCCAACGCTCCGCTGATCCGGCGCCATCCAGCCGCAGCATCCACGCCCCCGGCTTATCTTTGGATGATCAATTGTCCAATCTGTTCCTGGGCATGGGCATTCCTGCCCACATCAAAGGCTATCAATATTTGCGGGAAGCCATCCGATTGGTGATCGAAAATCCTGATATGATCGGCGGCATCACCAAGGAATTATATCCCTCCATCGCCCGGCGGTTCAATACCTCCTCCAGCAAAGTAGAGCGGGCCATCCGCCACGCCATTGAAGTGGCCTGGAGCCGGGGAAGGGTGGACACGCTGAACAAAGCCTTCGGCTGCCGGGTAGCCCATCCCGATGAAAAACCCACAAACGGAGAATTCATCGCCCTGATTGCGGATAAACTGTCCATGGACCGCATTGCGTAAGGAGTTTACACCCATGGAAACCATTCCTTTCCCCCTGCTTCCTGCCCTGGAAGATGGCATTGAATCGTTGGACCGGATAAGCCGGGTACCCGCGCTGCCCCGAAACGCGTACAGCCGAGCCCGGGCCTGGCTGCTGTCAGACGCCGTCAGCGCCTGCGTGGAGCAATCCCGGATGATCTTGAAAATTCCTCCGGAAGAGCAGCGGGCCTTGTCCCTTTTGCGCCGGGCCAGCGTCCGGAGTGCCCTGTCCCTTTCTTGTCTGACCAGGCAGATGAGCGAACCGGAAGCCTGCCTGATCCACAGCTTCCTGGCGGTGGAGGTAACCGCCGCCCTGGCTGCCCGCCTGCCAAATCACGCCCTGCGCCAGGCCCTGGATTTTCTGCTGCCCGAACATCTGGACCAGGTATACCGCTGGGCCAACGCCTATGATGGGTTGCTGGACGTTCAAGCGCTACTGGGCGGGTATATTGAAATCATGCCCGGGCGTCCGATGATCGCCTGCCACCGACACCCTTACGACGCTATCGGCACGCCGACGAAAGAAAACGATGCCCTGAGCCGGATGGCTCCCTTTGTGCTCACCGCCGTCAGCGCGGGAATGTATCGCCAGCATACCCACGCCCGGGAGGAGGACCCTATCCTCCAAGCGCTGCATCTGGAATGCGCCCTGATTCAGGAACAGCACCTGACCCATTTTGCCACCCTCCAGCCGGACCTACCGTCGCTGCACCGGCTGCTGCTGGCAGAGGACACGCTGACCTATCTGTTCCTCTCCTGCGCGGAAGCGGAGGAAAACCAGGATGTAAAGCAAATGTACCAGCAGGAAGCGCTGCACACCCAAGCGCACAGTCAAAAGCTAAAAGAAATGATCGCCCGAACCGACGGCAGCGCACCCGCGCCCATTGATTGGCCGCCCCCTTTGATGCTGGCTCCCAGCAAAGGCTATGTGCGGGACGCGCTCAAGCATGTGGGCGTCACAGCCCGGCGGGACAAGCTGGTTCCCGTTGGCTCCCTCCCCCCGGGCGCAGACTTTTTCCGTTATCAGAAGCGTGTCTGCCCCCGAGAGGATCAAGTGCCTTCCCACGCCCTGCTGGAACGCCGCATCGGCCAAACCGGCAGCGATTACCGCTACGAGATCGCTCCCCATCCCATCCCCGCCCTGCGCAGCCGAAGCCGGGATGAAACGAGAATCGGTCGATAAAAACAGGATATCAAAAATTGTCAATACTCTAAAATCCCCACGCCGCGATGACGTGGGGATTTCGTTGATATTCAGAAATACAATTACTTACCAAACAGGCCCTTCACCTTGTCCAGGATGCCGCCGGCGTTCTGCGCCACTTCATCCAGGTTCACCTTGCCCTGCACGGCCTTGATCACGGTCTGCAAGATATCGCCGTCCAGCTGGATGCCCAGCAGATCGGTGACGATCTTGGCAGGATCCGCCTTGAATTTTTCCAGCAAGCCGCTGTCACCGGTCAGCTTTGACACGATCTGCTGGACATATTCCGTAATGTTCTGGCTCACCTCAAGCTTCCTCCATTTCTTCCTTGGCGTCCACCGCGTTCTTGCGCACGGATTCGATGCCATTCAGGCAGGATTTGAGCACGGTATAGCCTTCCGAAGCGGCGATGATCTGGCCGTTCTTGGCCTTCAGGCGGAAACGAATTTCGCCGGCCTTATCGGTGTACACTTCAAATTTGGGATGCTTCTGCACCTCATAGCCTTCCTTCGTCTGGTCTTCCAGATTGGCGATGGGGGCGTTATTGCGCACAGAATTGATGCCTGCCTTGCAGGTCTGCAAACTCTTATACATCTGGGAGGCGGCAATCACTTCGCCATTGCCGGCCTTGAGGCGGAAAGAATACTTTCCATTCTTTTCTCGGATAACAAACTTGCCCATAATAAACGCTTCCTTTCCGTATTTTTTCTTATTGTAACAATTTTCTATGAAAAAAACAATACGAATTCATAAATTTTCCGTGAAAATGGTCGAATTTATACCATATCATCCGCTCTCCGTGTCCGTCCAGTCTTTGCAAACGTCCACCCAGCCCAGCGCTTCAGAGGCTTTTTCCAATTCATCCAAACGCAGCTCGACCCCGGATTGGCTGTTGCCTGCGGCAGGATACACCGTATCAAACCGCTTCAGACTTTCATCCAAATACACCTTTACGCCCGCCTTCACCGCAAAAGGGCACACGCCGCCCACCGGATGGCCGGTCATTTCCTCCACCAGTTCCTTGGGCATCATATGAGCTTTTTCGCCAAACAGACGCTTAAATTTTCCATTGTCGATCCGGGCGTCCCCGGCAGCCACCACCATCAGGCATCCATCCTTCACCAGGAAGGACAGCGTTTTGGCGATTCGCGCCGGAAGAATTCCCAATGCTTGAGCCGCCAGTTACACTGTGGCGCTGGATTCCTGGGTCAAATGTACCCTCTCTTCCAGGCCGTATTTTTTTAAATGCTCCTGTACCGTTTTCAAGGACAAGGGCCTTCCCTTCTTTCCCTGTTCATTTCATGAAAATTATACCGCACGATTCCTCCCCTGCCAATTGCAAGTACAAAAAAAATCCATTTCCCCCACATAAATCGGAATTTACGCAGAATTTACATCTTCTTTTCCGCAGATTGATTGACAAGCTTTCTTCTTTGGTTTATCATGGAATATGGTGTGTTATACACTTTCGGAATCAATCGCTTTGGAGGCTTATATCTATGCACGTTCGACACAAGCAAGGGTGGATGTTTTTTGCGCTCGTTTCGCTGTTCTTGGTCCTGTTTCTGTCCGCCGCCCAGGCGGATGGGGCCCAGGTCAGCGGTACGGTGTACTATGACCGGAACAGCAATGGCAAGCAGGACGGCAACGAAGCCGGTCTGGCCAATGCCAAGGTGGTGCTGGAGCAGCGTTTGACCGGCGGCAACAAGGACCTGTCCAGCAAAGCAATCGATAAGAACGGCACATTTGCTTTTGCTGTGAACCAGGAAGGGGAATATCGCCTGCGCATTGAGCTGCCCAAGGAGTATTATTTCACCATCCACGGCAGCGGCAGCGACGGGCTGCCCTCTGCCAGCACCAAGAGCTATACGCCCTACTTCGTGCTGTCCGACGGCGACGCGCTGGTACAAAATATCGGTGCCACCAAGTACAACGCCTCCCTGTCCTTGGTCGCTTTTGAGGACGTCAATTTAAACGGCGGCCGCTCCTCCAATGAACCCACGCTGCGTAACGTGGTAGCCGAACTGCTCTATGAATTTGACGGCAAAACCTACGTCGTCATGAAAAGCACTTCCGATAAGACCGGCAACCTGAGCATGCGCAATTTTTCCGGCGGCACCTATCGGCTGCGGGTTACCCTGCCTGATAACTATGTCATCGGCCCCTTGGGCGAAAAAGCCAACACCTGGTATAACCGCATCAAGCCAGCCGAGCAGGAGGGCATGGGCTATTCCAACACCTTCACCGTTGAGCCGGGCCATACCGTCAGCCTGGGTATCGGCGCCGTGAAAACCGGTTCCTTAACCGGTAGCGTGTGGTATGATCAGAACTTCAACGGCACATGGGATAACAGTGAAGCGGGACTGACCGACGCCACCGTGCTGCTGATTTCTCCTTCCCTGAACCTGACGTGGGAAACCAAGCCGGACGAGGAAGGCCATTACTCCTTCAAGGGCCTGCAGCCCGGGGATTACAAAGTGGGCGTGCAATTGCCCGACGGCCTGGTGTTCACCTACCCCGGCGCTTCCCTGATCACCACCATCGGCTCCTACGGCGAAACGGCTGCTCACGTGGAAGTGGAAAAGACCACCCAACTGGGGCCCGTTGGCGCCATGCCCGCAGCCACGCTGCGTATCGGCTTCTGTGTGGACGATAACTTGGACGATTGCTGGGATGAGGGCGAACCCGCCCTTGCCGGCGTATCCGTCACCGCCGTGCAAAACGGCCAGACCGTGGAAACCAAGCTATCCGGGGAGGACGGTTTCGTCACCTTCTCCTCCTTGCGCTCCGGGGAAGCGGAAATCACCTGCCAGTTGCCGGAAGGCTACATCTTTGAAATCCGGGAACGGGAAAACCTGACGGTGAGCACCGTAACCGACAAATATACCGTCACCGTGCCCCTGACCTCCGAAAACGGTGAAAACGCCGATTGGCAGGGTATGCTGGCCGTCACCGTGCCCGGTACCATCCGTGGCAAGCTGTTTGAAGACCCGGACAACACCGGCCTGTACGCCGATGGCTGCGCTCCCCTGGCGGGCTTCACCGTGCAGGCAGTAAGCGAAGATGGCCAGGTCGTCGCCCAGGCCGTCACCAATGACGCGGGCGAATACCAGTTAGCCCCCCTGTACGCCGGAAATTACACCGTGCACTTTTTGCTCAACGACCCCTACGTAGCTTCCCCCCATACGGAAGATAACGATATCCTGAACCAGACCCCGGCCTTTGGCGAAACGGAAAAAATTGCCATTGTCCCCGGCCAGGAAGTGAATGGTGTCGATGGCGCGGTGTTCCGGGCCGGCGTAGTGAACGGCTCTGTGCTCAACAGCCTATCTGACGGCGGCTTGCGGAACATCACCGCCACCCTGATGGACGCCGAAGGCAAGCCCGTATCCGACTTTTCTTACGGCGTCACCGGCGATGACGGCACGTTCATGATCAAGGGCGTGCTGCCCGGCGTCTATTCCGTGCGCTACACCCTTCCCCAAACCACTGCCCTCACCAGCCCCGCCACTGATGACAAGGAGCTGACCACCGATCCCTTTACCATGACCAGCGGCGCGGAAATTCATCTGCCTCAGCTCCAGGGCGTGTACACTGCATCCCTGGAAGGCTTTGTGGGGCAGGATGGCGCTTCTCCCACCGTAGCAGCCGATATTGCCTTGACCGCCCACGCTTCCGGTGAAACCCTCACCGTATCGACGGAAGACGGCCATTACCACTTTGCCGGCCTGCGTCCGGGCGCCTATACCCTGCAAATCACACTGCCGGAGGGATACGTATTCGGCCAGCTGTCCGCTTCTCCTTTTGGCCCGGATGCAAACCATATTGCCTCTGCTGAAATCTCCCTGAACCCGGAGGAAAGCCAGACGATCCATGTCAAAGCGTCTCTGCCGGTGGATTTTTCCGGCGTCATGTACTACGACGCCAACCGCAGCGCCAGTCAGGATGACGATGAAGCCGGCGCGGCCGAGCGGAAGCTGTCTCTGTGGATGAACGGCAGCAAGGCGGCGGATTTGACGACTGATGAAAACGGCGAATTCTTCGCCGGCCACCTGGTGCCGGGGGATTACACCCTGCAAATCGAACTGGCGAGCAACGAAGTCATTGTAGGAACGAACGCCCAACAGCAGGACCATATGTGGCTGATCGACGTGTCCCTTGACGCGGACCAGATGATCGCCATTCCTGTGATGCGCTACTCCGCCGTCACCGGTTCCGTATGGAATCTGGACGGCTCCACCCGCCTGGTGCAGGATATCCCCGTCTCCCTGCTGGACAGCAATGGTAATGTGCTCGGCATTTACAACACCAATGAGAGCGGCGCCTTCGGCTTCTCCAAACTGCTGCCCGGCGAATACAGCCTGACTGCCGTATTGCCCGAAGGCTATCAGTTCGCCCGGGAGCAGGATACCGCCTCCCGCCCCAGCTACATCCAAAGCCAGGCCAGCGGCCAGAGCACCAGCATTTCCTTCACTGTGGGCATGGGCAAAAAGCTGAGCGGCATTGATATCGGCATGGGCGCCATGGGCAAGGTAGGCGATAAAGCATGGCTGGATGAAAATGGCAACGGCATGCAGGATATCGGCGAGCCCGGTGTTCCCGGCATCCAAATCGAGCTGTACAAAAACGGTGAATTCGTGGCCTCCGCCACCACCGATCTTTACGGCCGCTACGCCCTGAACGACCTGTATCCCGGCGAATACGAAATGCGGGTCACCATGCACGGCGAACTGAAAACCACCAAGCGTCAGGCCCAATATCCCCTGGTAGCCAGCATCCTGCCCGAAAATAGCGATTCTACGGTGGTGACCACCGTCACTGTTCCCAGCGGCGGCCAGAATCTCCATTGCGACTTGGGATTCCAGCTGAAGCAGAGCGGTGTGTATCCCGCCGTTATGAATCAAACGCCCACCAAGAATTGGCTGCCCTATTCGGAGCGGTAAGGCCATGGCCACCCGAGACAGCGAACAAACGAATATTAAAAAGGCGCGCCGCGTGCATGCGGTGCGCCTCTTTCTGTATGTATCCCTGGGCTTGATTGCGGGTTTGATGCTGTCCGCGCTGGCGGAATATGGGCTGTCCCTCCGCCGTCCATCCATTCCCATAACGCCTGTGCCCTCGCCTGTCCTTTCCCGTGCTTCTTCCACAGAGGAAAACCTTCCCACCCGACTGAACCTGAACACAGCCACCTGGGAGGAGCTGCGCATGCTGCCCGGTATTGGCGATACTTACGCCCGGGCCATCCTTGATTACCGGGATGCCCACGGCAGGTTCTTCTTCATTGAGGAGCTGATGAACATTCCCGGCATCGGCTCGAAACGCTTTGAGAAAGTGAAGGACCGGGTGTTTTGCGGGGAATAAGCGGCCGGTTCTGGGTTCCTCACCGCCCCATCCGGATGTGCATATCGATCCAGCCATCCCCCTCCTGGATATCCAAATCAGCGATCATGCCGGTATCCTGCATTTGCTTGACCACGTTTTTGATTGCGTTAGCGTAGAGCCGGTGATCCCGCACCAGGGAAATGACCTTCCGGCCGGTGGATGGCACGGGCAGGCGGCGCTGGGTTTTGAGGATAAGCTGCTCCATTTCTTTCACGGTCATATGCCGGGAAGCCGCCTGGGAAGCAACGCGCATCCTGGCTTCCCCTTCCGGCAAGGACAAAAGCGCGCGGGCGTGGCGTTCGCTCAGCCCCTCTTCCGCTAAAAACTTTCGTACTTCCGGTTCCAATTTTAATAGCCTGATTTTATTGGCAATGGCGGATGCACTTTTGCCCAGCCTTCGGGCCAGGGCCTCCTGGGTCATTCCCTGGGCGATCAGGTGGCTGTATGCTTCCGCCTCCTCAAAATAGTGCAAATCCTCCCTTTGCAAATTTTCAATTAGCGCCAGCAATGCGCTTTCCCCCTCCGTGGCCGGCATGATAAAGGCGTCAATGTGGGTAAACCCCAGCAGACAGCAGGCCCGGTAGCGCCGCTCCCCCATGATGATTTCATAGCCATTGTCCCGGGCACGAACGGTGATAGGCTGCAAAAGCCCGTGTTGCCGAATGGAGGAGGCCAGAGCCAGCAGGGCGTAATCATCAAATATTTTTCGGGGCTGGCTGGGATTGGGCACAATGCGGCTGACCGGCAATTGACATACCGGGCGGCCTCCCTCGCTGCCCACATGCATAATACTCATCCATCCATCCCCTTCCTGCGCCGATGACGAGCACGGCAGGGCATTGGCTGCCCTCCCCCAGGAAGCCTTCGCCGCCGCCGTGCTCTTGACGTTTGTTTCTCTACGCAAAGCAAAACCTCCTGCCACGTTTAAAGCAGGAGGCACGAAAAGCCTTCGACAGCATCTTCCATTTCTTTCGTTTTTCGCTGTCATTTTTTCTCCGCTTTCAGCGGACGCTTGGATGGAATGCCGTTTTTTCGCGGATATTGGGAAACGGTTTTTTCCATTTTTTGAATAGGAACAAGCAGATGCTTTCCTTCCAAGGCTTCGGAACACATCTCCACCGGCGTCAGCACAGCGCCGCCCAGTTTTTCGGCGGCGGCCTGCCCGTCGGCCATTTCCTCCAGCACCGCAGGGCCTTTCCAGCACAAGGCCTGCCCCCTCACCCGCACAAAGGGCAACAGGTATTCGCACAATACGTTCAACCCCGCCACAGCCCGGGCCACGGCCAGGTCATACTGCTCCCGGTGATCGGGATGCCGGCCCAGCACCTCCGCCCGCTCCTGAATCACGCGCACATGATCCAGCCCCAGTTCCTCCTTCACTGCGTTCAGGAATTGGCATCTCTTCCCCTGGGCCTCCAGCAGCGTCACCCGCAGATCGGGCCTTGCCGCTGCCAGGGCCAGCCCGGGAAACCCTGCACCAGTGCCCACGTCAATGAGAGACGCGCTCGCAGGAATAAGCTTTCCTTCCCTGAGGGGCAGAAGCGAATCCAGAAAATGCCGGGCGGCCATTTCTTCCGGCGGCACGCTGGTCAAATCCATCCGGCTGTTCCAATCGATCAGCATCTCCTGGTAGCGCCGAATCAAATCCAGCCGTTCTTCCGCCACAGGGATGCCTTCTCGCGCCAGCAGTTCCTTCACATCAGCCATAGCTTTGCTCCTTCCGCATGGACAAAATTTGCAGCATCACCTTTTCCAGCGAGCCCACATCCATCATCTGCCCGCTTTTCACCTGATATTCCGTATCCAGGCACAGCTTGCACATGCCATTCAGCTGCTCCATGGTAAAGTTCCGGGCCATATTCATGGTTTTCCGGGCCACGAAGGGCGGTATGCCCAGCCGGGAAGCCACCTGATCCGGCGATACGCCCCCGGCGGCCATGGCCCGGGCATATTTGAGCTGACGGCACTGGCGGCCCAGCATAGGAAGCAGGCCCAGCCGGTCCTCTCCCTCCCGCAAAAGCGCGGAGAGCATATCCATGGCCTCGCCGCCCCGGCCCGAGAGCAGCGCGTCCGTCAGGTCAAACACCTTGTATTCCGTGGAGCGGATGCAGATATCGTCCACGTCCTTTTCAGTCACTTCTTCCCGGTCGCCAGTATAGGCCACCAATTTGCCGATTTCATTGTCCAGCAGGGTCAATTCCCGCCCGGCGGCAAACCACAGCCTCTGGCAGGTAGCCAAGCTGATTTTCTTGCCCTGCCGGGCCAGGGATTTGGCAATCCATTGGGACAGCTCCCGGTCCTCCAGCGTCTCAAAGGACACGATGGCCGCTTTTTTCTTTAATATATTGTACAGCTTTTTCCGCCCATCGGCCTTGCCTCGAACATAAAACACCATGCACACCGTATCGGGCAGATGATCCAAATATTCGTCCAGCCGCTTGACGGCAGCGTCCTCATCATATTCCTTGCTCTTGTCCCCTTGCAGCATGGCGCTGTCCCGAATCTCCAGAAACCGGCGTTCCGAGAGGAAGGGCAGCGTTTCCGCCGCGGCAATCAGTGCGTCTGGCGCGGGATCGATGAGCCGGGTATCATTCATGGCGGCAAATTCACCTCCCGCCACCTGCTCCCGCAGGCTTTTCAGCGCGGAACGCTTGGTAAATTCCTCCTTGCCTTCAAAGAGGTAGCACCGGGCGATGCTCCCTTGCTTCAGGGCCGCAAAAAATTCACTGTGCTTCATAGCTGCTCCTTTGGGGTAAAAATGGGGTCAGTGTGGCCGCGCCATCGTGAATGGTAACGGTCAGTGCCCCAGTATCAGCGGTATTGTACCAGGGAATGCCCGCCTGCTCCAGGCGCCGCAGCGTAGCCGGGTTGGGCAAAAGGGCGGTTACACTATCGCTGCCGGTAATCAGCGCCACATCCGGGGATACGGCACAGAGAAAATCCACCCCTGTGCTATTTTTGCTGCCGTGATGAGGCACCTTCAAAATATCCGCGTCCCGGGCAGCATACCTTTCATAATCCCCGGTCAAATCGCCGGTGCTCAGAAGGGTAACGCCATCCAGGTTCCACAGCAGAGTCAAGGAATAACGGTTAGCGTCCTGGTCGGGCCGCACGGTGCCATCAATAGGCCAGGTGACCGTCCCGGACGTCCGGGATGTTTTCACCGTATCGCCCGCGCAAAGATGCATCACCGGCACTCCGGCATCCTGCACTTCCCGCAGCAGGGCCAGGCAGCTTGGATCGATCTTCTGTTCCTCAGCCCCCTGGGGCAAGTACAGGGTGCCAATGGGAATTTCCTCATCCAGAAGCGCCCGCACGCCCATGCAATGATCGGTGTGCAAATGGCTCAGGATCAAATGATCGGCCCGGCGACCAGTGGACAGCAGATAATCCGCCAGATCGCCGCCATAGGAACCGGTATCGATCACCACCGTTTCCGGGCCATCCAGGATCAGCGCCGCGTCCGCTTGGCCCATGGCCAATTGGATATAGCGCACGTCCCGGCACTGGGTCAGCTGCCAAACGCTCAAGGCGCACACCAGCAAAAGCGCAGCGGCGGCCACTTTCCGCTTGGGCCGTCCCAGCGTAAAGCGGGTGCTCAGCGCCAGGGCAACCGCCACTGCCAGAACGCAGTACCAAGGCAGCGCAGGCATCCGAAGACGGGCAAAAGGCACCGCGCCCAGAAAATCAATAGCGGAAGTCAATCCGTTGCTGACCACGTTGACCGGCGCCGCCAAGGCTGCGCCCAGGGGCAAGGATACGCAGCCCACCATGAGCACGGCGGCATACACCGGCAAAAGCACGCTGAATACTGCACAGGCGATGGGATTGAGCAGCAATCCCATCAGGGAAAAGGAATGGAATATCTGGATGGTAGGCAAGGCTACGCCCAAAGTAGCGGCCAAAGTTGTGCCCAGCCCCTCCAGCAGCAACCTTTTATTTTTTGCATGGAAACGCCGCTCAAGCTCCGGGAAGATCGCCACAATGCCCAGCACCGCGCAAAAGGACAGTTGAAAACTGGCGGAAAACAGATCAAGCGGGCGAATGAGCAGGATCAGCGCAAAGGCGGCCGCCAGGGCCGTCAGTCCATCCCGGGCCCGCCGGACAATTCTGCGGCCGTAGCCCAGCAGCAATAGTGCCGACGCCCGCATGATCGGGGCGGAAAAATCCAGCAAGGCGCAGTAAAACAGCAAAAACGCCGCCAGCACGGCCAGCCGCTGCCCCGGTTTAAAAATCCTCCGCAGCGGCAGCATCAACGATCCAGCCAGCAGTGCTACATGCAGCCCCGACACTGCCAACAGATGGGCCACGCCCGCGTTAGAAAAATGCCGAACCATATCTTCGGGCAGATTGTCCCGGCTGCCCAGCAGCAGCGCTTCCGGCAGGGCGCTTCCTTCGCCGAACACCGCCTGCACCCGCCGGACCAGCGCCTGCCGAATGTGGTACGTAATCGAGCGCAGGCCCCTTCCCGGATGAGCAATGATCTCGCTCTCCCGGGCGCCTAAAATACCCACCGTCACGCCTTTTTGCAAAAGAAACATCCGGAAATCGAACCCATAAGGGTTCGCCTGGCCGCTGGGATGATACAGCCTGCCGGCAAACGCCACCTGATCCCCTTCTTGCGGGAGAAAAGGCGATTTGGGATCGGGCGTGTATATCCAGTACGCCTTTCCCAAACGCTGACCTCCATCCTCCCCCTCGATGCGCACCTGCTCCAGATACACCGCTACGGAGCCATTATCCCGTATCGACAGATCCGCGCTCAGCACGCCGGTGAAATGATATTTGTCCGCCTGTGGCAAGGCAGGATGGGCGGCATATCCCGCCCAAAGCGCCCCCGCGAACAGGTAAACGCCCATGACGCCCACCACCCGCCGCTTACCGATGATGGGCAGCAATGCTGCCGCAAGCGCAGACAGCGCCAGCCCTGCCGCATAGAGCCCGGGCCGCCACAAAAAACGCGCGCCCGCCCATATGCCCACCCCATAAGCCGCCGCAGCGGCCGCCAGAGGGCGCTGATGATGAAACGGACGCGCTTGCCTCACAGATCAATCACCTGACCAGGAGTCACCGTTTCCGCCGCCAGGAATACCGCCCGGGCATCCGCCGTTACCGCTTCCGGAGCGTGGCGGGGAGCCAGATGGGTCAGACACAGCCGCTTCACCCCTGCCTGGGCAGCCAATTCGCCGCACATCCGGGCACTCATGTGGGGCATCGTTTCCGTCCATTCCGTGGACAGGAAAGCGCTGTCCGAAAGCAGCACATCGGCATCCCGGGCAAATTCCGCCAATCCGCCAGGCGCGCTGGTATCGCCGGTGAACACCAGGGTTTTCTGTCCATCCGTCAGGCGAAGGGCCCGGCAGGGCACCGGATGGCTGACCGGCAGGGTCGTGATGGTCAACCCCATCACATGCAGCGTTTCAGGATAGGAACGCACGTTGAAAGCAGGGGCGGTCAGCAGCTGCCGCAGGGGGGATTCATCCTCCCCGGGCACATACACGTCCAGCGTCTTGCCCATTCGCTCCATATAATACCGGAGTACCAGCATATCACTGGCATGGTCAAAATGCAGATGGGACAAGAGCACGCATTCCAGCGCCGCCGGATCCCATTTGAGCATCAAGCGGCCCAGGATGCCCGCGCCGCAATCCATGAGCAGCGCTTTGCCCTCATGTTCCACCAGATAGCCGCTTGTGGCGCCGCCCGCGCAGGGATAAGGGCCGTGGCAGCCCAGCACATGCACCTTCATCTTTCGTCACCTCAGTCGATTTCAAATTTCCGGCTCACCCGGTCCCTCCAGGCAAGGCCCAGGCCGATGTCCTCATTGAGCCGCACGCCTTCCTTGACCAGCCGCTCTGTGGCAGTCGACAAGGCCAACTCCGGCGTATTGTTTTCCCCGCTCAAATGGCCCAACAGCACCTGGCGCACCCCCGTCTCATACAGGGCCACCAGGGCTTCCGCGCTGGTGGCGTTGGACAAATGGCCGTGGTTGCCCAAAATCCGCTGCTTCAAATACAAAGAATAGTGGGGGTTCTGCATCAGCAGATCGGGATCATGGTTGCTTTCCAGCAGCAGCACATCCACGCCGGACAAGGTTTTGAGCACGCTTTTTTTCACGTATCCCATATCCGTGGCGGTGGCCACGCTGCGGCCCCCATAATATACCCGGTAGCCCACCGGATCAGCGGCATCGTGAGGAATCGAAAAGGGGTAAAGGGCCAGATCGCCGATGTAAAAATCCTCCTCGTCGGTAAACATCCTTCGGTTCCGGGGAGCGATCTCCCCTACATTCCGGGCCATAGCGTTCCACGTGCGTTCGTTGGCATACACCGGCAGATGATATTTCCGGCTCATGATGCCCACGCCCTTCACATGGTCGCTGTGCTCGTGAGTGACGGCGATAGCGGTGAGGGTTTCGGGCAGAATGCCAATTTCGTTTAAGGCTCGTTCAATGGCCTTGCCGGGCATACCGGCGTCGATCAAAATGCGCGTATCTCCCGCGCCGATAAACAGCGCGTTTCCGCTGCTCCCGCTGAACAGCGGGCAGAATGTAAATCGCATAACCGTTCCTTTCCCGGAAAATATCCATGATTGCATCCATATTTTATTATAAACAAAAATCGCCCGAATGACAAGCGTCCCCGGGCGATTGTTCACTTTTTCCGTGTTGAGGTACAATAGATCGGTAACATAAGGTATAGAAAAACAGAGAGTCAAGTGATAAAGTAAAGTTGCTACACTCCATCATCACAGAAAGGACTCTCTGTAATGGAAAGGATAACACAGGATGCCCACTTTCGT
>JAFUFC010000135.1 GCA_017470095.1 Clostridia bacterium | reverse complement strand
GTAGGCTGCCAGGATGGCGATGATTAGGCGGATGACGGTGGAGCCGGCGGCCACCACGAAAGAATTCCAGAAATACCGCAGCATGGGCACCTGGGTGAACACCGTTTCAAAATTTTTCAGGTTGCCCAGGCTGGCGGGGAAAACGGTGGGGGGATAAGTGATGAATTCCGATGGGGTTTTGAACGCCCCCATGACGCCATAAAATACCGGAAACAGCACCAGGCACCCGGCCAGCAGCCCGCACAGGCCCAGCAGCCTTTCCCGCATTCGGCGGCGCGTAGGTTTTTTCATTGATAGTGCACCCGCTTTCTTTCCATCAGGAACAGCAGCACAGTAAACAAAAGGGTCATACCGAAGGTGATCACGCTCACCGCCGCCGCCAGGCTGTAATTGGAAGAAGAATAGCCGGAGGTGTACATGAGGTAGATCAGGGTGATGGTGGAGCGGGAGGGGCCGCCCTGGGTCAAAATCAGGATGGGGCCGCTGGTCATCATGGCCTGGATCATGTTGGTGCATAGCACATACAGGATGGTAGGAGAGATGATGGGAAGCTGGATGAACAGCAGCGTACGCAAAGGGCCGGCTCCATCCAATTGGGCGCTGCCCAGCATATCTTGCGGCACCGACCGGAAGGCGGAAAGGAACAAAAGATAGTTGAACCCGATGCCCATCCACACCGTCAGCATCAAAATGCCGCTCATGGCGGTGTGCCGGTCCTCGTACCAGCCGATGTTCAGGCCCAGGGCGTAATTGAGGAAGCCCACGGAAGGATTGAGCAGCACCTTGTACACCAGCGTGATGGCCGCCATCGACACCACCATGGGCAGGGCCAGCATGGTTTCGTATACGCTGTGGAAAGGATGGGGCCGGCTGCTGAGCCAGGCGAGAAGCAGGGTGATCACCAGGGTGATGGGCACGTTGATCAGGGTCAGGCGCAGGGTGTTGCTCACCGCGATGCCGAATTCCCGTCGGGAAAAAAGGTAAGCGTAATTGTCAAACCCCGCAAAACCGGTGATTTCGCCCCGAAAATTGACCACGGAAACGCTCTGAATCACGGTTTTGATGAACGGATAATACACAAACCCTGCCGCGAACACCAGCATGGGCAGCAGGAACAGGTATGGCTTCCAGGCAGAGCCGTCGCCGGGCTTGCGTCGCCCTTTGGCATAATGGAAAACAGGCAAGAAAAAAACCTCCTGAAAGGAGCCTTCAGGAGGATGATCAACGCAAAAGCGTGGCACTCTTCTTCCATCCAGACTGTAACTGTCGGCTCCGGAATCAAACCGGATCAACCTTTCGGCTCGCGGGCTGTACCGCCGGTAGGGACTTGCACCCTGCCCTGAAGAACTCACGAATATTCACTTCGAAGCTATTATATGCCGGTTGCGCGCCGTTGTCAACACCCGGGGCATGGAAATGGTTTTTTCTTACTATCTTTCCAGCCCATAAAAGTTGGAAGAAAAAAACGTGGAATGCTTGACATCATTGCGCAGGATGTGTATAACGTTAAAAATGATGTTGTTTTCTCTGGGGTTGTGAAAAGGAGCTGAGGGGATGAACTGTCACCGTTTCGCCCGAATGGGCGCCTTGTGGATCGTGCTGCTTTCTGTGCTTTGGATGGGCGGCCTCTTATCTGCCCGGGCGGCTGATCAAAAGCCGAACTTGAAAAAATACAGCGCGGCCCTTTCTTACGTCAAAAAGGAACAGCCGGAGGAGCTGAACTTGGGCAGCGTGACCTTTTCTCCGGCTCAGCTGCTCAGCATCCTTAACGCCATGCCGGACGGCGGCAGCCTTCATTTTTCCACCGTCTGGAATAACTGCGCTTTCACCGATGCCAGTAAAAGCATTGATTTGAGAAAGATCAGCAAAACCCCCGCCCGTGCGGACCTGGAAGCCATTGCGGCCCTGTGCCGCCAGTGCAAGACGATCAATCTGTGCGGCGATCATGCTCCTTCCGCCCAAGTTACGACCGCGCTGGCTGCGCAATACCCCGATATCCGCTTTGCCTGGAATGTCCGCCTGGGGCGGACGCGGTATCAGCTGTCCAGCCTGGCTTCCGCCTATTCCACGTACAGGAAAAATTATCCTGATACGGTGACGGAAAAGGATATGGAGGCGTTGAAATACTGCCCGGATATGAAGGCGCTGGATGTGGGCCATAACGAAATCAAAAAACTGAATTTTCTCCATCATGTGCCCGACCTGGAAATGCTCATCCTTGCCGACAACCCCATCAAGGATATTACGCCTCTTGGCGGCTTGGAACATCTGCAATATTTGGAATTGTTTTCCACCCAGGTGACCGATCTGACACCACTGGCCAACTGCAAGGAATTGCTGGATCTGAACATCGCCTACACGTCCATCACCAGCCTGAAGCCCTTGGATGATCTGCCTAACCTGGAACGGCTCTGGGCAATCCATTGTAATAAGCTGCCCAAGGCGGAAATAAACCGCTTCAAAGCCACCCACCCTAATTGCCAGGTGAACTTCGGGGGAAGCGCTTGGCAATGGCGCGATCATCCCCGTTATACGCATTATCGTTGGTGCCTGAAGCATGGACGCTGGATCCCCTTTGATCAGCCCTTGCCTTCAAATTAATCCTGTCAAGCAATTCTGCCACGGCCGGTGGGAGCGGACGCGTTCCCCCGGCCCCCTTTTTCACAGCAGCATGATGCGCTTTTTCATACGCCTGCCGGATCAAGGAATTTTCGGCATTTTTTTCTGAAAAACGGTTGACAATTGGGGTTGACAATGATATCATGATACAGTTGTCTGCATTATGCGGTCAACTGCGTTCTTGCGTCATTCGATGGGGAGGGATGCAATTGCCCGAACGATTGAAAAAACGCTCCATGCGCGTGGTCGGCGTGCGGCAGGTGCTGCGCGCACTGAAGGCAAACGAAGTCGACACCGTGTTCTTGGCCTTGGACGCCGCGCCTTACCTGCGCCAGCAGATCGATCAAGCGGCTCGGGAGGCGGGAGTAAGGGTGCAGACCGTGTCCACCATGGAGGAGCTGGCCCAGCTTTGCCGGATCGATGTGCCATCGGCGGCAGCAGGGGTGCGCAAGACCGAAACCGGCCAAGCGCGCGGAATTTGACCGCAGCTGACCGCTGACTTATCAGATGCGTGGAAGGCCGGCGAAGCCATCGGCCGCATTCTGAAGAACCGGCTTGGCCGGTTCGAGGAGAAAATTTTTAGAGGGCAGATTGCCGCCCGGTGGAAATTTTCCCATCGATCAGATTTTCTGGTCGCGGTCCAAGACCGCAGGAAAATCTGCCAACCCGAAAAAATGGAAACCTCCATTTTTTCGGCTCAAGTGTGACTATATATTCCCGAGGGTTGCGGGGATTTTATAGGAGGAGACCGGAAACCGGCTCCGAACAATTTTCAGGAGGTGCTTCCATGCCTACGATCAATCAGTTGATCCGCAAGGGAAGAGTCAAGGTTGCCAACAAGTCAACCGCGCCCATCCTGCAGGGTTGCCCGCAAAAGCGCGGCGTGTGCCTGAGCGTGAAAACCACCACGCCCAAGAAGCCCAATTCGGCTCTGCGCAAAATTGCGAGAATCCGTCTGACCAATTCCATCGAAGGTACTTGCTACATTCCCGGTATTGGCCACAATCTGCAGGAGCACTCCGTCGTGCTGATCCGCGGCGGCCGTGTGCGCGATCTGCCCGGCGTCCGTTACCACATCATCCGCGGTGCGCTGGACACGGCTGGCGTTGCCAAGCGCAACCAGGGCCGCTCGCTCTACGGCGCTAAGCGCCCCAAGAAATAAGCCATTTTTCCATCACCCGGGCCGCTGCCCCGGCAGAAGGAAGAAATGGAACCGCCCCTGGGAAGGAACACCCGGGGACAGGCCGTTTGTTTCCGTCTGCTGCGCACCGACAGCCGGAATGGCATGATGCTGACATGCCGTGGTCGGCCCGATGGAAAAAGAGCGACTACTCTGAGGAGGGAACTACATGCCCCGTCGTGGATTTATTCCCAAGCGCGAAGTGCTGCCCGATCCTGTTTACGGGACCGTCGTGGTCACCAAGCTCATCAATCAGATCATGCTCGACGGCAAGCGCGGCGTGGCCCAGCAGGTCTGCTACGATGCTTTCGAAATGATTAAGGAAAAGACCGGCAAAGAGGCCAACGAAGTGTTCCAGCTCGCGCTGAACAACGTGATGCCTCAGCTGGAAGTTAAGGCCCGCCGCGTGGGCGGCGCCACCTATCAGGTGCCTGTGGAAATCCGGCCCGAGCGTCGGCAGACCCTGGCCCTGCGCTGGATCGTGGATTTCTCCCGCAAGCGCGGCGAAAAGACCATGGCTGAACGCCTGGCCAACGAATTGATGGAAGCCAGCAACAACGCCGGCAACGCCGTCAAGCGCAAGGAAGAAATGCACCGCATGGCCGAAGCCAACAAGGCTTTTGCCCATTACCGCTGGTAATCTGAGGACGGCTTTTCGCCGCCGCGAAGATACCTGTATCAAATTTGCAAATTAGAGGAGAACGTATTCCATGCCCAGAAGTCACCCGCTTGATAAAGTACGCAACATCGGCATCATGGCAAACATCGATGCCGGCAAAACCACGACCAGCGAACGCATTCTGTTCTATACCGGCAGAACGCACCGCCTGGGCGAGGTGCACGAGGGTGCGGCCACCATGGACTGGATGGAAGAGGAACAGGAGCGTGGTATTACCATTACCTCCGCCGCAACCACCTGCCAGTGGAAAGGCTATCGCATCAATTTGATCGATACGCCCGGTCACGTCGATTTCACGGTGGAAGTGGAGCGTTCTCTGCGCGTGCTGGACGGCGCTGTCGCCGTCTTCTGCGCCAAAGGCGGTGTGGAGCCCCAGAGCGAAACCGTCTGGCGTCAGGCCAATAAATACCATGTTCCCCGCATCGCTTACGTCAACAAAATGGATATTACCGGCGCGGATTTCCATCGCGTGGTGGATATGATGCGCACCCGCCTGAACACCAAAGCGGTGCCGATCCAGCTGCCCATTGGCAAGGAAGCCACCTTCCGGGGCATCATCGATCTGGTTCGGATGAAGGCGGAGGTCTATTATGACGACGAAGGCAAGGACATCCGGGAGGAAGAAATTCCTGCTGATCTGATGGACGAAGCCCAGAACCTGCGGGAAGAACTGGTGGAAGCCGCCGCAGAACAGAACGATGAACTGATGGAAAAATTCCTGGGCGGCGAAGAACTGACCGAGGAAGAAATCGTGTCCGCCCTGCGCACCGGCACTTTGGAATGCTCCTTGACGCCTGTGCTCTGCGGCACTTCTTACCGTAATAAGGGCGTGCAGCCTCTGCTGGATGCCGTCCTGGCGTATCTGCCCTCTCCCCTGGATGTGCCCCCGGTGCATGGCACCCTGCCCAAAGAACCGGACAGCGATGAAGTCCGCCACGCCAGTGATACGGAGCCCTTCGCCGCCCTGGCTTTCAAGATTGCCGCCGATCCCTTTGTGGGCAAGCTGGCCTTCTTCCGGGTATATTCGGGCACCATCTCCAGCGGCAGCTACGTCTACAATTCTACCAAGCAGAAGCGGGAACGCTTTAGCCGCATCGTGATGATGCACGCCAACCACCGCGAGGATGTGGAAACGGTGTATGCCGGCGAAATCGCCGCCGCTGTGGGCCTGAAGGACACCACCACCGGCGATACCCTGTGCGATGAGAATCATCCCATCGTGCTGGAGTCGATGGAATTCCCCGATCCCGTCATCCAGGTGGCCATCGAGCCCAAGACCAAAGCCGGTCAGGACAAGATGGCCCTGGCGCTGCAGCGTCTGGCGGAAGAAGACCCCACTTTCAAAACCTATACCGATCAGGAAACGGGCCAGACCATCATCGCCGGCATGGGCGAATTGCACCTGGAAATCATCGTGGACCGCATGATGCGCGAGTTCAAGGTGGAAGCGGTGGTTGGTAAGCCCCAGGTGGCTTACAAGGAAACCATCACCAAAACGGTGCAGGCCGAGGGCCGGTTCGTCCGTCAGACGGGCGGCCACGGTCAGTATGGTCACTGCGTCATCGAAATGTCTCCCCAGGAGCCCGGCGCTGGGTATGCCTTCGAGAACAAGATCGTGGGCGGCGTGATTCCCAAGGAATTCATCGCGCCTATCGACGCGGGCATCCAGGAAGCGGCCGGTTCCGGCCTGCTGGGCGGCTTCGAAGTGGTCGATTTCAAGGTGGCTGTCATTGATGGTTCTTACCACGATGTGGACTCCTCTGAAATGGCCTTCAAGATCGCCGGCTCGATGGCCTTCAAGGAAGCATTGGCGAAGGCGGACGAACGCCTGCTGGAGCCCATGATGAAGGTGGAAACCATCGTGCCCGACCAGTACCTGGGCGACGTGGTGGGCGATATCAACTCCCGCCGCGGCCGGATCGACAATATCGAAACCCGGCTGGGGGAACAGAGCGTGCACAGCTTCGTTCCCCTGAGCGAAATGTTCGGCTATGCCACCGACTTGCGGTCCCGCACTCAGGGCCGCGGCATGTACACCATGCAGTTCGACCACTACGAGGAAGTGCCCCGCAGCGTGGCTGAAAAGGTCGTCGGCAAGCATTAATCACCATTCCTGTTTTCAATCCTGAAACATATTAGGAGGGAAAATTCCCATGGCAAAGGAAAAATTTGAGCGCAATAAGCCGCACGTAAACATTGGCACCATCGGCCACGTTGACCACGGCAAGACCACCCTTACCGCTGCCATCACCATGGTGCTGGCCGCTGGCGGCCACGCGCAGGCCATGAAGTACGATGAAATCGACAAGGCCCCCGAAGAAAAGGCCCGCGGAATCACGATCAACACCGCTCACGT
>JAFUFC010000134.1 GCA_017470095.1 Clostridia bacterium | reverse complement strand
GGAATTCGGCGGTAGTGTAACGGCGGCGCATGCGGCGCAGCACGCTGTCGCTTCCCGATTGCAGGGCCAGATGGAACTGGGGGCAGACCTTCTTTTCTTTTTGCAGCTGGGCAGCGAATTGCTCCGTCACAATCACCGGCTCCAGGGAACCCAGGCGGATGCGCTTCACGCCCGCCACATCGCAGGCCCGGATGGCGTCGATCAGGGAAGCGCCTGGGATATCCCGGCCGTAGCTGGTCAAATGGATGCCGGTGAGCACCAGCTCAGCAAACCCGGCTTCGGAGAGGCGCTGGGCTTCCGAACGAATTTCCTCTGGCTTCCTGGAGCGAATGCCGCCCCGGACGTAGGGGATGATGCAGTAGGTGCAGTACCGGTCGCAACCTTCCTGGATTTTCAGCACTGCCCGGGTGTGGCCCTCGTGACGGGTGATCGAAAGGGGCTCATAGGGCACCCGCAGGATATCGGTGACGGCGGCCAGCCGCTGGCCCTTTTCAACGGCTTCTTCCAGCAAGGCGACCACTTCATGCCGCCGGGCGTTGCCAATCACCAGCCGGGCGCCGGTGGAAAGCAGCTTTTCCCCGTCTCGCTGGGCCAGGCACCCGGCGATCACCACCTGGGCGGCGGGGTTGGTGCGCAGGGCCCGGCGCACGGCGTTCAGGCTCTTTTTATCGCCGGTGCCGGTGACGGTGCAGGTGTTTACTACATACACGTCGGCCGGCTCGGAAAAAGCCCGCACCTCATAACCCGCTTGCTCAAACAATTCCAGCATGGCCTGGGAATCGTATTGGTTTACCTTGCAGCCCAACGTATGAAAAGCGACAGATCGCATGAATAGAATTCTCCTTTATCACAGACCCATATCGTAGGTCAGAGTCAATAAGGCAATCAGGGCGGCCAGGCCGGCCGTTTCAGTGCGGAAAATTCGGGGCCCCAAAGTGACGGGCACAGCATGCCAGGATTGCAGCAGGGCCATTTCTTCCGCCGATATGCCCCCTTCCGGCCCAATGAGGATGGCAATGTCCTTTTGATTCGTTAAATAAGAGGGAATGCCCTTGCCGGTGGCTTCCTCCCAGGGGGCCAGGACCAAATCGTGCCGGGGCAGGCATTGCTCCAATTCCCGGAAGGGGATGGGTGGCGCGATGATGGGCACCATGGCCCGGCCGGATTGCTTGGCCGCTTCGGCGGCAATGCGCTGGAAGCGGGTGATTTTCTTATCCCCGTCCTTGCCCGACCACTGGGCCACGCACCGGGAAAAATGCACCGGCACGATCCGGGTGATGCCCGCCTCGGTGCATTTCTGGGCGATGAAATCCATTTTATCGCCCTTGGGCACGCCCTGGTACAGCGTTACTCGGACGGAAGGCTCGGTGGAAGGCAGCTCATCCTTCAGCTCCACGGTGACCTGGGGGGAGAGGGCGGCGATTTGGGCAGCGTAAATGCGCCCTTCGATCAGGGCTTGGCATTCGTCACCCGCTTCCATCCGGAGCACTTTGCGGGCGTGGGTTTCCTCTTCTGGCAACAGTACCGCGCGGTGCTCCTCTGTTTTTTTAGCAAAAAAACGGTGCATGTGATCCCTCCGAGCGAAAGCATTCGAATATTCGCCCATCATTTTACCATAGACTTCGCAAAAATTGAAGAACAAAAAACACACTTGCCTCCGCCTTTTGCACTTTTTTTGCTTGTGAAACGGTTGCTTTTCTGGTATACTAATAAATGGCGACTTTTTTTCTGATGGAATGAACGAAGGAGGTATTTTCCTTTGAGCGATTATAAGAACGGACAAAACGAGGAATACCGTAACCAGGCAGCGCCTGTCCGCCATCGCCGCAGCGACCGGCATCGTGCTGGTACGGAGGCGCCGGAACAGACGATTCAGACGCCTGCCCCGACCTCGATGGACGATTTTGCGGGAGAGGAAACGCGGCAGTGGGTGCGCCAGCAGCCTCCGGTGATCGCTCCGGCTCCGGCAGAGGAAACGTATGAGGAAGCGCCCCAGCCCCGGCAGGTGATTTCGGCCCGGGATCAAATGTATGCCCGGCGGCCGGACCTGGATGAGGATGAGGAATACGCCGATGAAGAGGGCGACGAGGAAGGAAGGGCCTTCCCGTGGCTGAAAGTCGTGCTGGCGGCGCTGCTGGTGCTGGCGGTTTTGTGCTGCGCGCTGTATTTTATCAAAGACGCTGGCCCCCTGACCCCTGTGGGCAATAAGCTGCGCAGCCTGGTGGGCGGCAAGAAAGAGGCAGGCCAGGCCCTGTCCTTCCAGACGGTGAATAATTCCGGCGTAACCGATAGCCGGCTTTTGTTCCACCTGACCACCAACCAATCCGTCGATGGCGTGCGGCTGGAGGATGCCGATGGCAACGAGATCATCAGCAACGCTTCCATCGTTAGCGGTGAAAAGGATACCAACCGCATTTGGTCCGTGACTGCGGCGTTTGACGAGCCCTTTGAGGGCGATGTATACGCCGCCATCCGGGAAGGCGAACAGTGGACCCGCACGGCCCTGAGCGTGCCGCTGAACATTGTGGCGCCCACGCCCGCGCCCACGGCCACGCCTTTGCCCACCCAGGCGCCAGTGGCCACCCAGGCTCCCGTGGTGACTCAGGCGCCCGCTGCCATTGCGCCTTCGCCAACCTTCCAGGCCGTGGGGGTGATCAGCTCGGACGCTACCCAGGTGCCGCCCGTGGTGGCTACATGGGCACCCACCAACGCGCCGGTGCTTGTGATTGAAGAAATTGAGGCCACGGCTGAACCGACGATGGCCCCCACCGCCGCTCCCACGCCGGAACCCACCCCGGAACCTACACCGGAACCGACGGCGGCCCCCACTCCGGCCCCCACTGCCGTGCCCACGGCCACGCCCATGCCTCGCTTGGAAGCTGCCGCCGGCGCCGCTTCATTGAAGGTCACCGATACGGTGTTCAATGAAAAGGGAAAGCAGCAGAAGAATTTCAGCCGAGAGAATGGCTATGTCGCTCCCAACCCGGACCAGTATTCCCGGTTCGATATCGGCGTGTTCACCTTCCGGGGCGATAACTTCCGCCGCAACGCCGCTTTCGGTACCGCGGATATCATCGATGAAACCCTGTCCGTTGTGTGGAAGAGTGAGATTGGTTATTTGCGCACCAAGGATTACGGCACCCTGTACGGCGTGGGCTGGACCGGCCAGCCCGCCATCATCAAATGGACCAAGGAAGTCCGGGAGATGATGAACCTGTACGACGAAAAGAAGAACACCACCGGCTTGCGGGAAGTGATCTTCGGCGGGCAGGACGGCAAGATCCATTTCCTGGATATCAAAGACGGCACGCCCACCCGGGACCCCATCAACGTGGGCTATCCGCTCAAGGGCAGCGTGTCCATCGACGCGCTGGGCCGTCCCCTGCTCAGTGTGGGCCAGGGCATTTCCAAATTATCCGGTAAGACCGGCGAGATCGGTCTGCACGTCTTTAACTTGACCAACAGTAAAAAAGCCTTCTTCATCAACGGCGCCAAGAGCAGCAGCCGGCCCCAGTACGCCACCAACGGCGCCTTCGACGGCACCGCGCTCTTCCTCTACGATAACGACGCCATGATTGTGGCCGGGGAGAACGGCATCCTGTACACCGTCGACCTGAACACCACCTTCACCTATCCCAACGCCAAGGACCCCGACGCCAAGAACAATATGGCCGTGAACCAGTCCATCAACTTCCTGCGCACCAAGGCCGGCGCGGAAAAGGACAACCAGGTGAACGTGGAAGCCAGCGTGGCCATGTACGATAAATACGTCTATATGGCCGACACGTACGGCATCGTCCGCTGCGTGGACACCGACACCATGCAGACCGTCTGGGCCATCGATAACGGCGACAACACCGATATCCTGGCCCTGGATATGGAAGGCGATACCGGCGTGAGCCTGTATACCGGCAATACCTGCTATAACCGCTTGAAGGCTCCCAAGAAAAACGCCGCCGATACCGATGTGACCATCCGCAAGATCGACGCCCTGACCGGCGATGTGCTCTGGAGCTACGATATCTCCTGCACCTACGATAAGGACCAGCTCTCCGGTTGCAAGGCCAGCCCGGTGGTAGGCCAGCACAGCATCAGCGATCTGGTCATCTACACCGTCAACAAGGTGCGGGGCGGCGGCAGCAGGATCATCGCTTTCAATAAGGGCAGCGGCAAGGTGGCCTGGGAGCAGAGCCTGAGCGCCGAAGCCATTTCTTCGCCTGTGGCTGTGTACAATGAAAAGGGCGAGGCCTGGATCATCCAGGGCGATTATAGCGGAAAGCTGACCATGCTCAGCGCCCGCACCGGCTCCGTCCGCGCCACGCTGGACCTGGGCGGCACCATTCAGGGCAGCCCCGCCGTGTACAAGGATTACCTGGTTATCGGCACCAGCAGCAAGGACAATTCCTTCATGTACGGGATCAAAATTGAATAAAAAGGAAAAAGCGCTGTTTGAAAACAGCCGAACGAAAGAAAAACAGCAAAAAAACCATGGTTAACCGAAGGGACGGATAGCATCCGCCCCTCCTTTTTTGGAGGCCCTTGGCTTCATGCTTTTCTCTGGCTTGCAAAAAAGAACTGCTGCGCGGCAATCCCATTTCTATAACAGCGTCTCCCAATGGCCTGCCCTTGAAAACCGGCCGTACATGCGGTATAATATAACCTGTACCTTTATGCAGAAGGAGGCTTTTCGGATGGCGAATGTATCGAAGGCCGTGGTGACGGTGTTGGGGTTTGACCGCAAGGGCATCATTGCCAAGGTGAGCCATGTGCTGTTTGACCGGGGGATCAACATTCTGGATATCAGCCAGACCATCGTGGACGGATTTTTCAACATGGTAATGGTGGTCGACTTGAGCGAGCCCACTTGTCCCTTTGACGAATTGCAGGATGACCTGAACCGGCTGGGCAAGGCCATGGGCTTGCAGATCCGCATCCAGAAAAACGAAATTTTTGAAGCAATGCATCAAATTTGATGGGGAGGCCCAGCATGATTCAAACCAGTCAGATTCTGGAAACCCTGCGCATGATCGACCAGGAAAAGCTGGACGTGCGCACCATCACCATGGGCATTTCCCTGTTCAACTGCGTCTGCGACGACACCAAGCGCCTGGCCAGCCGGGTATATAGCCGCATTGCCCGCCAGGCGGAAAATCTGGTAAAGGTGGGCCAGGAGATCGAGCGGGAGTTCGGCGTGCCCATTGTGAACAAGCGCATTTCCGTCACGCCCATTTCGCTGATTACCGGCGCGGTGGATGATCCCCTTCCCGTGGCCCTGGCCCTGGACAAAGCGGCCCACGAAACGGGGGTTGACTTCATCGGCGGCTATTCCGCCCTGGTGCAAAAGGGCATGACGGAGGCGGATAAACGGCTGATCGAATCCATTCCCCAGGCGCTGAGTGAAACGGAGTTGATGTGTTCCTCCGTTAACGTGGCTTCCACCAAGGCCGGCATCGATATGGACGCCGTCAGATTGTGCGGCGAAGCCATCAAGCAGCTGGCCCAGCGCACCAAGGACCAGGATGGCCTGGGCTGCGCCAAGCTGGTCATTTTCTCCAACGCGGTGGAGGATAACCCCTTTATGGCCGGGGCGTTCCATGGCCCAGGGGAGGGGGATTGCGCTGTATCTGTGGGCGTCAGCGGCCCCGGCGTGGTGAAGCGGGCCCTGGAAACGGTGCGTGGGGCATCCTTTGATGTTGTGGCCGAAACGATCAAAAAAACGGCTTTCCGCATCACCCGTGTGGGCCAATTGGTGGCCATGGAAGCGTCCGAGCGTTTGGGCGTGCCCTTTGGCATTGTGGACCTTTCTTTGGCGCCTACCCCTGCAATCGGCGACAGCGTGGCGCATATCCTGGAAGAAATGGGCATCGAAAGGTGCGGCACCCACGGCTCCACCGCCGCCCTGGCCTTGCTCAACGACGCGGTGAAAAAAGGCGGCGTGATGGCCTCCTCCCATGTGGGGGGACTTTCCGGCGCGTTTATCCCCGTTTCCGAGGATATCGGCATGATCGAAGCCGCGGCTTGCGGCGCGCTGACGCTGGATAAGCTGGAGGCCATGACCTGCGTTTGCTCCGTGGGGCTGGACATGATCGCTGTCCCCGGTGATACCTCCGCCGCCACCATCTCCGCCATCATCGCGGATGAAGCCGCCATCGGCATGATCAACACCAAGACCACCGCCGTCCGCGTGATTCCCGCGCCTGGCAAGCAGGTGGGCGATTTTGTGGAATTTGGCGGCCTGCTGGGCCGGGCCCCGGTGATCCCGGTGCACCCCTTCTCTTCCGAAGCCTTTATCGCCCGGGGCGGCCGCATCCCCGCGCCGCTGAACAGTTTAAAGAATTAGGCGCAGCGGGGAAAAATGCCCCCTGCATCTTTGCCCGGCGAGGCTGGCATGCCTGCCGAGTGTTTAGGAGATTATTGATGAACGAAAATTTTAACGTATTGAACCTCCCCGACGAAATGCTGCACATTACCTTAATGGACGGCCAGGCGCGGGTATTGCTGTGCCGCACCACGGCCATGGCCCGGAGGTCGGCGGACATTCACCGGCCTTCCTCCACCGCCCTGGCGGCCATGAGCCGCACCATGACGGCCACGGCCATGCTGGGCGTGATGATGAAGGACCCGGATGCGTCCGTTACCGTCACCGTGGCAGGCGACGGTCCCATCGGCAAAATCACCGCCGTAGCCCATGGGGGCCGGGTGAAAATTTCGGCCCACCATCCGGAAGCCGATTTGCCCTTGAAAGCCGACGGCCATTTGGACGTGGGCGGCATCGTGGGCCGCAACGGGCGGTTGACCGTCATCAAAGACCTGGGGATGAAGGAACCCTATATCGGCCAAACGGCGCTGGTATCCGGCGAACTGGGCCAGGATTTTGCCCAGTATTTCACCGTCAGCGAGCAGCAGCCCTCCCTGGTGGCCCTGGGATGCCTGGTGCACGAAGGGTATTGCCTGAGCGCCGGCGGTGTGCTGGTGCAGGCCATGCCGGGGTGCAGCGAAGAATTATTGGAGCAATTGGAATTGCGCTCCGTATTTTTCAGCGCCATCAGCCGGGAGGTGGCCGATGTGGCGCTGGAAGATTTGGCGAAAGCCTGGTTTGATGGGCTGGAGATGAAGATTCTGTCCCGGGAAACGGTGAGTTATCAATGCGATTGCAGCCGGGATAAAATGGAAAAAGCGCTGATTGCCCTGGGGCGGCAGGAACTGCGGCAGCTGATCGAGGAGGATAACGGCGCGGAACTGACCTGCCATTTCTGCCGCACGGCCCATCGCTTTACAAGGCAGGACCTGGAAGATTTGCTTCAGAGGGCCAGCCGATGACGAAACGGGTGGTGGTGCCCTTTGACCGATCGGCCGCTTATTGGCGGTCCCGGGCACGGCGGCATGATACGCCGGAAAAACGTCCCGCTGCGGTGAAGCTGCTGCGCAAGGCCCTGGAAAAAACAGGCGATGCGGATACAGCACTGGAATTGGCCCGGCTGTACCTGGCCATGGATTGTACCACGGCGGCGGAAAGATACCTGGTCCGGGCGGTTGCCCGGGGTGGATTGACAGGGGAAGCCTGCTACCTGATCGGCTGCTGCGCCCTGAACCGGGAACAGGAGGACCTGGCAGAGGAAGCCTTTGACGCTTGCCAGCGGGTTGATCCCGACGGGGAATGGGCCGACCGGGCCCAGGATGCTCTGGAAAACTACCCTTGGTCGTGGCAACCGGCGAAAAAGCGCCAGGCCCGCAGCCAGGCCCTGTGCCGTCAGGCCCAGGCGGCGTTGCTCCGGGGCCGAGTCGAAGAAGGCCGGGTGCTGGCCCAACGGGCTTGGAACAAGGGCAAATCCGCCCAGGCCGCCCTGCTGATGGGCGCCATGCAAAAGCCTCAGGCGGCCCTGCCTTATTTCCGCCGGGCTGCCCGGGAAGCACCTTGGGATATCCGGCCCGTGATGCTGCTGGCCATGGCTGCCGCCCAAGTGGGCGATGAAGAGCATTTGGCCCAGTACATGATGCAGGGCCAAATGCTGTGCAGGGGACTGAGCAGCTGCGAAAAATATTGTGCCGCCGCCTGGGACGCGGGCGCGGAGGAATATGCTTTGGCCCTGGTGAATGGTTTGCTGGAAAAAGCGCCATGCAGCGTTGACCTTCTTCGGTTGAAGTACCTGTGCATGAAGCGGCTGGGCGCCGGAGCGGACGCGCAAAGGGTGCTGGAAACTTTATTGGATTTGGATCCGGATGACGCCGCCGGGCTGTGGTATCGCCGTCATCCGGAAGAAACGGACCTGTATATGGGGCGGCAGATGATGCTGCCGGTGCTTAGCTTCCAGCTGCGCGCCATTCCTCAGCGTTTGCGGTATGGCCGGCTGAACCGGCTGCTGCACTGGCTGGTGATGGCGTTGCGGGATGTGGCGGAGCCAGAGGACATTTACCGCCTGGCCGTTCCTCTCTGGCGGCGAATGCCGGAGGGGGAAAAGCGGGCCTGCGATGGGGGCGCGCCCCATTACTCCCTGTGCCTGGCTTTGTATGTGATGATCGTGACCGGCCACCGGGAGCGAGCGGATGAACTGTACCGGACGGCTCCGGGGAAAAAACGCGTCCGGCGCACCCTGCGCCGGTTTGCTCAATGGATGAACGAGGAGTGAAATACCATGCGCTGCATCAATTTTGACCGGGAATTTGAGCGATATTTGGCTGTGTGGATGAAGGAAAACAGCAAAAAATACCGCACCTATGACGATATGGAAGCGGCCATGCCGGAGGTGTATGAAACCTTTCTGGATACGCCGGTGAATTGGCTCTCCGGCATGAAGCCCGGGGAGTATTTCAGCCAGTTTGATCAGCCCCGGCAATTGGTCAACTGGATGGAGGATTATTTTAAGCAGCGTATTCCAGTGCCTGATATGCTGATGAACCGCATCGCGGAATTGGGCATGGAAGCAGAAGAAGCGCTGATGAACCTGCTCACCAAGGAGCGGGCCACCAAGGAAATGAAAATGGCGGCAGTGACGCTGCTGCGGGAAATTGGCAGCGCCGCCCCGGCGGAAATGTACGTATCCTGGCAGGCTCAACGCCAGGAAGGCGAGGATGAATTGGCGGACAACGCTTTGGACAGCCTGGATTCCATGGGGGATCAGGCGGTAGACGCCATGCGCGCCGCCCTGCCGGGCGCTACGCCGGATGGCCAGGAAGCGCTGCTGACCTTGTTGGCCAAGTACCCAGGGGACGAAACGGTATTTGAAACTGCGTTGGCGCTTTTGCAATCCCGGCGGGAGCGGGTGGCCATCATGGCCGATTGCCTGGGCCAGCTGGGCGACGAGCGGGCCTTGCCGGCCCTGAAGGCCTTGGCTGCCAGCGAGGAAACGCCGTATTTGGATTATATCGAGCTGCGCAACGCCATCGAGGCCCTGGGAGGCGACGCTCCTATCCGGGAATTTGATGCGGAGGACCCGGCGTATGAGGCCATGCGGTCAATGCAATAAGGCGGACGGCGTTGCAGCCCTGCCAATCAAATGCATGCGCATTTGATATGGATGAAACAGATTTTCCTGCGCTGCGATGCGTCGCGGCCGGAAAATCTGCAAGGAAGGAAAATTTTTTTCCGGGCGGCATGCTGCCCTCCAAAAATTTTCTCTTCGGGGCGGCCAAGCCACCCCTGCGGAATGAAAGCGAAGGGCTTGCCGCCCTTCACTGCATCCTACAAGTTTGACGCATCCATTGCGTTGATGATTTTCTGTTTTGGAATCGAGGTGACAGCCAATGATCTGCAAACGCTGCGGCAATTCCTTGCCAGACGGCGCTGTGGTATGTGATCAGTGCGGGTATGAAATCGGCGCTTCCCGGTCTTGGGAAGGCAGCGCGGGCCGCCGCCAAGGCAAAGAGGACAGGCCCTCCGCGGGCCGCACCGGCAGCGCCATGGAGACGGTGGATTCGCCCTTTGCGGAGCCTACCGGGCCGGTTATGCGCCGTCCTGGCAGTGAAGGCGCGGGCAAGCCCAATGTGCGCAAGGGCGTTTTGCAGCCCGCGGCTGCCGCGAATGGCAAAACCGGCCGCACCCGGCAGGACCTGGCTAAACCCGTGCACCGGATGATGGTCAACTGGGCGCTGGTGTTTACTGTTTTGCTGGTGCTGGCGATTTTCGCGGTGATCGGCGGTTACGTTTTTTTAAAGGTGACCGATTCGGGACAGCTGATCCTGGCTCGCCTGGGGCGGGACGCCGACGCCACTGCCCTGTGGACCTATGGCCAGGAATTGCTGGACCAGGGCCACGTGGGCCGGGCCATCGAAACCTATGAAAAAGCCCTGGAGCAGGAGCCGGAGCGGGAGGATCTTTACGCCCGCCTGACCCAATTGGCCGACGCCTATGAGGCTGCCGGCCGCACCGCCGACGCCGAAAGGGTGTACACCAAGATGTACACCGAGGTGGACAAGGAAAACACCTACGCTTACACCGAAATGATGCGCATCCTGGAAAACCAGGACCGGCGGCTGGAGCTTTCGAGCTTCCTGAAATTGGCCTATGAAAACACCAAGGACGCTTATTTCCGCCGTCAGCGGGAAGAACTGCTGCCTTCCACGCCCACGGCCAGCGAGGAAGCTGGCGCCCGAAAATATGAGCAGGATGTGCGGCTGATTTCCGCCGAGGATTACGATATTTATTATCTGTTTGGCGACGAGGGCATTCTGCCGGAGGACGGCACGCTGTATACCGCCCCCATTCATTTGGGAGAGGGCAGCTTCATCATCCGGGCCGTGGCGGTCTCCAGCGATCTGATCAGCGACGAGATGCGCATCCAATACACCATCAGCCTGCCAACGCCCTTGGCCCCAGGCATTTCCTTGGCTCCCGGCACCTATGAAAAGCGCCAGCGCATCTGGCTCAAGCACATCGAATCGGAGGATGAAATGATTCTGCGGCAGAAGCAGAATAAATCCCCGGAAGAGATGGCCATCCTGGCGAAGCTGACCAACATTACCATTTACTACACCGTGGATGGGCAGACGCCTACCTCCAATTCTCCCATCTTCGATGGGGAACCCTTCTATCTCCCCGCTGGCAGCAGCACGCTCAAGGCCGTGGCGGTGAATGGGTACGGCAAGGTGAGCAATATTCTGGAACGCACCTATAAGATCAACGTTCCCTTCAAAAAATACTTCAATGAATCGGATGAATTCCCCGATGTGAGCCTGATGAAAACCACCCGGGAAGCGTTCGTAAAAAAATTTGGCAACCCTGCTTCCCAGACGGATACGGAAGACGACACCGTCGAGGGCAACACCATCCAGCTCCATTACAGCTGGGGCAGCGCTAAATTCACCATGGCGGATTCCGGCTATTTGCTCTATGCCTACGAAACTACCAATTCTTCCGTGGCCGGGCCCCGGAAAACCAGGATTGGCATGACCGAAAAGGACATAACCGAACTGTTCCGGGATATGGGCCAGGCCAGCGACCAAAACGGCGACCGCAGTATCTATTACGATAAGGCGGTGGGTTACGCGAAAAAATATCATTTGGATGAAACCCATGACCGGATCGATTACGCCTATCTGCGCCAGGATAACGGAATGGCCATTCTGAGCTACTATCTGGAAAACGGGAAAGTGGTCCGGATGGGCATGAAGTGCGTGTATTAATACCATCCTCCGTTGGAAAGTTTACAAGGGGGCTCCTCCGGTCCAAAACATGGAAGCTTCGGTTGCCTTTTCCAGCGACAGCGCGACCACCAGTTCGCGCAGGGTTTCGGCCATAAAAGCTCACCTCTTTTTGATTGCAGGAGATTCGGGGAAATGGTAGAATGATAACCATGCCGGAAGGCAGAATAAGGACACATGGAGGGTGAAGATCATGGACAAACAGAGAATTGAAGCTCTATTTGATAAATACATCAAGATACTTCGGATTACGCCCGCATGGGACGTGAAACTTGAACTTGTTGAAGATCTGTCATGGTCGAAAACCGGTGACTTCAAAATCGATTGTGACGATAGAAAAGCCATTCTTATGCTCAATGCTATTAATCCAAAGCAAGAAAACCTTGAAGAAGTGATAGTTCACGAGCTGATGCATATTAAGATGTATCCATTAGACCAGGTGACAGAATCGTTAATTACCAATTGCTTCGAAGAAGGATCAAGTGCAAGCAATTTTGCTTACCAGCAGTTTTTCACAACACTTGAGCAGACTGTAGAGGAATTGGCAAAGTGCTTTCTGCTGGAATATGGCGAAAACAAGGAGTTTTCCTATGGACGATGTGCAAGAAAAAAATCATTCAACGATCTGTATGAAGGATTAAAGAATATCGAATGATTTCATCCCGGCTTCACCCCCGGCCAGGCTTCATTAATGAAGCGCTGCCGGGGCTTTTTCTTTTCCTTCTCCCCGCTGGCATCCCATGCCCGCAGGCGCAGGGAGTCCAGCATGTCCATCTGGTCGATTTCCTTCATGCGCCAGCCGTTCTTCATCAGTTCATTGCAGGTGGCATACACATACTCCAGCAGGGTCAGGCTTCCTTCTAAGTCGTCACTTCCGAATTCTCCGCCGACCCCAAAATTTGCTCCGCTTCCTGCTACCCATGGAATCGTAGGGAACGTGTCCAGCGGCGACCTGGGCTGGGTCTGCACAGCCATCAGCGCCAGTGCGATGTCGTGCATCAGGCGGTCGGCGGGGTAGTTGTCATGGACCTCATCCGGGGGAAAAAACAGGTTGGAAGGGCGCACTTACTCACCACCCAGTAGATGGTGAAAAGTGCGCCCGATTGTTTTAACGGAGATATTGAGATTCACCCTTGAAAACATGAATATCAATCTTTTTAGACTTCCAATAGTATAAATTATTTCTGTATTTCGTGAATCAGCCGGAGCACCGCGTCCGTGCCGTCGGCAGGGGGGGCGGCGGTCAGGTTCTTGACCAAAGTATGCTTGTCATTCATCAGGTCGTGAATGGCCTGGGTCAGGGTATCGGCGGTCATGTTCTCTTGCAGCAGCACGTGACACAGGCCCCGCTGGCGGAAGGATTCGGCGTTTAAAATCTGGTCGCCCCGGCTGGCTCCCTTAGGGTAGGGCACCAGCAGCATAGGCTTTTTCAGGGCCTGGAATTCGCAGATGGCGTTGCTGCCGGCCCGGGACAAAACAAAGTCGGCGCAGGCCAGGGCGTCGGGCAGCTCGGCGGACAGGAATTCAAATTGCTTGTAGCCGGGCAGAGCGTTCAGGCTCTCGTCAATGTTGCCTTTGCCGGTCAGGTGCAGCACGTCAAAGTCGGGCAAAAGCTGGGGCAGGGCCGCCCGCAGAGCTTTGTTCACGCTTTGGGCGCCAATGGAGCCGCCCATCATCATCAGGATGGGCTTCTGGCCGGTGAAGCCGCACATTTTCAGCCCCTTTTCCCGGCTGCCGGCAAACAATTCCGGCCGCATGGGCGTGCCGGTGCACACCGCCTTGCTGCCCAGGTACTGGGCGCATTCGGGAAAGGTGGTGGCGATGCGCTTGGCAAATTTGCCGCATATTTTGTTGGCCAAACCGGGGGTCAGATCGCTTTCATGACACAGCGTGGGCACCCGGTGCAGCCACGCGCCCACCACCACCGGCACGGATACGAAGCCGCCTTTAGAAAAGCACACGTCGGGCTTGAGCCGGCCCATGAGCCGGGCGGACTGGAACGCCCCGGCAATGTCGAGGACGGGGTCGGTAAAGTTGTTCCAGTCGTGATAACGGCGCAGCTTGCCGCTTTTCACGCTGTGGTAAGTCACTCCGGGCAGGGTCATCATTTTGTGCTCGATGCCTTCCTCCGTGCCGATGTAATGCACGTCGTAGCCTTCTTGCAGCAAGTGGGGCAGCAGGGCCAGGTGGGGGGTCACATGTCCCGCGGTGCCGCCGCCGGTCAATACAATGCGCTTAAAAATCGATTGCCTCCTTGATGCTTC
>JAFUFC010000010.1 GCA_017470095.1 Clostridia bacterium | reverse complement strand
GCACCGTCTCTCCTGCTTGCAGGCGAATGACGGGCTCCTGGCTCAGCAGGGGATCATCGGTCAATTCGGCATAGCGGCTCAGGTGGCTTTCCCGCCAGCGGAAGCGTTCACCCAGGGCGCAGACGGTGGCGAAATTCCGCTCCTTTTCAGGCAGGGCGTCAACGGAAATCCAGCCGATGCGGAGGCGCGTATCGCTGACGGCGTACTGCACCAGTAAATAGCTCCACTGGTCGCCGCCCAGCACCTGCACCCAGCCGTTGGTGCCCACGGAAGCTTTGCCCGCGTTGGCTTGCCGGTATTCCTCCCCGGGGCCGGTAAAGACCGGCCATTTTTTGCCCAGGGTCAGGGATACATCCTGCACGGAAAAATCCCCTTCCGGGAGCGTGGGCATGGGCGCGTCCGCCAAAGCGATGGGCAAAAGCATGAACAAACACAGAATGACCAGAACCATCAACCGTTTCATGGGCATCCCTCCTTCGTAAAAAAGAAAAACGGCTCCTTGTCACGCTCGCCTATAAAGACGATCAACAGGAGCACTTTGTTTCATCAGTGCTAAAATTTTCAAGTTTTTCGGCTTTCTTGAAGGAGATTCCCCCCTGATTTTTATTTATGCTATTGTTTCTGCGCCACAAAGCACTCCGGCGCGCCGGGCCCGGCGTTGAGGAAGCGGTGGTGGAATACGTTGAAAGCCTGGGGCCGCAGGGCGGACAGAAAATTCGCCAGCGCCTGGCGCTCCCGGTCGCCCTCGGCGTGGCCGGGATAGGCGCATATCACCAGCACCCCGCCTTTCTCCAGCAGGGAAAGGGCCGCTTCGATGGCGATTTGGGTGGTTTCCCACCGGGTGGTAACAGCATGGTCGCCCCCGGGCAGCCAGCCCAGGTTGAACACCGCAGCGCGGACCGGCCCCAGCACCTGCTCGGCCATGTGCTCATGGCCCAGGCAGAACAGATGGGCCCTTTCGGCCACTCCCGCGTCCATCAGCCGCCGGCGGGTGTTTTCCACCGCCTTTTCCTGCACGTCAAAGGCGTATACATGGCCTTCTTCCCCCACCAATTGGCACAGCATGAGGGTATCATGGCCGTTGCCCATGGTGGCGTCGACCACCACATCCCCGGGCCGGACGGCCTGGCGCAAAATATCCGCCGCTAAAAAACGGGCGGATTTCAATTCGTAGGGCATCAAAACCACCTTCCATCTCCTGGGAAAAAATTGCCGGCATCGCTCGTTTTGCAATCATCCCCTTCATTTTGGGAAAGGGGTGCAGGGGGAAACCGCTTGGGGGCTTGAAAAAAACGTTTTCCCCCCGCGTTTTCCCCTGCTTATATTTTTCACAGGTAAGCCTGCAATTTCCGCACTTCCTCTGCCGTCAATTCCCGCCATTGGCCGCGCCGGAGGTCGCCCAAGTCCAGCGGACCAAACTGGACCCTGCGCAGTTGCAGCACCTGGTGGCCCACCGCTTCAAACATCCTTCGCACCTGGCGGTTGCGGCCCTCATGGATGGTGACCAGCACCTGGGTGGCAAACGTTTCCAGCTTGATCACCCGCACTTTGGCCGGGGATGTTTTGTGGTCATCCAGCAAAACGCCCTGGCGAAGTTGGCGCACTTCCTCCATCCCCACCTGGCCGGTCACCCGGGCCAGGTAGGTCTTGTCCACCTGATGGCTGGGGTGAAGCAAACGCTCGGTCAATGCCCCGTCGTTGGTAAGCAAAAGCAACCCTTCACTGTCGTAATCCAGCCGACCCACAGGGTAGATGCGCACAGGATAATCCCGGAAATGATCCAGCACGCAGGCGCGGCCCTCCGGGTCGCTGACGGTGGTCACCTCCCCGGCCGGCTTGTGGTAGATGACGTAGCGCTTTTCCGCTTCGGGGCGGATGATTTTTCCATCCACGCGCACTTCGTCCCCGTCCTCCACCTGGGCGCCCATTTCGGTGACGGTGACGCCATTGACGGCCACCTGCCCGGCGGCGATCATTTCCTCGGCTTTCCGGCGGCTGGCCACGCCGCACAGGGCCATATATTTTTGCAAACGCATAAGCAGTCTCCTTTGTATTTCCTCCACGAAGCTTATTGCCTTATGGCGATCAAAATCATGCAAGCCACCGCGTGTTTTGCGATACGCGATGGCTTTTTCATTATATAGGATTCGGCAGGGCCCGTCAAGAAAATCGGCAAAGTTCCCGGTCAAATTCGCCGTTTTTCCATTAGCCACAGCACGGTGCCGGCGGCGGCCCACAGGCCGGCCAGGACCGGCGGGACGCTACTGGGCCAGGGGCCAGAGGGTAGTAAGACGGGTGAGGTGGAAGCGAAAGGTCTGCTCCGGGGCAAGGTCGGCTGTGATAAGTGGCACGGTCACCAGCGTTTGCCCTTGATCGACCAGGGACGCGGTGCCCACCTGCCGCCCCTTTTCAATCCCCGCGGGCAGGGTATCCGGCAGATCGATGATTAGGTCAGGCCAGGCGTCGACGGCCACCGGGGCGGCCACATCCTGGGCCGCGATCACCCGCACGCTTTCCGCCGTGCTCCGGTCCACTGGCACGGTGCGCACCGTTTCCCCGGCGCTGAGCAGCGTCACCTGCTGCCAGTTTTCAAATCCCCAGTCCAGCAGCCCCGCCGCCCGGTCAAACCAATCCGGGCAGTTGAGCACCACGCCAATGATCGTGAGCCCCGCTCGCTCCGCCGCAAACACCAGGCACCGGCCAGCCGCTTTGGTATAGCCCGTTTTGATGCCAATGGCCCCGGGGTAGGTGGCCAGGAGCTTATTTTTGTTGTTCAGCACCCGGTCGTACTCGTGGCCCTCCCAGGGCAGCGTGGCCCGCTGGGTGGAAACGATTTGGCGGAACAGGGGCTGCTTCATGGCCTCCCGGGCGATGAGGGCCAGATCCCAGGCAGTGGTGTGGTGGCCATCGGCGGGCAGGCCGTGGGGGGTTGAAAACACTGTGTTTTCACAGCCGATTTCCTCCGCCCGTTCGGTCATCATCCGGCAAAAATCCGGCACTGTGCCGCCGATATGCTCGGCAATGGCCACGGCTGCATCATTGCCGCTGGAGAGCATCAGGCCGTAGAGCATCTGCTCCAGGGTCAATTGTTCCCCCAGGGCCAGGTAAATGCTGGTGCCCGGCACGCCAAAGGCGTTCTTGCCCGTGGTCACGGTGGACGTTACATCCCCCCGCTCAATGGCCAGCAGCGCCGTCATCACTTTGGTGGTGGAGGCCATGGGCAGGGCTTCATGGGCGTTTTGCTCATACAGCACCCGGCCTGTATTGGCTTCGATGAGCACGGCGGAGCGGGCGTCGGCCAGGGCGGCGCCGTGATGCAGAAAAACCAGGGCGGCAAGCAGCCCCGCGATCATTTTCTTCATGCGGTAACTTCCTTTTGGTTCTGCTTCTTTTTGTTGACCAGCGCCTGAATATCCTCCATTAACTGGGGCGCGGCGTTGACCACCCGGTCAAAAGGCGTTACGTACTGGGCGGGCAGCACCTTCACCCCGTCCTCGCTCACCACCAGGAAGCCCACCGGCTGCACCGATACCCCCGCGCCGCTGCCCCCAGCAAAGGGCAGGCTCAAATTGGCGGGCTGCTTGGACGCGTCATATTCCCCGCCCCCGGCCACAAAGCCGAAGCTGACCTTCGATACCGGAATGATGGTGGGGCCGGACACCGTGGGGATGGGTTCGCCGATGACGGTGTTCACATCCACCATGTCCTTAATATTTTCCAATGTGGTCTGCATCAGGTTGCCGATGGGATGATCCATGGTTGTTCCTCCTTTTGCTTCCGGCCCTGCTTCGCCAGAAGATACGCTGCCAATAGCATGCCCAGCCGGCCTTCCGCTATGCAGCGGGCATGCAGGGCAGAGGAGCCGCCAAAGCAGGGCCGGGCATGGATTTTCAGCACGGGAAGCCAGACGGACGCCGAGCGCAAAAGCCCCGTCAGCAGGGCCACGGTCGCCGCGTCTTGCAGCCCCACATCAACGATGATTTCCGCCTTCAGGATGGAGATGGCGGGCCGGAAAGGCGATGGAACGCCGTTTCCCAGCAGGCTTTTGAGCATGGGCAGCAAGGATGGACGGTTTGTTTTCCGGTGGGGCAGGTGCAGTGGTTTGCCCCGGAAGGACAAAGCGGGCTTCCCCTGCTTGAGTTCAAATCGCCCCTGCAATCGCACGCCCCAGAGCATCACCCCGATTTCGCCCCGAACGGGCCCGCCGCCCAGGCACAGCACCACGCCCACCTTCACCGGCGTGATCAAAAGCAAAAACAAAATCACAAAAATCAACGGAACCATTCTATGCGCCTCCCTCCGTATGTTTGCCCGTTTTGAAGCAAATATTTACAGACGGGGGATTTTATCGTACAATAGGGACGGAAGGAGCGGATGAACATGGATTACGCGCTGCTGTGCCAGCAAATGCAGGCCCTTTCGGACAGCGAGCGAGCCTGGGTGCCCTTGCTTGCCAATGCGTCGGCCTTGCTGTATCAATCCTTGCCTGATCTCAACTGGGCCGGGTTCTACCTGGTGCGGGGGGACAAGCTGGTGCTGGGCCCCTTCCAGGGCAAGGTGGCCTGCATCCACATTGCCAAGGGCAAAGGCGTGTGCGGCACAGCCTGGGCACAAAACGCCACCCAGCGAGTGGATAATGTACACGCGTTTCCCGGCCACATTGCCTGCGACGGCGCGTCCAACGCAGAAATCGTCGTGCCCCTGCGGCAGGGCGGCCAGGTAGTGGGCGTGCTGGATATGGATAGCCCGCGGTTCAACCGGTTTGACGAAAACGACCAGCGGGGCCTGGAAGCATTCGCCCGCGTCATCGAAACGACCATGATGATGGAGGAATAAGGCATGAGCACCATTTACCTGGCCGGCGGCTGCTTCTGGGGCTGCCAAAAGTATTTTGATTTGATGGATGGCGTGACCGAAACGGAGGTGGGCTACGCCAACGGGCCAATCGAGCGGCCGTCTTACGAGCAGGTGAAAGCCCACGCGGGCCACGCCGAAACCGTGCGGATCGCATATGACCCCGCCGTGCTGCCTTTGCGCGCATTGCTTGAAAAATATTTTGCCGTAATCGATCCCACCGCCGTTAACCACCAGGGCGGGGATTTCGGCATCCAGTACCGCACCGGCATTTATTACACCGACCCCGCCGACGCGCCCATCATCGACGCCGCCCTGGCAGATTTGGCCCAGCAATATGACCGGCCCCTGGCCATCGAGCACCTGCCGCTGCAAAATTTTTACCCAGCGGAGGAATACCACCAAAAATACCTGGAAAAGCACCCGGATGGGTACTGCCACATTCATTTTGATTGAAATGCAAAAAACGCCGCGCGTTACGCGACGTTTTCTCAGTTTGCCCCTCGCCAGCAGGCGATAAAGTCGGGGGCGGGCTTTGACCATCAAAGAACGGATTCCCCCGCCTTTTTATTCTTATACTAAATCACAACTAAAATGTTGAAAGATATGGGATGGATTTTGGGTTCTGGCTAAGCTGACCGGAGAGAAGCAACACCAGGGCAAAAAAGACACCCATAGATTCAATATTTTAGACACGATTTAGAGTCTGTTTCTAAAATAAGGAATGTGCAGTTTCGAGCGAATTGGGCTGCAATTCAAGGCGCTTTGACGATGGTTTACTGGGGCCGAAGCGCCCGGAACATGCTCCAGTGGAGCATGTTCCGCGCAGGCCATGCGGAAGCCCTGGGCCGAAGGAGCAATCGAGGAAAAACAACGCCAAAGTGCAGCCTGAGACACCGAAAATGCATCTTTCCGAATTTAGAAACAGGTTCTATTCTTACACTTCCTCCCAGATCCGCCGAGCGTTGGCCATGCTGACGGCGCAGGCGTAGGGCGCGCTTTCCAGGCCCTCAAACTCAATGGCAATATCCCCGTCGTAGCCATTCGCCTTCAGGGAATGGAGCACGGCGTAAATATCCAGGTCGCCCTGGGCCAGGATGGCGCCCCGCAGGTATTTGCCGCCCCGGGAGCGGAACCAGCTGCCGGCGCAGTCAAACTGGGTGCTGTCCCCAGGGTCCCGGGTGCGGATATAGAAATCCTTCAAATGCACCATCCTCGTGATGGGGGACAGCTGGGCCGCGGCCACGGAAGCGTCCTCATCCACGCAGACGATGTTGCCGGTGTCCAGAAGCAGGCCGTAGTTCTCATCATCCACCAGCTGGAGCACCCTTTCGACCCGGTCACAGCCGTTGGCGAAGAAGCCGTGGTTTTCAATCATGGTTTTCACGCCCACTTCCTTGCCATGCCGGGTCACTTCTTTGGCAGCGGCAGCCATCACCGGCAACCACCGGTCAAAATCCGCGCTGGTGTTCTGGCTTTGGGGCCGGCGGAAGCCCGATACGTCGTGCCGCATCTTGGGCACGCCCAGGGCCGCGGCGATATCGACCTCGTGCTTCACCCGGGCAATTTCCTTGTCCAGCGCTTCCCCTTCCTTGCAAAAATCCGCCAGCACGCTGTAATTCACCAGGGGCACCCCGGCGTCCAAAGCGTGGCGGCGCACAGCCTTGATTTTTTCTTCGTCGATCCTGCCCGTCTCCGGATCGTCAAACCGAAAAGCAAAGGGCACCAACTCGATACACTCAGCCCCGTTGCGGGCGGCCCACTCAATGGCGCCGCCCAGCGTCATCCGGCCGGATTTGATTTCCCTATCCAAGGAATAGGAGCTTAAACCGATTCTCATCAGGGTATGCCTCCTTCAAAAACGATTGTTTTTTCTCAGTATATCACAGAATAACAAAAAAGGAAATTTGAAATTTGGCGGGCCTGCGCGTTGCGAATTATTGCCAATTATGGTATTATAAAGTGTATTGCTATTTTGGATTTCAGGAGGACTCGCTTTTTATGGATATGAAACAGCGCATTGCCGATCTGACCGGGGAAATGGTCCGTGCCGCGTTCCCCCAGGCCCAGGAGCTGCCGGAGGATTTGGCCACCCTGCTGGAGGTGCCGCCGGACCCCGCTCTGGGCGATTATGCCTTTCCCTGCTTTAAGTTGAGCAAGGCCCTGCGCATGGGCCCGCCCATGATCGCGCAGAAATTGGCCGCGGCGGACGCGCATCCGGAAATTGCCCGGGTGGAATGCGTGGGCGGCTATCTGAATTTCTTCTTTAACCGGGAGAATTTCGCCAAGGAGCTGCTTTCCGCCATCATGGCCGCGCCGGAAAAATGGGGCGGCAGCGAGGATGGCAAGGGCAAAACCGTGTGCATGGACTATTCCTCCATCAACATCGCCAAGCGGTTCCACCTGGGCCACTTATCCACCACCGTGATCGGCAATTCGCTCAAGCGCATTTACGATTTCCAGGGGTGGAAAACGGTGTCCATCAACCATCTGGGCGATTGGGGCACCCAGTTTGGCAAAATGGTCTGCGCCTACAAAAAATGGGGCGATAAGGAAACCGTGGAAAAAGGCGGCGTGGACGAAATGACCAAACTGTACGTCCGCTTTAACGAGGAAGCCGAAAAGAACCCCGCCCTGGAGGACGAGGGCCGGGCCTGGTTCAAAAAAATCGAAGACGGCGACGAAGAAGCGCTGGAAATTTTCCAGTGGTTCAAGGATGTGACCCTCAAGGACGCCATGAAGGTGTACGACATCCTGGACGTGCATTTTGACAGCTACGCCGGGGAGAGCTTCTATGCCGACAAGACGGACCGGGTGGTAAAGGAACTGGAAGAAAAGGGCCTGCTCCGGGAATCCGACGGGGCCCGAATCGTGGATTTGGAGGACTACGGCATGCCCCCCTGCCTGATCCTGAAATCCGACGGCACCACCCTGTACCACACCCGGGATATCGCCGCCGCCATCTACCGCAAGGAAACCTATCATTTCGACCAGAGCCTGTACATCGTGGCCTACCAGCAGGATCTGCATTTCAAGCAGCTGTTCAAGGTGCTGGAGCTGATGGGCTATGACTGGGCCAAAGACGAATGCAAGCACGTGGCCTTCGGCATGGTATCCTATGAGGGCCAGGCCATGGCCACCCGGAAGGGTCATGTGGTGCTGCTGGACGAATTGCTGGCCCGGGCCCAGCAGAAGGCGCTGGATATCATCAACGAAAAATCCCCCAACCTGGAAAACAAGGAAGAAGTGGCCCGGCAAGTGGGCGTGGGCGCGGTGGTGTACGCCACTCTGCAAAACAACCGAATCAAGGATATCGATTTCTGGTGGGATCGGGCGCTGAATTTTGACGGCGAAACGGGCCCCTACGTGCAGTACACCCACGCCAGGTGCTGCTCCGTTTTGCGCAAAGCGCCGGAAAACCTGCCCGGGCCCGATTACGCCGCGCTGACCGACGACGAGGCCCAGGCGCTGCTCCGCCTCCTGTCCCGCTTCCCCGAAGCGGTGGCTGAAGCGGCTCTGCGCAATGAGCCCTCCATCGTCACCCGGGCCACCACGGAAATTGCCAAATCCTACAACAAATTCTACTACGAACACCGCATCCTGGACGACGATGCGGCATCCACCGCGGCCCGCATCCAGCTGACCCGGGCCACAGCCCAGGTGATCAAAACGGGGCTGTACCTGATCGGCGTGAACGCGCCGGAGCGCATGTAACCTTTTTGCGCTGCGCAACATAGGAAGCAAGGGAAGGGAGGCGGCAGCGATGCGGTTTACCAAGATGCATGGCATCGGCAACGATTATATTTACATCAACTGTTTTGAAGAGATCGTGCGGGATCCGGAGCGCATGGCCATCGTCATGAGCAAGCCTCACTACGGCGTAGGCAGCGATGGGTTAATTTTGATCGAGCCCAGCGATACGGCAGATTTCGGCATGCGGATTTTTAATGCCGACGGCAGTGAAGGCGATATGTGCGGCAACGGCATCCGGTGCGTGGGCAAATACGTCTATGAGCGGGGATTGACCAAGAAAACCGAATTGACCATCGCCACCAAGAGCGGCTTGAAGCAGTTGTGGCTTACGGTGGAGGACGGCCAGGTGGCCCGGGTGAGGGCCGATATGGGCACTCCGGAATTGAACCCCAAGCTGATCCCTGTGGATCTGCCCGGTGAAATGGTGCTGCGCCACCGGCTGCAAATCATGGGGCAGACGCTGTTCATCACCTGTGTCAATATGGGCAACCCCCACGCCGTCCTGTTCGTGCGGGACCCGGAAGTGATCGATCTGCCCACCATCGGGCCCATGATCGAGCACCATCCCCTGTTCCCCCGGCGCACCAATGTGGAATTCGTTCGGGTGATTGACCGGGGCATTTTGCAGATGCGCGTGTGGGAGCGGGGCGCGGGCGAAACCCTGGCCTGCGGCACCGGCGCCTGCGCGGCGCTGGTGGCGGCGGTGCTGGCAGGCTTGAGCGACCGCACCGTGCAGATGAAATTATCCGGCGGCAACCTGCAATTGCAGTGGAGCGCCGAGGATAACCATGTTTACCAGTCCGGCCCCGCGGCGTTCGTGTACGATGGGGAATGGCTGGGGGACTGAGCCCATGAAATGAAATCAATTTCATTTCATGGGATTGCAAATTTTCCTGTGAACCTGCGGTTCACGGCCGGAAAATTTGAAAGGAATAAAAATTTTCTTCGGGCGGCAAGCTGTCCTCCAAAAATTTTCTCCTCAGGCCGGCGCCCAGACCCTGCGAATTGAGGTCAAAGGGCTGGCCGCCCTTCAACGCATCCGGCGAATTACGCATAATGGATTCTACGACCTAACGGATTTGATGGAGGCATCCGATGAACATCAACACGCATTTGGCGGCCATGCCGGCCGGTTATTTGTTCGCTGAGGTGGCCCGGCGGGTGAAGGATTACCAGGCGGAAAACCCCGGGGTTGAGCTGTTGCGCCTGGGCATTGGCGATGTGACGCGGCCCCTGTGCCCCGCGGCGGTGGACGCGCTGAAGCAGGCCGCCGACGAAATGGGCACCTTCGAGGGCTTCCACGGCTACGGCCCGGATTTTGGCTATGATTTCCTGATTGACGCCATCATTGCCGGGGATTACGCGCCCCGGGGCGTCAAGATCGGCCGGGACGAGGTGTTCATCTCCGACGGGGCCAAATCCGACGTGGGCAACTTGCAGGAGCTGTTCGCCGCCGACGCCCGCATCGCCGTCACGGACCCTGTGTATCCCGTGTATGTGGATTCCAACGCCATGGCCGGCCGGCTGGGAGATTACGTAAACGGCAAATGGACCCATCTCATCTACCTGCCCACCAACGCCGAAAACGGCTTTGTGCCGCCGCTGCCGCAGGAAAAGGCCGACGTGATTTACCTGTGCTACCCCAACAATCCCACCGGCACGGTGCTGACCAAGGCGCAATTGCAGGCGTTTGTGGATTACGCCCTTGCAAACGACGCCCTGATCATTTACGACGCGGCATACAAGGCGTTTATCAGCGATGAGAACATCCCCCGCAGCATCTACGAGGTGCCCGGGGCCAAGCGGTGCGCCATCGAATGCTGCTCCTTTTCCAAAACCGCCGGTTTCACCGGCACCCGCTGCGCCTACACCATCGTGCCCCGGGAGCTGAGCTACCAGGGCGGCCATTTCAATAAGATGTGGGGCCGCCGCCAAGCCACCAAGTTCAACGGCGTGTCCTACCCTGTCCAGCGGGCTGCCGCCGCCATTTATACGGAGGACGGCCAGAAGCAGATCATGGAAAGCATCAACTACTACCGCAAAAACGCCCAGGTCATCCGGGAAGGGCTGCAAAAGGCCGGCGTGCAGGTGTTTGGCGGCGTTCATTCCCCCTATGTGTGGATGAAAACGCCAAATGAAATGAAGAGCTGGGATTTCTTCGACCTGCTGCTGCGCAAGGCCCACGTGGTGGGCACCCCCGGGGAAGGCTTTGGCCCCTGCGGCGAAGGCTATTTCCGCCTGACCGCCTTCAACACCCTGGAAAAAACCCAGGCGGCGGTACAAAAAATCGTGGACGTGCTGTAAAACCAAACAACGCTAAAAAACGCGGGGATGGATTAAGGCCCGCCCAAAGCAGCGCGAAACGATTGGAACGGTTGGAACGATTGGAAGGGTTGTAAGAAAGCATCAACGCTTCTTCTTCCGAAGCGGTTTTCGGAAGGGGCGCGGGGGAAACCGCTTGTGACACAAAAGCAGTTCTCCCGCATAAAACAAAGGAGGATTTTTACCGTGGTACGTGCAATTGTGGGCGCCAATTGGGGCGATGAAGGCAAGGGAAAAATTACCGACATGCTGGCCCAGGACAGCGACATCGTGGTTCGCTTCCAGGGCGGGGCCAACGCGGGGCATACCATCATCAATGAATACGGCAAATTTGCCCTGCACCTGCTGCCCTCCGGGGTGTGCCACAAGCATGTGGTGAATGTGATCGGCCCCGGCGTGGCGCTGGATATTGAAGCGCTGCTGAACGAATTGAAAACCATCACCGACCGGGGCTTGCCCATGCCGCGCCTGCTGATTTCCGACCGGGTGCAGGTGCTGATGGAATACCACGTGGCCTTTGACTGCTACGAGGAAGAAAGGCTGGGCAAAGCGTCCTTTGGTTCCACCAAATCCGGCATCGCCCCCTTCTATGGCGACAAATACATGAAGATCGGCGTGCAGCTGTGCCAGATGCTGGACAAGGAAATCCTCCACGCCCGGCTGGAAAACGCCGCCCGGCTCAAAAACGCCATGCTGGAAAACCTGTACCACAAGCCCCTGCTGGACGTCGATATCCTGACCGAAAAATATTACGCCCTGGCCCAGCAGATCAAGCCCATGATCTGCGATGTGGCTCAGTACCTGCATAAGGCCGTGAAGGACGGCAAAAAGATCCTGCTGGAGGGCCAGCTGGGCACCCTGCGGGACCCGGACCACGGCATCTTCCCCTTCACCACCTCCTCTTCGCCCCTGGCGGGCTTTGGCATGGTGGGCGCGGGGTTGCCGCCCACGGCCTTTGAACAGGTAATTGCCGTGACGAAGGCCTATTCCTCCTGTGTGGGCGCTGGCCCCTTCACCACGGAATTGTTCGGCGAAGAAGCGGAAGAGCTGCGCAAACGCGGCGGCGACGCGGGCGAGTACGGCGCCAAGACCGGCCGTCCCCGGCGAGTGGGCTGGTTCGACGCGGTGGCCACCCGCTATGGCTGCATGATGCAGGGCGCCACCGACTGCGTAATGACCAACCTGGATGTGCTGGGCTACCTGGACGAAATCAAGGTCTGCGTGGCCTATGAGATCGACGGCCAGGAAGTGACCAACTTCCCCGTCACCCCCCTGGTGGAAAAGGCCAAGCCGGTGTATGTCACCCTGCCCGGCTGGAAGCAGGATATTCGCGGTATCACCAAGTATGAGGACCTGCCTGAAAAATGCCGCCAGTACGTGGAATTCATCGAAAAGCAGATCGATTGCCCGCTCACCATGCTGTCCAACGGCCCCAAGCGGGAAGAGATTATTTACAGGTAAAGGATGCTGACAGGCGGGGGGAACCGTGAAAAGCAAGCAATCACTCCCAAATGATCAGGAAAAAATGATCGTAGGGGCGGATATCCTCCGCCCGTCTCCTGCAAACTGAAAATCTTTTTCACTGCGCACGCCACGGGGCTGCGCAGTTTTTTTCATTTTGAATCCGCGCAAACAAAGCCCTTGACAATCTTTCATAAATGGTGTATGATTCTTTAGTGCATAAAAGCAATAAAGTGCGGACCCTTCCGCCATTCAGAAAGGACGACGCTGCAATGCCCATTACCGATCTGCTGGAACGCAACAGCAAGCTCTACGGCGAAGAAGTGGCCCTGGTGGAGATCAATCCGGAAGTGACGGAAGCGCCCAAGGTGACCTGGCGGGAGTATGAGCTCATCCAGCCCACCGCCGCTGCGCCCTACCGGCGGGAGATCACCTGGAGCGTGTTTGACGAAAAAGCCAACCGGGTGGCCAACATGCTGCTGCGCCGGGGCATCCGGAAAGGGCAGAAGGTGGCCATTTTGCTGATGAACTGCCTGGAATGGCTGCCCATTTACTTTGGCATTCTCAAGACCGGCGCCATCGCGGTGCCCCTCAATTTCCGCTACACAGCGGACGAAATTGAATACTGCCTCCGCCTGGCGGATGCGGATGTGCTCTTTTTCGGCCCGGAGTTCATCGGCCGGGTGGAGGACATTGTGCCCAAGATCAGCGGGGAAAAAATCCTGTTCTTCGTGGGGGACAACCGGCCCAGCTTTGCCGAAAGCTACAACGAAGCGGTGGCCAATTGCTCCTCCTCCGCCCCCAAGGTGCTCATCGAGGACACGGACGACGCCGCCATCTACTATTCCTCCGGCACCACCGGCTTCCCCAAGGCCATTTTGCTGGACCATGCGGCGCTGATGCAGTCCGCCCGGATGGAAGCCATACACCATGAAACCACCCACAGCGACGTGTTCCTGTGCATTCCGCCTTTGTATCACACCGGCGCGAAAATGCACTGGTTCGGCAGCCTGTTCACCGGCAGCCGAGCGGTGATTTTGAAGGGCAACAGCCCCAAGGCCATCCTGGACGCGGTCTCCTGGGAAGAATGCACCATCGTGTGGCTGCTGGTGCCCTGGTGCCAGGATATCCTGGCCGCCATCGAACGGGGCGACGTGAAATTGGAAGATTACCAATTGTCCCAGTGGCGGCTGATGCACATCGGCGCCCAGCCGGTGCCCCCGTCCCTGATCAAGCACTGGCTGCAATATTTTCCCCATCACAAGTACGACACCAACTACGGCCTGAGCGAATCCACCGGCCCCGGCTGCGTGCACCTGGGGATGGAAAACGTGCACAAGGTGGGCGCCATTGGCGTGCCGGGCTTCGGCTGGAAATGCAAAATTGTGAATGAAAAGGATGAAAAGGTGCAGCCGGGGGACGTGGGCGAATTGTGCGTGAAGGGCCCCGGCGTGATGAAGTGCTATTATCACGACCCCAAGGCCACCGCCGAAGTGCTCAAGGACGGCTGGCTCCACACCGGCGATATGGCCAAGCAGGATGAGGACGGCTTCATCTTCCTGGTGGACCGGAAGAAGGACGTGATCATCACCGGCGGCGAAAACCTCTACCCCGTCCAGATCGAGGATTTCCTGGCCGCCCATCCCAAAATTCACGATGTGGCCGTCATTGGCCTGCCCGATCCCCGGCTCGGCGAAATTGCCGCCGCCATCATCCAAATCAAGGCCGGCATGGCATGCACCGAGGAGGAAATTAACCACTTCTGCCTGGATCTGCCCCGGTACAAACGCCCCCGGAAAATCATCTTTGCCGACGTACCCCGGAACCCCACCGGCAAAATCGAAAAGCCCAAGCTGCGGGAACAATACTGCGGCGTGCGCCTGGTGGAAGCGCAGAACAGGGGATAAGCGGCAGCCTGCCTTCGCACCCCAGACCCATATACAGCAAAGACCATGCCAGAAATAACGGCATGGTCTTTTTAGAATGTGGAAAAAATTGTCGCCACTCGGTCGGGAAATGGCAGGAGAGCGGCATGCCGCCGCGCTTACGACCCCAGGTAGGCCTTCTGCACCGCGTCGTTATGCAGCAGTTCGTTGGCCGGGCCCTGCATGGTGATCAGGCCCGTTTCCATCACGTAGGCCCGATCGGCCACCTGCAGGGCCATTTGGGCGTTCTGCTCCACCAGCAGCACAGTGACGCCGGAGCCATGGAGCTCAGTAATGATGGAGAAAATCTGCTCCACCAGGATGGGCGCCAGGCCCATCGAGGGCTCATCCAGCATGAGCAGGCGGGGCTTGCTCATCAGGGCCCGGGCCATGGCCAGCATCTGCTGTTCGCCGCCGCTCAGGGTGCCTGCCACCTGCTTTTCCCGCTCCTTCAGGCGGGGGAAGCGCTGGAACATTTCCTCCAGCGAAGCATTGATTTCGCTCTTGGGGCGGCTGTACGCGCCCATTTCCAGGTTTTCCTTCACGGTCATCTGCTGGAAAATGCGGCGGCCTTCGGGGCATAGGGCCAGGCCTTTGCTGACCATCTTGGACGCGCCGGTGCCTTGAATGGACGCGCCGTTCATTTCGATGGCGCCCTGCCGGGGCTTAAGCAGCCCGGCAATGGTGTTCAGCGTGGTGGATTTGCCCGCGCCGTTGGCGCCGATCAGGGTGACGATCTCTCCTTGGTGCACCTCCAGGGAAATGCCCTTAATGGCGTGGATCGCCCCATAGTACACGTGAATATCGTTGACCTTCAGCAGCGGGGCCGCCTGCGAAATTTGTGTCGTCATGGTCAGCCCTCCTTCTTCTTGCCCAGATAGGCTTCGATCACCACGGGATTGGCCTGAATCTCATCCGCCGTGCCCTTGGCGATGACTTTGCCGAAATTCAGCACGCAAATGCCCTCGCACACCCCCATAACCAGGCTCATATCATGCTCGATCAGCAGGATGGCGATCTGGAACTGATCGCGAATTTTGGCGATGTTTTCCATCAGTTCTTCCGTTTCCTTGGGGTTCATGCCGGCGGCAGGTTCATCCAGCAGAAGCAGCTTGGGGTCCGTGGCCAAAGCTCGCACGATTTCCAGCCGCCGCTGGGCGCCGTAGGGCAGGCTGCCCGCTTCCTCGTCGGCCAGGTCCTGCATGCCGAAAATATCCAGCAGCTCCATGGCCTTTTCATGCTGCTTCCTTTCCTGCTTCCAGTACCGGGGCAGGCGGAAGATGCCAGAGAACATATCATACTTAATTTGATTATGCAGGCCGATGCGCACATTTTCTTCCACTGTCATTTTATCAAACAGGCGGATATTCTGGAACGTGCGAGCGATGCCCAATTTGCTGGCCTGCACAATGCTCATGCCGTGCAGGTCCTTCCCGTTGATCAGCACCGCGCCGGTGGTGGGCTCGTACACCTTGGTGAGCATATTGAACACCGTGGTCTTGCCCGCGCCGTTGGGGCCAATCAGCCCGGCAATTTCCGTTTTGCCGATGGTCAGGTTAAAGTCGTCCACTGCCTTCAAGCCGCCAAACTCAATGCCCAGGTGGCGGGTTTCCAGCACAGGAATCTCGTTCACGTCTCTTTCCGGAACGATGGAATGAGACGGCACCGGCACCATTTTGGTATCGGAGCGGTGTTTTTTTGGCAGCTGGCTCATTGCGCGTCACCTCCCGCGGTCTTTTTCTTACTTCTCCGGAAGATTGCCTTGACGGGCGCAAACAGCCGGTCGGCAAAAGCGCGGATGGTGGGGTTGTTGGTGAAAACCATCACCAGGATCAAAACGATAGCGTACACCAGCATGCGGTAATCGGCAAAGGCGCGCAGCACTTCGGGCAGCACGGTGAGCAGCGTGGCGGACACGACGCTTCCCAGCACGTTGCCCAGGCCGCCCAGCACCACGAACACCAGCACGTTAATAGACTGGTTAAAGGTGAACTGGGTGGGAATAACGGTGGAAGAATTGAGGCCGTACAGCGCTCCGGCCATGCCGGCCAGCACGGCGGCTGTGACAAACGCCATCATCTTGTATTTGGTCACCGGCACGCCCATGGATTCAGCGGCAATCCGGTTATCCCGCGTGGCCTGGATGGCCCTTCCTGCCCGGGAATTGACCAGGTTCAGCACCACCACCAGGGTGATCAAAATGAGAACGAACCCGGCGGTGAAGGTGGCCACCGGCTTGATTTTCACCGCGCCCTTGGCCCCATCCACCAGCATCGAAACCCCTGCTGGCATATTCTTATTCAGGAAGGAAAAATGCAGCTTGCCATCCGCCACGCCCACGTACAGCACGTTCACTAAGCTGCGGATAATTTCGCCAAAGGCCAGGGTGACGATGGCCAGATAGTCGCCCCGCAGCCGCAGCACCGGGATGCCGATCAGCACCCCCGCGATGCCCGCGATCAGGCCGCCTGCCACCATGGCCAGCACCAGGCGCAGAGTGGTATCCTGAACTTCATAGACCTGCAAAAGCCAGCCGCTGATGATGGCCCCCGTGTAGGCCCCCACGCTCATGAAGCCGGCGTGGCCCAGGCTCAATTCCCCGGAAAAACCGATGACCAAGTTCAGCGACACGGCCATCACGATCCACGCGCAGATGGGCACCAGCTGGCCCTTCAGGGAACGGCTGATCATCTTGTTGGCAATCATGGATTGCAGGATGATAAAGGCGGCGATCACCAGAGCGAAGGTGATGAGGTTATAGATCAGGCGCTTCCTTTTCGCTTTCGTCATCTTCATCACCTCACACTTTCTCCCGGATGGGCTTGCCCAGCAGCCCCGTGGGCTTCACAAGCAGCACCACGATCAGCACCGCGAACACAATGGCATCGCCCAACTCCGTGGAAATATAGGCCTTGCCGAAAATCTCGATCACGCCCAGCAGCACGCCTCCAATCATGGCTCCCGGAATGGAGCCGATGCCGCCAAAAACAGCCGCCGTAAAGGCTTTAATACCGGGCATTGAGCCGGTGGTGGGCTGCAAGATGGGGTAGGAGGAGCACAGCAGCACGCCGGCGATGGCCGCCAGGGCAGAGCCGATAGCGAAGGTGAGGGAAATGGTGCGGTTCACGTTAATGCCCATCAGCTCCGCCGCGCCCCGGTCCTCCGATACGCAGCGCATGGCCTTGCCCACCTTGGTCTGATTGATGAACAGGCTGAGTGCCACCATGATCACAATGTTGGCCAGGATGGTGACGATCGTGGCGCTGGACACATTCAGCTGGCCCAGTTGGATGCTGAAGGAATTAATGAAGGTGCGCGGAAACGATTTGGGATTGGCGCCCCAGATCATCAGCGCCAGATTCTGCAGCAGGTAGCTCATGCCGATGGCGGTGATCAGCACCGCCAGGCTGGCCGCCTGCCGCAACGGCCGGTACGCCAGCCCCTCGATCAAAATGCCTAGCACCGTGCACACCGCCATGGCCACCAGGATGGCCGCCACCGGCGGAAGGCCCCAATACTGCAAACCGCAAAACGCCACATAAGCGCCCACCATGATGATGTCGCCATGGGCAAAATTCAGCATCTTGGCAATACCGTACACCATCGTATACCCCAGGGCGATGATGGCGTAAATGCTGCCCAGGCTCAATCCGTTGATCAGGTTATCGAGAAAAATCATCTTGCTTTTCCCCCAAGCATCCTTGCGTAATAAAACGAAAAGGCGGAACTGGCCCCGCTTGCCCGGAGCCAGCCCGCTTTTGAACAGGTTAGGGATTATTCAAAAACATATTCGCCGTTCACGATGGTGGCGGCCATAGGCGTCTTGGTGACTTTGCCGGATTCATCCCAGGTCATGGTGCCGGTCAGTCCTTCCACTTCGATTTCAGTCATGGCGGCGATCAGGGCCTCGCAGATTTCGGAAGGATCCTTCTCCTCCTCAGCCTTCCGCACCATTTCGGCGGTGATGCCGGCCTTTTCGGCGGCGGCCACGATGATGTAAATGCCGTCATAGGCATCGGCGGCGAATTGGATGGGCTTGATGCCGTAAGCTTCCTGATACTTGGTGACGAAGCTGACAGTCTTTTCATCCTGCGCGGTGGCAACAAAGGGGGTCAGCAGCATGACGCCCTCGGCCAGGGACTTGTCAAAGCCTTCGATCTCCAGGATGCCGTCCATGCCGTCCACACCGAAGAAGATGGGCTTGAATTCCTTGGCGGCGGCCACAGTCAGGATCTGGGAAGCGGGGGTGTAGTAAATGGGCAGGAACACGATTTCCGCCCCAGCGTTCTGGGCTTCGGCCACCAGCACGGTGAAGTCGGTGGTTTCATCGGTGAAGGTGATGGGTTGTGTCACGATTTCCAGGCCCAGCTCGGCAGCCTTTTCCACAAAGGTGTCCCGGATACCGGTGGAGTACACATCGGCGTTGTTGTAAATGATGGCCACCTTGGTGCCCAGCTTATGCTCAGCGATGTACTCAGCGGAAGCGGCGCCCTGGTTGGGGTCGGTGAAGCAAACCTGGAACACGTTGTCAGGCTCCACGGCGGCTTCGGAGGAAGCGGAGGGCGAGAGCATGAACACCCGGTCATTCACGGCCAGCGCGCCCACAGCCTCGCAGGGCTTGGAGGTGGTGGTGCCCAGGATGATCTGCGCGCCGGCGTCCAGCGCGGCGTTGTAGGCGTTCACGGCCTTTTCCACGTTGTGCTCGTCGTCTTCGTTGATGAGTTCCACCCGGTACTTGCCGCCCAGGGCGTTGATTTCATCGGCAGCGATGGCGGCGCCATCCCGCGTGGCTTGGCCGTACAGCGCAGCACCACCGGTGGTGGGGCCGATATGGGCGATTTTCAGGGTGACCACATCGTCATCCGCAAAAGCGGACACGCAGGTCAGCAACATGGCAAGCGCCAGCATCATGGCAAAAAACTTTTTCATGTACATTTCCTCCTCTAATCTTGGAAAAAAATGAATTGGAAGGCGCCCTTTTCCTTCATTTTTAAGGAAAGAACGGATCCGAATGAAGCAATTATACGCAGGATTGGGCTCATTATCAAGCATTTTTCCTGTGTTTTTCTTGTATTTTTATCCGTTTTTAGGCTGTTTCCTTCTTCTCCCTTTTTGCCCGGGCATTGGTATCCAGAGAGCCGCGAAACACCACAAACCGCTGGTAGAGGAATTCGGTGATGAAATTGATCACCATGGTGCCCCCCTCAATGAGATAATTGTTCACCCCGGCCTGGTCCAGGGCGTGGCCCCACCAGGTGCTCAGCGGCGTGAACACGCAGTAAAACAGCGCTACCAGCGCCATGGCTTTGGGAATATTGACTGCGGATTGGAAGGTATAGCGTCGGTTAAAAGTGAAATTCCACACCACGCTCAGGACCAGCGAAATCAGATAGGCCTGCCAGTACACCAGGCCAAAGACCTCCTTGAGCAGGGTAAACGAGCCAATTTGAATCAGCCCCGCGGAAATGGAAATGAGCAAAAATTTCAGCGCCCGCAGCGCTTCCTTCCGCTGTTCTCTGGTCATACGACCCCTCCCTTGTGAAAGATTATTCATTTTTATTCGTTCCCAATTTTATTTTTCCTGTTTCCGTTTCGGGAAACACAGAAAAAAAGACACGCCGCGAGGGGAGCGGCGTGCTTCCGGAAAGTGGATAAAAAAGATGCCAGCATGCAAACCGAGGGGGCAGTTTCCATTGCGGATCAATCTTTCCGGATCATTTTATACTATCTTTGAAATAAGTCAGAAATGTGTCATTCAAATGTCAAATTCTTCAATTTTTTCTCATTTATTTACAATTTAACTGGGACATTACAAAATTAGCACTCGTTTTCCGAGAGTGCTAATTTTCCCTTGCATTTTCCTTCCTGTGGTGTTATAATGCTCCTGCACATGAGTTATACCCACAAGGAGGTGCATTTCAATGGAAACGAAAGGCAATATTTCCATTCATGCGCAAAATATTATGCCGGTCATTAAGCGCTGGCTGTATTCCGATAAGGATATTTTTATCCGCGAAATGGTGTCCAACGGCTGCGACGCCGTGACCAAGTACAAAATGCTCAAAGGCGAAACGGGCGAAGACCTACGCGTCACCGTGACTGTGGACAAGGAAGCGGGCGAACTGCGCTTCACCGATAACGGCATCGGCATGACGGCGGAGGAAGTGGAAAAGTACATCAATCAGGTGGCCTTCTCCAGCGCCGAAGAATTCCTCAAAAATTATACCGGCGACGATAAAGGCGGCATCATCGGCCATTTCGGCCTGGGCTTCTATTCCGCCTTCATGGCCGCCGACAAAGTGACCATCGACACCCTGTCCTGGCAGGAGGGGGCTGAGCCCGTCCTGTGGGAAAGCGAAGATGGCATGGCCTTCTCCATGCGCACCGGCGGCCGCAAGGAGCGGGGCACCACCATCACCCTGCACATTTTTGAGGAAGAAAAAGAATTCCTGGACGCCTACCGGGTGCGCCAGGTGCTGGAGAGGTACTGCGGCTACATGGCCGTGCCCATCTACCTGGAGGACCTGAACAAGGAAGAAACCCCCAAAGATGAGGACCACGTGACCGGCACCGAAGAAGAAGAAAAGGCCGAGGCCGAAAAGCCCATCAACGATATCCATCCCCTGTGGCTCAAAAACCCCAAGGAATGCACCGAAGAAGAATACAAGGAAACTTACCGTAAGCTCTTCCACACCTTTGAGGAGCCTTTGTTCTGGGTGCACCTGAATGTGGATTATCCCTTCAATCTGAAGGGCATCCTGTATTTTCCCCGGATCAAGCGGGATTTCGGCGGCCAGGAAGGCGAAATCAAGCTGTTCAACCGGCAGGTGTTCGTGGCTGACAACATCAAGGAAGTGATCCCTGAATTCCTGATGCTGCTCAAAGGCGTGATCGATTGCCCCGACCTGCCCCTGAACGTGAGCCGTTCCTTCCTGCAAAACGATGGGTACGTGAAGAAATTGTCCGCCCACATCACCAAGAAAGTGGCGGACAAGCTCAACGGCCTGTTCAACACCGAGCGCAAGCAGTACGAAACCTACTGGGACGACATTCATCCCTTCGTCAAGTACGGCTGCGTGCGGGATCAAAAATTCTATGAAATGGTGAAGGACAGCCTGCTGTTCAAAACCACCGCCGGCGATTACCTGACCATCGACGAATACAAGGCCCGGAACGAAGGCAAGGCCGACGGCAAGCTGTATTACACCACCGAGGCCAGCCGCCAGGCCGCCGCCGTGGCCCTGTACACCAACCGGGGCATCGACGTGGTGGTCATGGACACCTTGATCGACATGAATTTCATGTCCTTCATGGAGTACGGCAGCGGCATGAAGGATTTGCAGTTCGTTCGGGTGGACGCCGACGTATCCGGCCTGACCGAAGAAAGCGAAGAAGGCAAGGATATTGACCAGGGGCAAATGGAAAAACTGTTCCGGGACGCTTTGGGCGATCAGGAATTGACCATCAAAATTGAAGCCCTTAGCGACCATGACCTGCCCGTCATCCTTACCGAAGATGAGCAAGTGCGCCGCTACAAGGAAATGAGCGCCATCTACGGCCAGGACTTTGCTTTCCCCAGCAAGTACACCCTGGTGCTCAACCGCCTGTGCCCCACCGTTCGCGCCCTGGCGGCCATGCAGGATGAGGAAACCGCCCACCTGCTGTGCCACCAGCTGTTCGATCTGGCCCGTCTCTCCGGCCGACCCCTGGAGGCCAACGATCTGCAGGACTTCATCGCCCGCAGCAACGAGCTGGTGGCCAAGCTGGCGGAGAAAATGTGAGATTAGAGAACGGAGAAAGGGAATAGCTTGGGAAAACCGCTCTTTGTGGCCCAAAGCGTGGTTTTCCCCAGGCCCCCATCCGAGATGGCGGAGTATGGAAGGCTGATGCTGCCAGCAATCTGCCGCGGTTAATACGAATGCGCCGCAGTCAATCAAAAGAAGCTGCGGCCAATAGATTTGTAACGCGGCAAAAAATGCAGGGGCGCATATGATCCGCCCGCCCGAATTGATCAAGAACGCAAATATGCGAACAAACCCAGAAAGGACGAAGAAAAGTGAGCGAAAACTGCACCCATGATTGCTCCTCCTGTGGGGCCAATTGCCCCAGCCGGGAGCAGCAGAGCCTGCTGGCAAAGCCCCACGCGGGCAGCAGCATCAAAAAGGTCATTGCCGTCATGAGCGGCAAAGGCGGCGTGGGCAAATCCATGGTCACCGCCCTGCTGGCCGTGATGGCCCAGCGCGCGGGCTACAAAACCGCCATCCTGGACGCCGACGTGACCGGCCCCTCCATCCCCAAGGCCTTCGGCATCACCGAAAAGGCCATGGGCAACGAAGAAGGCATCCTGCCGGTAGTCAGCAAAACGGGCATCAAAATGATGAGCGTGAACCTGCTCCTGGAGGAGGACAACACCCCCGTGGTGTGGCGCGGCCCGGTGATCGCCGGCACTGTCAAACAGTTCTGGACCGATGTGCTCTGGGGCGACGTGGACGTCATGTTCATCGATATGCCCCCGGGAACCGGCGATGTGCCGCTAACCGTGTTCCAGTCCATTCCGGTGGATGAATGCGTCGTAGTCACCACGCCCCAGGCCCTGGTGGGCATGATCGTGGAAAAGGCGTTGAACATGGCCCAGATGATGAACATCCCCGTGGCCGGCCTGGTGGAAAACATGAGCTACGCCCTCTGCCCCGACTGTGGCAAGCACGTGCCGGTGTTTGGCGAAAGCCACGTGGGCGAAACCGCGGAGCGCTTCGGCACCCAGGTGCTGGCCCAGCTGCCCATCAATTTGAAGCTGGCCGCCGCGTGCGATGCCGGGCTGATCGAGCTGTTTGAAGGCGATTGGCTGAATGACGCCATCCGGAAGCTTCTGGCGTAACATCATATTCATACTATTTGACGTCTAAAAGTTTGAAAGCTTCGGGATGGATTTTTCGCTCTGGTTCAGCTGAATGAAGGGAGGCGTAGCTGCGCTGCGTGGACCAGAACGAAGCAAAGCCAGAGCGGAAAAGGCAACCCAGAATTCCATATTTTAAACGGAGAATAGTATCAAATAAACCCGAATGAAAAAGTGGACTGCACCCCATTTGTTAGTAGTATACCATACTTGTCTAACAAATGGGGGTGCAGTTCATGTATCGAAGGGGTCAAAGCCCCTTCGATTAAGTTCCGCAGGCGGCGACATGTGCGGCGCCGAGGAGCAACCGAAGGTTGCTTCCTTGATCTATTTCCGGCCGCGAAAATAGGGTTTTTGACCTCTTTTAGAGGTTGAAAACCCATTTTTGCAGGAAATGGATGTACCGAATCAAAGCGGAATTTCGATTCCGATTTGATTCGCAGGGTGTCGAAAATACTTTTTCGACACCCTGAAAGCCGCAAATAAGGCGGCTTTGTCGGAAAGGAATATGGGGGAAACTGCTCTTTGGCCTTCAAAGAGCGGTTTCCCCCGTTGTCATTTATTTCCGATACCAGCAAAACTGAACCACGTTTTTCCACGGCAGCAGCGTGAGCCAGCTGTTATCCGGCAGGACGAAGTAGCAGGTATTCTGGTTCTGCTGGTTCACCTTGTAAGGGGCGATGGCGTTGGATGCGCACAGGAGAGACACCGCCACACCCCCATCGGTAACGGTTGCGATGCGGTACTTGCGCAAGCCGTGCTTGATCAGATACGCGAAATGGTCGGACACGGCGGCATTGGTGCTGGAATGAATAACCAGGGGCCAATCCAGCCAATCGGCAAGCCCCGGCGCTTCCTCCTCCGTGTAGCCATACATACGCAGGGTGCCCACGTAAAAGGCCACGTGGGTGCCGGGGTGCTTGAGCACCAGCAGATCCCCGGGCTGCAGGGTATCCTGCATGTCCGGCCAATCGGGCATGGGCTTGGAGGCGCTGTTCCAGATTTGCTTTTTCCGGTCCCGCAGCAGGGTATCGATGGACTGCATATCGGTTTTATACGTTTGCTTCCATGCCCACTTGGCAAAGCCCACGCAATCGAAACCGTAAATGTAGGTGGTTCCCGCCCGGTAATAGTTCTTGCTGTTCTGCCAGGCCTGCTGCACCACATAGTCCGGCGCTTTGGCGAACACGTGGTTGGCGGCCTGGCCGCCGAACAGATACGGCACGCCATAGGGCAGTCGGGGCTTAATCTTCGCGCCGGTGATCAGGTTGTACCGCTCCAGGAAGGGGTTGCCCTCCTCCAGCAGGGAAAAGGCCACATCCAGGGCCTTCGAGCGCTGAATGCTGCCGTTTTTTAGGATACGCTCCCGAGCTTCCCCGTCCATTTCAACGGGCCCCGGCAAGCGGGATTTTTCCGGCGATGGCTTCTGCGCGGCCAGCGCGCTCCAGGGCGTTATGAGCAAACAAAGCAGCAGCATCCAGGCAATCGGGCGTTTCATGGTTTGTCCTCCGTGGGTTGATTTGAACAAAGAAGGGTGCCGTCGTAAGGCGGCACCCTTTTGCAATCGATGGAATTAAGCCTGGCCAGCCATCCGCTTGTAGTTGGCAAGACGGACTTTGGCGTCCTCTTCGTTCTGGGCAAAGAGCTTTTCGGCAGCATCGGGGAACATCTTGAGCAGCGTCTGATAACGGGTTTCGCCGCGGATGAAGTCCTGATAGCTTTCGGTGGGATCCTTGCTGTCGATGGTGAGGGGCTGTTCCTTTTCGGGGTTGAACCGGTACAGCGGCCAGTAACCAGCCTTCACGGCCTTCTTGATTTCGGCCTGAGCCTTGCTCATGTTGATGCCGTGGTTGATGCAGGGCGCGTACGCGATGATCAGGGACGGGCCGTGATACTTTTCAGCCTCGGTCATGGCCTTGATCAGCTGAGCGGGATCGGCGCTCATAGCCACGGTGGCCACGTACACATAGCCATAGCTCATGGCCATCATGCCCAGGTCCTTCTTCTTGGTCCGCTTACCGGCGGCAGCGAACTTCGCCACAGAACCGGTGGGCGTGGACTTGGAAGCCTGGCCGCCGGTGTTGGAGTACACTTCGGTGTCCAGCACCAGGATGTTGACGTCCTGATTCTGGGCCAGCACGTGGTCCACACCGCCGTAGCCGATGTCATAGGCCCAGCCGTCGCCGCCGAAGATCCAGATGGACTTCTTGGTCAGCAAATCGGCATTATCAACCACTTCCTGAGCCAGCACGCAAGCGTCGCACTTGCAGCCCTCTTCGATGTTTTCCTTGCAGGCGGCCAGCAGCTTTTCGCCGGCGGCACGGCTGCCTTCTGCGTCTTCCATGTTGTCCAGCCATTCCTTGCCGGCATCCTTGATGGGCTGCTGCGCCCATTCGACGGCGATCAGCTTGCGCACGGTGTCGGCCAGCTTTTCGCGGCGCTGCACGGTGGCCAGGTTCATGCCGAAGCCAAATTCGGCGTTGTCTTCAAACAGGCTGTTTGCCCAAGCGGGACCCTGGCCCTTTTCGTTCACAGTGTAGGGGCAGGTGGGGGCGGAGCCGCCGTAGATGGAGGAGCAGCCGGTGGCGTTGGCGATCATCATCCGGTCGCCAAACAGCTGGGTAACCAGCTTGACGTAGGGGGTTTCGCCGCAGCCAGCGCAGGCGCCGGAGAACTCAAACAGCGGCTGCAGGAACTGGCTGTTCTTCACGTTCATGGAAGCGAACTTCACGTCGGGCTTGGGCTGCTTCATAGCGAATTCCCAATTGGCCTCTTCCTTGCGCTGGTCGTCCAAGGGCTTCATTTCCAGGGCCTTGTTCTTGGCGGGGCACACTTCCACGCAGTTGGCGCAGCCGGTGCAATCCAGGGGGCTGACCTGCATGCGGTACTCGTAGCCGGCCAGTTCCTTGCCGGTGGCCTTCTTGGTGATATAGCCTTCGGGCTTCTCGGTGCCTTCCTTGACCAGGATGGGCCGGATGCAGGCGTGGGGGCAAACCAGAGAGCACTGGCCGCACTGGATACAATTTTCAGGAATCCATTCGGGCACCTTCACGGCGATGCCGCGCTTTTCATACTTGGTGGTGCCGGTTTCCACGAAGCCGCGGGGATCGAAGGCGCTGACGGGCAGCTGGTCGCCTTCCTGAGCCAGGATGGGCTGGATCAGCTTATCGAAATATTCGCTGGCTTCCACCTTCACAGGCACGGCGCCGGTGGTGGCGGTGGCCCATTCAGCGGGAACAGAAACTTCCTTCAGGCCGGAGATAGCGATGTCGATAGCGTCCCAGTTCTTCTGGACAACGGCGTCGCCCTTCTTGCCGTAGGTCTTCTTGGCATAGGCCTTCATGTACTTGTCAGCATCTTCGTAAGGAATGATGTTGGCCAGCTTGAAGAACGCAGCCTGCATGATGGTGTTGATGCGGCCGCCCATGCCCACCTTCGCGGCCAGCTCGATGGCGTTGATGGTGTAGAACTTGGCTTTCTTCTGGGCCAGCAGCTGCTTCATCTTGGCGGGCAGGTGCTGATCCATATCTTCGGGCGCCCACTGGGAGTTGAGCAGGAAGGTGCCGCCGTCCTTCAGGGAGGACACCATGTCGTACATGGTCACGTAGGCGGGGTTATGGCAGGCGATGAAATCGGCCGCGTCGATCAGGTAAGTGCTGCGAATGGGCACGTCGCCAAAGCGCAGATGGCTGACCGTCAGACCGCCAGACTTCTTGGAGTCATAGGCGAAATAGGCCTGCGCGTACTTATCGGTATGGTCGCCGATGATCTTGATGGAGTTCTTGTTGGCGCCGACGGTACCATCAGAGCCCAGGCCGTAGAACTTGCAGCTCACGGTGCCCTTGGGGGCGGCGTTGAGCAGCTTGCCCAGCTTCAGGCTGGTCTTGGTCACGTCGTCGTTGATGCCCACGGTGAAGTGGTTCTTGGGGGCAGCCATGCTCAGGTTGTCATACACAGCCTTGACCATGGTGGGGTTGAATTCCTTGCTGCCCAGGCCGTAGCGGCCGCCCACCACTTCGATATCCTTGCGGCCGTTTTCAGCCAGCACGGAAACGACGTCTTCATACAGCGGCTCGCCCAGGGAACCGGGTTCCTTGGTGCGGTCCAGCACGGCGATCTTCTTGCAGGTCGCGGGAACGGCGGCCAGGAAATGCTTGGCGGAGAAGGGGCGATACAGATGCACCTTCACCACGCCAATCTTCTTGCCCTTCTTGAGCAGCGCGTCGATGGTTTCATGGATGGCTTCGCAGCCGGAGCCCATGGCCACGATCACTTCTTCAGCATCTTCGGCGCCATAATAATCAAACAGCTTATAATTGCGGCCGGTCAGCTTGCCAATCTTCTTCATGTAAGCTTCCACGATGCCGGGGATGGCTTCGTAGTACTTGTTGGCGGCTTCGCGGTTCTGGAAATAGATGTCGGGGTTCTGGGCGGTGCCGGCCTGGTGGGGATGTTCGGGGTTCAGGGCGCGGGCGCGGAACTCGTTGACCTTGTCCCAATCCACCAGCTTGGCGATCTCGTCGTACTCGGCGGCGTCGATCTTCTGGATTTCGTGGCTGGTGCGGAAACCATCAAAGAAGTGCAGGAAAGGCACAGAGCCCTTCAAAGCGCTCAGATGGGCCACCAGGGCCATATCATGGGCTTCCTGCACGGAGCCGGACGCCAGCATGGCGAAACCGGTCTGGCGGCAAGCCATCACGTCGCTGTGGTCGCCAAAGATGCTCAAAGCGTGGGCGGCCAGAGCGCGGGCGGACACGTGGAACACGCCGGGCAGCAGCTCGCCGCTGATCTTGTACATATTGGGGATCATCAGCAGCAGGCCCTGGGACGCGGTGAAGGTGGTGGTCAGGGCGCCGGCGGCCAGAGAGCCGTGCACAGCGCCGGCAGCGCCGGCTTCGGACTGCATTTCGGCCACATGCACCGTCTGGCCGAACAGATTCTTGCGGCCTTGGGCGGCCCATTCATCCACATATTCGGCCATGGTGGAGGACGGCGTGATGGGGTAAATGGCGGCTACGTCGCTGAATGCATACGCGACATGGCTGACGGCCCCATTGCCGTCGATGGTCAATTTCGTTGCCATGGGGAAATTCCTCCTTTTACCTTCTATGGGAGCGGTGAAAGTATTCCTTTCCCGCTTCTTCTCCAGTAAAATATTATACGGCTTTGCATACGTTTCTGTCAAGAAAGAGATAGAAGAAAAGAAAGAAAAAATGGAAGAAAAATGGAATAATCGCCAATGAAAAGCCGAAAAGAGGCCCGCGCGGGAACCGCTCAGGCCTCTAAAAAATTTTTTCGTTTTTATCTGTTTTTATTTTGCCACAGCCGCGCCGCAGTTGGGGCAGAATTTGGGGGCGCCATCGGTAAATTCATAACCGCAGTTGCTACAGAAGGTAGACGCCGCCTGCTCCGCCGGACGAGGTGAACCACATTCAGAGCAGAAATTGCCGCGGTTGCCGTCATGGCCGTTTTCGCAAGTCCAGTTGTCATCGGCAGCGGCCGCAGCGGGGGTTTCGGAAACGGCGGGAGTTTCAGCGGCGGGCGCTTGGGCTGTGATAGGATCGAAGCTGTAAATCACATATTCCCGATCCTGGGTATACGCCAGTGCCACAGTGCCATCCACGGTCAAGTCGATGGAGCGGTAATCGCCAAAGGGAATGCGAGTGTTGCCGTAGAGGTCAACCACGCTCAGCTGCTTCTGATCATTTTGGGCCACGAAGGCGGCGCTGCCGTCATACCGAGGGAAGGACACATCGGTGTAATGCTCCGGAAGTTCGCCCACAGCGGCGCTGAGCACGATGATGGAGCCATCCAGGTTCTGGATGGTAGCAAAGGTGGAGCGGTTCTTGACCACATCCTTGGAATACACAAAATCGCATGTCACATGGCCGTGAGCGTCCAGGAAGCCAAATTTGCCGTCCTTCACAGCGCTGATGTAGCCGTATTCCAGCAGGGTATCTTCATAATTGCTCAATTCTTCATAGATAGGGGGAATCAGCTCGTTGCCCTGCTCGTCAATCAGGCCGTTGAGGCCGTTCATGCGCACCACGGCATAGCCGTTTTTAAACGCGCGGATGGTATCGTAATTCTGCTTGGGCACAAACGCCACGTTGCCCTGCAAATCGTACATCTTGCCTTTAATATATTGGTAGGCGGTTTCCACTTCATCCTTGGTCAGGGTGCAGGAAGCGGTGAAGGCCTGCTGGCCGCTGCCCTGGTGGATGAAGGTGGTGGTGCCTTGCTTGTACTGCTCTTCATATTCGCCGCTGTACTGGGCTTCCCGGGGGGATTTTTCCATCTTGCTGTTGTAGAACACCCGCTCCCGGGCCTGGTTGGTGACGCACAGGTAGGCGCCCAAAGCCCTGGCGCTGCTATAATCGCTGCGGTTCAGAGTGCCCACTTTCTGGCCGTCAAAGAAGAAATCCGCCGTATCGATGAGGAAAAAATGCTTATCCCCGGTGGAATAATTGGTATACGTGTAATCCTTGTGGTCGGCGTCGGAGGGGGTCAGCTTAACGGCCACCTGCCACCGCTCAGAAATCACATCCACATCGGCGTATTCGGCAGGCACGATCACGTGGCCCTGGCCGTCGATCAGGCCCTCGTCATGCACGCCATCCGCGGAAGCCTTTTCCGCCTTGAAGAAGCCGTAGCCGCTGGTGGGCACCAGGTAGGTGTATTGCTCGCTTTCGGGCACCAGCACATCGCCGTTGGCGGTGATCAGCTGATAATAGTTGTTCCGGTCCGCCCGGTAGGAGAGCGTGCCGGAATATTTGTTCAAGGTCAATTCCCGGGCCACCATCGTCCGGGATCCAACCGCCAGCGCGGTGGGCAGCATGGACAGCAGCAGCGCCGCCGCCAGCAAAACCGTCAGCATTTTTTTCATTGTGGTTTTCATCTCCCTTTTCGTATTTAAACCCACCTGCATTATAGAGGAAAAAAGTGGGAAAGTCAATGGAAACGAAAAGGAAAACGGCGGAGAAAAAAGTTTCTTTCCTTCAAAGAATTACGGATTTCCAAATCCCATGCAGGGGCGGATAGGATCCGCTCGTTTCAGGATGGGGCCGGCCTTGGCCGGTGAACCTGCAATCACCCTGGGATGCAGGCGGGCGGATGATATCCGCCCCTACATTTTTCTGGCTTTTCCTAATTTTCTGGGAGAGATTGCCTGTTTTTATTGTTCAGTTCCATTCCCTTGCAGCTTTCTGGGAAATGGCGCGGGGGAACCATGCCTTCGCTTTGAAAGCGTGGTTCCCCCGCTATTCTCCCAATTTTCACAACTTACAGCACAACTTACAGCAGGTTTCGCTGGATCTTGCCGCTGATGGTCTTGGGAAGCTCGTCCTTAAAGACCACGATGCGGGGGTACTTGTAGGGCGCGGTGCGCTGCTTGACGTAATTTTGGATTTCCTTCTTGAGTTCTTCCGTGCCTTCCTTGCCCTTCACCAGCACAATGCTGGCCTTGACCACCTGGCCGCGGACGGGGTCCGGCGCGGCAGAGACGCCGCACTCCAGCACATAGGGCAGTTCCATGATGACGGACTCAATTTCAAACGGCCCAATGCGGTAGCCGGAGGACTTAATAAGGTCGTCCACCCGGCCCACATACCAGAAGTAACCGTCCTCATCCCGCCAGGCGGTGTCGCCGGTGTGGTAGAAGCCGTCGGGGTGGCTGTTATCCTGGCCCAGGTAGCCCAGGTACAGGCCGCAGGCGGGTTTGCCTTCGCCCAGGCGGATCACGATCTCGCCCGTTTCGCCGGTAGGCACGGGGTTGCCGTTGGGGTCGACGATATCCACGTCAAAAAGCGGGGTGGGCTTGCCCATGGAGCCGGGCTTGGGGGCCATGCCCACCAGGTTGCCGATGGACAGGGTGGTTTCGGTCTGGCCAAAGCCTTCCATCAGGGAAAGGCCGGTGGCCTTCTTGAACTGGTAGAACACCTCGGGGTTCAGCGCTTCGCCGGCGATGGTGGCGTGCTGGATCGAAGAAAGATCGTACTTGCTCAAATCCTCTTTGATCAGCATGCGGTACATGGTGGGCGGGGCGCAGAAGGTGGCAATATCGTATTTCTTGAACAGGGGCAGGATATTTTCGGCGTGGAAGCGTTCAAAATCGTAGACGAACACCGGGGATTCGCATAGCCATTGGCCGTAGAGCTTGCCCCACAGGGCCTTGCCCCAGCCGGTATCGGAAATGGTCAGGTGCAGTTTGCCCGGCACCACACAGTGCCAGTAACGGGCGGTGATGTAGTGCCCCAGGGGATAGGTGTGGCTATGGGCCACCAGCTTGGGATAGCCGGTGGTGCCGGAGGTGAAGAACATCACCATGGGGTAGCTGCCGGCGGGCGTTTCATCGGTGCGGGCGAAGCGGGAGGAGAAAGCTTCGTAATCGGCGTCGAAATCATGCCAGCCTGCCCGGCTGCCGCCGCAGAGGACCAGGGTCTTGACGGAAGGGCACTGGGGCAGGGCGTCCTCCACGTGCTGAGCGGCCTGGCCGTAGGCGGTGCACAAAACGGCGCTGACCTCCGCCTTGTTGAAGCGGTACTCATAATCGTGGGGAAGCAATTGATCGGTGGCCGGGATAGCGATGGCGCCGATCTTGCACAGGGCCATCATGCTCAGCCAGAAATGATACTGCCGCCGCAGCACCACCAGCACCTTATCCCCCTTCTTAATCCCCAGGGAACGGAAATAATTGGCGGTACGGTTGGACTGCTTTTTGATATCCAGGAAGGTGAAGCGCCGCTCCTTTTGATCCTTGTCCAAGTGCAGCATGGCCAGATGGTCAGGCTTGCGGGCGGCCAATTCATCCACGATATCGAAGGCAAAATTGAAGTTTTCCAGGTTGGAGAAGGAGATATCCTTGAGAGCGCCCGTTTCGTCTTCTGTGGTGTGCACAAACCGGTCGCTGATCAGGCGCTCCTCGATGGGCATGCTGGCCTTGATGGTCTGCATCACCTGGCGCTCTTCCGTTTCCTCTCCGGGCAGCACCACCGCCAGGAACACGCAATCCTTCCCTTCGGCAGCGATCATGCCGTGGGGGGTGGCGGAATCGTAGTAGATGGAGTCGCCTTCCCGCAAAAGCTCGATGTGCTCGCCCACCTGCACTTTCAAAGCGCCGGAGAGGATGTAGTCAAATTCCTGGCCGGAGTGGGTGGTGGTGTGGATGGGCTTGTCCTGCAGGTCCGGCTCATAGGAATAGCGAACGAAATAGGGCTCCGAAATCTTCTTGCGGAACATGGGGGCCAAATTGCGAATATCGATGCCGTGCTCCCGGGCGGTCACCTCGCCCGCGCCTTTGCGGGTGATGGTGTAAGAGGACAATTGCGCGCTGCGGCCCTCCATCAGGTCGATCATTTCCACCTTAAAGGTCAGGGCGCACTTGTGCAGGAAGGTGAAAGGCAGATCGATGCGGGCTTCTTCATACGCCCGGTACATATCGACGCTCACGTCGGTCAAACGGGCCATTTCCTCCTGAGAATAACCGCTGATTTCCCGCAATTCCCGGATACGGGCAGCCACCTCCCGCACCTGATCGGGCATATGCTGGGCCTGGGTCACATCCATGGTACATTCCTCCTCATCCGGGGCGAGAAAAAAGCCCGCCCCAAAGTCATTTTCGCTTTGAGACGAGCTGATTTAATTGCTTCAACCCGCGGTACCACTCAAATTGCGCTGAAAAGCGCCGCTCTCGCGGCTCGTGTTCCAAGCCGCCGGCCTTGACGCAGCCATCACGGAAGACGATTACTTCCCGTTTCATGCCCGGCCACAGCCGCCCTGTTCAGGGATTGGCCGCTTCGCGGGCCCGAGGTTCACCGCTTCGGCTCGGAAGGGATGGGCTCTGTGAGGAAACGCCTGCTGCCGGTTTTCAGCTGCCCCGGCTCTCTGGAAAGCAGCGCTTCTTCCGCCGTCTTCGTCATCGCCTTTGGTTATGAAATTGAATGTAGTTTATCATCGCGCGGAAAGATTGTCAAGCAAAAATTGCGGTTTTCTTCATCATGTACAGAAAAAAACCCGCCATGCAGCGGGCTTTGCGCTCAGGATGAGCTTACGCGTTGACCTTGTTCAGGGCCTTGGCCAAACGGGCCTTTTTGCGGTTGGCGGCATTCTTATGAATGATGCCCTTAGCAGCCGCTTTATCGATAGCGGAGGTGGTGGCGCTCAGTTGCGCGCTGGCGGGGGCGACACCCTCATTCAGTGCGACCTGATACTTCTTGATGGCAGTCTTAACGCCCGTCTTCACCATACGATTCCGCAGGTTCTTTTTCTTGCTCACCTTCACACGCTTCATGGCGGATTTGATGTTCGGCAACTTCCTTCACCTCCTCACGGATACTTACGCTGATAATCAGCATCGGTTATTTTAGCATAAGAAAAAGAAAAACGCAAGCATTTTTTTCATTCTTTTTTAAAAAAATTGATATTTTTCCCACAAACCGGGGAAAATTGCCGCGTTGCGCGGATATTCGGGCCGTGATATAATAGGAAATATTCTGGAAAGGAGCGGGGGATTGGCTATGATCTTGTTCGTCTGCACCGGCAACACCTGCCGCAGCCCCATGGCCTGCGCCCTGGCCCGCGCGGCGGGCATTGACGCGGATTCCGCGGGGCTGAGCGCGTATCCCGGCAGTCCGGCCACGCCCCAGGCCATCCGG
>JAFUFC010000133.1 GCA_017470095.1 Clostridia bacterium | reverse complement strand
AGGCATGAATTCAAGGTATCGCTGCTGCTGGACGTGGCGAAGCTGGCTCGGTCAACGTATTACTACTATACGAAGCGCCGCCAGGAGCCGGACAAGTACAGCGAAATCAAAGAACAGATCACGAACATCTTTCATGAGAACATTTGTCAAGGGGAAATTTCACATTAAAAAGCCTGAAATTCTGACTCGATTTAGAATTTCAGGCTTAATACTCAAATAAGATTCAGATTGTCAAGGATGATTTTAGATTATTCCACAGAGCTCTTTCTATATGTCGCTCCTGCAACGGTAATACTTCTGTCAGAAAGCGGGGCTGAATGCAGCAAACATTGGCGGCTGGTTCAGCCAATCAAGGTGAAAGGTTCAGAGATGCTGGTTAATCCTTTGATGCTTTTCATTTTTAGGCAAGTAAAAAATTGAAAAACAGACCTGATCTTTGGGTGAGCCTTCAATCATCTTTCAATGTATATGTGTTATAATAAATAGGTGATTATTGCTTGTATTGAGGTATTTCGTATGAACATTCTATTTGTCAAGGATAAAAATCTATTATTAAGATTCTTTTGTTTATTTTCTTTTAATATTTTATTATATACGTTAGCGTGCTATAATAACTTTGTATATTTTCCTGCATCTCACGATTTGACAACGGAGTGAAGAAACGTGTTTATGATTCCCATGGTCATTATGGCAATTGAATCGGACGATGACCGCGCCTATATGACTGAATTATACCTGCAGCATCGGGCACTGATGCTGAAAATTGCCTGGAAGTACACGAAAGACCCTTCGGAAGTAGACGACATTGTTTCAGATAGCTGCATGGCGCTGATTCAAAATATGGATACGATCAAAAAGCTGTCGGGCAGTGCTTTACGTGCCTATATCGTTACCACGACGAAGAATAAGGCGATTGATTTTATCCGGAAAAAGCAGCGGGAGCAGAATAAAATCCTGCACATGGACGAAGCATCTTTGGAGGGGATCGCGGAGCCCATGTCTTTTGATAGAAAAATCTCTGTGCAGCAGGATATTGACATGGTAAAGAAGGCCATTCTCGCCCTGCCGGAACGGGAGCGGGAAACCCTACGCTTAAAATTCTTCCAACACATGAATGACGGACAGATCGCCGAAATCATGGGTGTCGCAGAGAATAGTGTTCGCCGGTATATCATGCGGGGACGCAGTCATTTGAAGGCGGCTCTTTACGAAGGAGGTGTGGAAGAATGAGCAAGCCCTCCTATCAGGATCAGCATTTGGATTTGATGATCGAAATGGCCTTTACACAGTTGGAAGCCGAAGAAGTCGAGCAACTGATCAATGAGCCCGATCCTGTACTGACCTCGGAGGAAATGGCCCGGGCAGACCGCGCCTTCCAATTCGCCATGAGCCGTTCCGCGCAGCAGAAAAAAGCGGAAAAAAGGAAAGAAAGGAAAAGCCTCGTATTTGCCGGATTGCGATACGCCGCCACAGCCGTTGCCGCAATCTTTGTTCTGGCCTTGATCGCCCTGCCCATCACATTCGCTGCATCGGCGGAGTTCCGCAGCGCGGTGATGCGGCTGTTTGTGGAAATCGATGATGTGCATAAGGAAGCGCATTTCAGCTTCCAGCCTGCCGATCAGCCCACGCAGGAGCCTGTGGCCGTGCCCAGCGTGCCGGAGGGATGGAGGGGGGAGTATTATCCCGCCTATCTGCCTGATGGCTTTTCTGTGGATCATATCAATTCTTTCGGGGATCGTATCGAATGGCTGAAAGGGGATGAGGCAAAAATCACCTTCTTTGAATTGGACGAAACTGCCGGATTGACCAGCGGAACGGAGGGTGCCGAAAGAATCGAGCAAATTCTTATTCAAGGGAATGAGGGCGTCTTGATCGTGGGCGATGCGCTGAATATTCACAGTGTATCCATCACTTGGGCGATGAAAGATCATTGGTTTGATCTGGTTACCAATGGACTATCGGAGGACGAAGCCATCCGCATTGCGGAAAGCGTGCGGCCCGTAAATGAATTTCCTGCCAAAACAGAAACAGCCAAGGTGAAGCCAGACAATATTCCGGATTTCTGGCCTGGGAAATATTATCCTGCATATATTCCAAGTGGCTTTTTTATCACGGAATATGACGATACTTTCCATTCAATCGAGTGGCAAAATGATGCGCAAACACGGATCATCTTTTCGGAGTTTGATGAAAACACTTCCAGTATGAGCGGAACAGAAGGTGCAGAAGAAATTACTGCTATTACGATTCACAGCCATGATGGTGTCTTAATTGATGGTTACAATCTGGACAAGACGGTCCATTGTGTTAATATTGTGTGGTCGGTGGAGGATCGCTGGTTTGAAATCATCACCTATAGCTTGGATACGGACGAAGCCATCCGCATTGCTGAGAGTGTAAAAAAATAAAAAATTGAACATTCAATGTCACAAAACTATCTCCTGATTCGTTCCTTATTATGGGAATGTTTTCGGGAGAATTTTTATGAAATTCTTTTAAAAAATTTTTTCCTTTCGCGTTACGTTTTGCTTCTGTGATGACATATAGAAGTGAAACAGTCGAAAGGAGTGATGCAAATTGACTGTTCCCGTAAATGCTGCAAGGCAGCCGCCTGAACAAATGATGCTCTGTGGAGGAATTCCAATGACTGTTGACGCTTGGCTTGAAGAACTTTATGAGCGGGATTATGCGCTGCTGTACCGTGTAGGCCGTGTGTTTCTCGGCTCAAATACTGCCCAGGAAGCATTGATCGAAGATCAAATTCAAGAAACCTTTGTCCGGGCATGGCAGAACCGGTCAAGCCTTCAGAAGCATCCAAATCCTGACGGGTGGCTGGTAGAGTGTTTCCGCAACTGTTTGATGAACGCCTGCAAAAAACAAAGCCGCGAGTGGAAGCATCATGCCTTTTCTGTTGACGCGGAAAACGCGCAGCCCATTGCGGATCAGGCGCACTTATCCCCCGATGATTACGCGCAGTCCAAAGAGCAAATCGACCTGCTACGGCGATTGCTGGGCGAAAAAGATGCGGATATTTTCCTCCGTTACTGTGTGTACGGAGAAAAAGCAGGTAAAATTGCCGCAGAACTGAACATCAGCGATCAGGCTTTGCGGATGCGGATTTCCAGGCTGAAAAAGAAAATCCTTGCCAACCGTGAGTTGTTTACCTGCCTGGTGGCCTTGTGCCTGTTGGGCTTGCGATAAAGGAGGATCGGGATGAAAAAGAAAATGAACCTCCGACCTCTGGATGTCGCCATGAACGACAGCTATTCTACTGCTGAACTGTATGCGGTATTTGAAAGCCAGGTATTCAGCAAGTCTAAATCCATGGATGTACCTTTGCTGATGGAAACGGTAAAAGCATTGGATGATCGAATGGATGGCGAAGCGGCCCCGCATAAGAATTATGTGTGGCAGAAAATCGTTCACCGCATCTTGAATATGCAGCGCCCCTTTGCCCTTGGCCTGAGCCGTAAAGGCTTTGCCATCCTGGTGGTTGTGCTGATGATGCTGCTGACGGGTGTTGCCCTGGCTTTGGCCAACTGGAACGCCATCATTGAAAGCATCTATCACTTGGAACGGCAGGAAGACCGGGTGGAAAAATGGTCGCTGACACAAAAGGAGGAAATTGTGGATACGCTGCAAGAAACGGATTATGACATGAGCTGATTGCCTGATCTGAACGGCATGACCGCCGATGAAAAAGACGCCGCTTTGTCCGATTGGCTGAAAGCGCAATTTGATGGGGAGGTGAACGCAAATCATTATAACCTGATGACCCGCTTGAATGGCTATTTTGAGGATTGGTCTTATGCGGATATGGCCTGGTACAGCAAGATGCTGTTGGATGCGGGAGAAGTATGGGAAGGCCGTTTCATCAGCACAATACCGTCTGCCGAAATACAGAAGCAAGGTGACGCCGTTCTGTCCTTGACCGATCAGGCATTGCACCATGCCTTTGACGGTACAAGCGTGGATGCGGATTCCCTAACGGCCCATCTATTGTACGGCTATCAATACCCGGATGAATCAACCCATCTCTGGTGTGTCCATTATCGGGATCAAGACCTGTTCCTGTGGTTTGAGAGCTTTGTGACCGATACGGAGCCGCTGCGAATGCTTCCTGGTCCGTACATAGCCCCGATCCCGGAGCAATTCAATGTTGCTCTGGAAGAAAACAGCCGACGCAATGAAGAACGACGGGCTACACGGGAGCAGTTAGAAGAAGAACGTGGATTGCTCATCACATGGACATTTGAACAGCAGGCCGAGCAATTCCCTGGCATCTACGGGATTCCAGATACAAGTGATATATCCGCCGATGAAGCCTACAAGATTGCACGGAAAGCCTATCAGGATGCAACGGGTATCTCTGAGCATGAATTGGAGGAAATATATTGCTATTCATATTTCATCGTAGACGAGGAACGGTCATACTATGCAATCACTATGTTCTACGATCAGGAAGCAACCCTATCGACAGAGTTCTCCATCCAAATATTCGGTAATGGGGAAATCAAAGAAGTATTTGGAGGAAACAACGGATAGGCTAAAACGGAGGGAAGTATATGCTGACAAATATCAAACAGGAAAAAACGAATAAGAAATATGAGAAAATGGAGGATATTATGATGATAAGTAAAAAAATGATCCGGTGTATTTCCTGTATCCTAATGCTGATCTTGCTGCTTTCTGTCACGCCCGCATTGGCAGAAAAAATGATTGTCTATACCCGCGGTGGCCCAGTCGTCATCCGAAAAACGCCCAATATGGATGATCGTTCCAATGTTTCCGTTCCGAAAGGTGAGGAAGTAGAGATCATCGAATATGTCAACAACAAATTTGTAAAAGTACGTTGGAAGGAATACGAAGGGTATCTGCCTCTGCAATATGTAAAAACTGAAACGGAAATCTTGGGGAAGGAATACCCAAAAGGAAAAAACGTGTATCCAGATGAACCCATGGTTTATGTTCGTGAAGCTGCCAGCGACGCCAGCGATGTCATTGCGGCAGTAAAATGGGATCAGCCGATCACAATCTTGAAAGAAGGTAATGGCTGGCATAAAGTTGCTTGCGTAAATCAAAGCGGACAGAGCGTTGTTGGATACATTAAAGCATCTGCCATTGCCAGTAAAAACGCGCAGCCTGTGGGCGGGAACCTGTTTCAGACCCAAGAAAAATTGCGAGAAGAAGGCGAAGCCGTAAAGGAATTGACATTGCGGGAGTTTCCTGATGTTCACTCCGAAGTCTGCGCCACTGTTCCGCAAGGCCATTCTTTGACTGTTCTGGACATTCAGGAGCCCTGGTGCTATGTGGCCGTTGACGCCTATGTTGGATGGGTTCATGTGGGCAATGTTCGCATGACCGGTAAACAAACCGATATTTTTGACCGTGAATCAATCTCTGATTATAAAGCAAGCTATTATACCGCTTCTTCTGTCGCCAGTTCTGTTACGCTCTATGCAGAGCCTACAAAGAACCTAAAAACAAACTCGATTGGTACATATGACGCAAAGAGTGTATCCCAATGGATCGTCATGCAAAGAACAAAAAATGCCTATGGGCAAACCTGGACTCTGCTCTGGGATGGCAGCAATATTAGTGGCTGGGCTTTGAGTAAAGATTTGAACTTTAGCACAGAAAGAAAAGAATGGGACTATGGGGATGAATCTGTCTCCGCATATACTTCTGCCATCGCTTATGTGAAAGAAGGCGGAGCAGCTTTCTATGAAGCAGGAACGGATTTGTCGAAAAAGATGCTCACGATTCCTGCTGGAACAGAATTGGAGATATCATTGCATCCGGGCAACTATGCTTTCACCAGCTATGGCGGGAAAAGCGGTTATGTTTCATTCAGCCAAATTGAAACAGGCTTTGCTTGGGATCGCGATTGGTGGAATAAAGCCAATAACCACGAAGAAGTGATTGAATCTCAACCGATGATTGATAAGGAGGTTGCAAAGGCCACCGCCGAAACCACACTTAAGAGTAAATATGCTACTTTTGACCCGGCAAAATTCTCCTTGAAGACAGAAACAGAACGGGATTCCGCCGGTATAAATCATTATAGCTTTGCCTACTATCAGGGGGATGATTGCCTTTATCTTGCCCGTGTTAATGCCTTTACGGGAAATTGTGATTATCAAGCTGATTATACTGCATTTGTATTGTTAAGCGGTGGTGATAACGCTGTGGATTGGGATCCTAATGCCCCGCAAAAACAACCTAAAGCTACGGACCGTCCATCCTCTACTGGCGATGTGGGAATGAAAAAGGCACGTTCTGCTGCCGATCAAGCGATAAAGAATGAGTTCAAAGTGAATCTTAACAAATACACTTGTTCTCAGGAATATCAGCAGCAAATGCCAGGTTTTGATGGCCCTGTGTATCGCTTTAACTATTACGCAGACAATGGCTATCTTCTGTGTGTGGTGAGTGCTGAATCAGGAAAGGCGGTTTATACCAGCAACGTATACAACGCAGAAAATACGGAAATTGATTATAATCCTCCCAAGGCTACGGCAAAGCCGGATCACAGTAAAGATACGCTCATGTCGCAAAGTGAAGCAAGGAAAAAAGCGGATGCTGCTCTCAGAAAAAAATATGCTGCCTTCTCGGGCACTACCTTCTCCAGTGTAACCTGCCACTTCTATGGAGATGAACAAGGCGATCCCACCTTTGGAGAAAATTATTATCAGTTCGACTATTACGTTAATGGTAACGCAACATATTCGTGTATAGTCAATGGGTACACTGGCAAAATCCTCTATCTCTATGGCGATCAGCCCGGAGAAGGGAACGGATAACAGATATAGCCCCTCCCTTTGGGGGAGGGGCATAATCTTAGAAGCCATAGATATGCGCTTCTTTTACCCATTGGGCATAATACCAAGTGTCATAGGACATATCGAGCTGAGACTGTGTGTTGCAGAGCAGTATACGAGTATTATCCGATTAATGTTCTGGCTGGTCCTTCTTCCTGAGTTGCTGTTTCTTCCGCTCTTCGTGCCTGGCTTCTTCAATGCAGTGCTTCACATTCAACATCTGATCCAGCTTCTCACGAAGGGGCTTGTACTGAGCAGCCCGTTCTTCTTCCTTCTGCCGGAGAGCAGCCTGTTCTTTCTTCCATCCAGGAATGTCGATCTTCTTCACGCCATGTTTTTCCTTTAGGATGCGCTGGGAAGTGTAGTACAAATCAATATCATTCTGATGGGCAACTCGGAATTTTTCCCGGCTTCCTTTCCAATGAATGGCGTTCATCTGGTCGATAATGGGCTGGATGCGGTGGATATGCTCGGCAAAGGTGATCATGTTATCAAGCTGCTTGATCCGGGCAGTATTGGACTTGGATTGGGCCACAAGATCATCCACGGCAGCGGATAATTCATGGGTCTGCCGTTCCAATTCCTCCACGGTGAAAATTTGGTTCTCCTTCAGGAAGTGGAAGGCGTCCACAAACTTTTTGAGGTTGCCGATTTTCGCTTTTTGGCTCCAAGCCCCGGCGTTGCGCATATCGTGATACTGGATCAGCAGATCGGCAAGATCAGGCTCCTTGGTTTTTGCCAATTCTTCCTTCACAGCGGCGATCCATTCCACCAGGGATTTCAGCTTCTTTTTGATGCTGGCAATCAGGCGGTTGGTAGCCTTGATCCAGCGGTTCAGGTCGCCTTTCTGTGTGCGGATGCCCCGTTTCTCCATCTTCTGCACCAGCGGGCCTTCATGAACGGTGGGGATTTGCTCAATGCCCTGGGCCTCGTAGCTGTGGTGGTCGATCCGGGTTTCAAGGCCCTTTCTCGCAAATTCCTCGTTCACCATCCGGCACCATGCTTCCCGCCAATGCTCCAGCGTCTCCGGCTCATGCCAATCGGTGGTGTGTACGGCGTTGAACACATACTCGCCCTTCTCGTCCCGGATACGCTCACCGTTTTCGTCCAAAGCATACTCCCGGCGCTGCTTGTTGCCCCAACTGCCATCAGGATTGAGGGGCCGCATGGTGGTCAGCACATGGAAATGCGGATTGGGGATGCCGTTCTCCTTATCAGGCTCATGGACGGCGAGATCAGCGATCATGCCCCTGCTTACAAAATTCTCCTGCACGAAACACCGTGCCAAGGCGATATTTTTGTCCATTGTCAATTCATTTTGCAGAGCGATGTCGAAGCTGTACGCCAGCTGCGCCTTCTTGTTTTTCTCCACTTTCTCCACAGCGTTCCACAAGGTTTGCCTATCAGCGTATGACCGGGGAGCGTTGGGCGGCAATATGATTTCCGTATGCAGCACACCACCCTTCCGGGTGAAATCGTTGGCTTCGCCGTAGTATTCGCTATACAGTTTTTCCCCTGCCCGGTAGGCGGCAGCGGCAATAACGCTTTGGCCTGCACTTCGCTTAATCTGCTCCACATGAAAATGATACAGCGCCATTATCCAGCCTCCAGTTTCTCATGGGCTTGGTGTTGGGTAACGGCTTCCTCGATGATCGGAAAGATTCCGGGCAGTTCAGAGATTCGCTCCACCATCTCATAAAACTCCCGTTCCGTCAGGGGCTTGATGGCGGGGAAGATGCTCTCCATCGCTGCTCCTCTGGTGATCAGTCGGTGATTGCGCTGCCTGCGGGAAGTGGCTTCAAAATATTCCTTTCGGTTCTCTGCCCGTTGTAGCCGGTGCTGCTCCTGGTCATGCTGCCGCTGGGCGTTGGTCAGTTCGTTCTGTAATTCGTCTTTCGTTTTCTTCATCGTCGTGATCCTCCTCGTCGTACTTGTTCATGGGATAGCCGCTTTGCGGCGCAAGGGCCGCAGCCCTTGGAGGGAGGGAAAGATGCTGGTGGGCACACCGAGAGCATCTTCCCCTCCTGCCTGTCTGCCGCATTCGGATGCGATCTGACAGGCAGCCTCGCAGAGCGCGCGGAGATACAGGTGGAACACCTGTATAGAAGTGCGCACTTATCGTGACCTTTAGCTTGTTCCCTGGAAACTTCGTGGGGGCCTCGCCGGGTGGATGCCCAAAACGGGCCGTTCCCCGTTCCGTTGGGGCTGGAAAAGTAACAGTAAAACGTGCGCATATTGGCAGAAAAACACACTCCTTTCATCGTAAAGATTGGCAGAAAAAAGCGGGGATTTACTGCCACTCCGAAAAAGTGACAGTAAATCGCCCGCCGATTGACAGAAGGTATCAAAGGCCCTTGTCCTTCAAAAATGCCTCCGCAATCTCAAAATTTTCCTGGTCTGTCCCGCTATCATCTGGCTTCGCTTCGGTCTGAACAGGAACCGCGGGGATCGTGGTGAACTGGATGGTGCTCATGCCCTGGCCGATGCCATCCTTGATTGTATCCAGCACCTTTGCCAGAAAACGATCTTCCTTCTCCCTGGTCTCCAGAAAAGGATCAGTCTGCATCTTCTCTTGCCGGGAAAAGAAATCGTTGAGGGCAGCGACCACGGCGCGGGTGTAGGATTTGAACTTCGTCCGATCCATGCACCGCAGGGATTCGTATGCCTGCCGATCATCCTCCCGGCTTAGGTCGAAGCGAATGTTGGTATTGACGATCCTTTTCATTCATCATCCTGCTTTCCGCATCCGGGCATTTGCCATGTACTCATAGCCCTTGGCGGTGGCGCAGATGTCCTCATTGATGGTCACCCTGTCCGCGTCAAGATCGGCAAAGTTTTTCACCAAGCAACCGCCGCCTCCCACAATGTACAGCCGCATCAAAGCCGGATTGTATTCGTGTTCCCGCAAGCGACGCAGGATGCCTTCCGTGTATTCCTTCGCTGCTTCAATGATCGTTTCCAGATAAGGCTTGCCAATATCGGCGGCCCCGGTGCGCAGCACTTCTTCGATCACAGCATCGTCCACGGTCACATGGTATTTCTGCATCAGGCGCTCCCGGATCAGCAGGGTGCATTGATGAGTGCCGTACTTCTCCGTAAAGCATTTGCTGGAGATGGGCCGCCCGTTGATGATGGTCATCACGTTCATGGTGCCGTTGCCGATGTCGCACAGCATATTGACGCCCTTGAAATCGGACAGGTGGCTGACGATAGCTGCGAAACCCTGGGGAAACACGTCCACGCCGGTGATGCGGATACGGTATTCCTTCCCTTTGAAGGTAAATATGATCTCCTCACGGGGATCGCGCTGCATGAGATACTTTTTGAAATCATCCTTCTGCTCCGCCACCCAGGTCAGGGGCAGGCCCACAGCCAAATGAACATTAGCAGACAGCCGCCCATAGAAGGCTAACTCGGAAGCGATGCCCGCCAGGGTCAGGATGAAGAAGTCCTGGTCGTTGATTTTGTTGGCGATGAACTCCTTATGCTCCTCACCAATGGTGTAGTACCAGCCATCATAGAACAGCATACTGCTCTTGAAGGTAGGCTCTTTCTCATGCTTGGTCACGCCTGCCTGGAAGCAGGTATGGGCCGTTTTGACGTTCCCAAAACCATGGTCAAGTCCGATGATAACAGGACGGTTGGGGTTATTGAAATCTGTAATCATATCGTTTTGTGTCCTTTCTGCCCTCGTGACCTCCGGGGCGGGATTGTTGAAAAATGGGTAAAGAAAAACGGCACACAAGCGTGTACCGTTTGGGACGCGGCACATCGGACATTTTTGACCGATGTGCCAATATTGATTATGCGCTCATGGGTTTTGCTTCTTCGGATTCTTCCGCCGCCTGTCCTTTCTCCTGCTTTTGCTTCACATAGCGGGCGTGATCGGTTTCCTTACGCTTTTGCTTTCTTGCCATTTTCTTTAATTCTTCAGGCGTAGGCTCCGGCAGAGGGGCGTCGAATTTCCCGATGTATTTGAGATAAATCTCGATCTCCTGGATCTTGACGCCATCCACTTTTTCGGCAGAATGAACGACGATTTTCTCTACAAATTCGTAAATCATCTGCGGCGTCAGCTCGGAAAAATCTGTATAACGCTTTGCCAACGCCAGAAATGCATCCGCCCGGTTCGTGTCCGAAACGTAGGCGTCCAGCTGCGTCTGCTCGGTTTCGATCAACGCCTTGGCCTCCGCCTGCTCCTTTTCATAACCGGCAATCAGGGCGTCAAAACGGTTTTCCGTGATTTTGCCCAGCGCAAAGGATTCATACAGCTTGCGGATCACTTCATCCAGTTCATCGCTGCGCCGCTTGGCTTTGGCGATCTGCTTTTTCAATTCCTTCGCTGCGGCAGCCTGCTTGATCTCGGAGGCTTCCCGCACTTTCTGCACAAATTCTTCCTGGTTCGCAATAGCATATTGGCTGGTGATCTTGATCGTTTCCAGGATCAGTTCATACAGAACCTTGGTGGAAATGTGATGGCTCCAGCACTCTTGGTGTTCACGCGACAAGCAACGATTATAGGTGGAGCATTCATAGTGATCAGACTCATAGATTTTGAAGTCCTTTGAAACATGGATCGTAGAAGGAATGCGCTTCAAGGGGGTACTGTGCCGGTGATTATACATTTTGCACCTGCAGTCAGCACAGAACATCAGCCCCGTCAATGGATTCGCGAATCCCGTGGTGTCAATGCGGTGGATCACCTTTCTTGTCTGCTGGGCCAGCTTCCAGGTTTCGGGATCGACGATGGCTTCGTGGGTATTTTCTATCACCATCCATTCATCCGGGGAATGCTTCAATACCCGCTTGTCCTTATAGGATTCCTTGTAATTTCGGAAATTGACCGTGTGGCCCATATACTCCGGCTTCTCGATCATATCCGCGACGGTCGTACACGACCAATCATAAGGCCGGGACATATCCGCGTCTTTCTGCTTTGTCCCGCATCCGCGCTTTGCCAGATATACGGAAGGTTTTTCGATATGATCCTCCCGCAATTTTCTGGCGATCACAGAAGGGCCATCTCCATTGACCGCCATCTGGTAAATGCGCTTAACTACGGCTGCCGCTTCCTTGTCGATCAGCCATTGGTGCTTATCCTGCGGGTCTTTTTTGTAGCCATAAATAGCGTTGTTGGCTACGCGCTTCCCCGCTTTCGCCCGTACCTGATAGGCCGCCTTGATCTTCTTGCTGCAATCCTTCAAATAAAACTCGTTCATTACATTGAGGATCGGCGCAAACTCTCCAGTGCTTTGATCACTGCTGTCGATCCCGTTGCCGATGGCAATGAAGCGGACGCCATGCTGCCGGAAGAAAACCTCCGTATAAAAGCCGGTCTGCAAATATTCGCGCCCGATACGGCTCATATCCTTGGCAATCACCGTACCGATCTTTCCGGCTTCGATGTCAGCAATTAGGCGTTTCCAGCTGGGCCGCTCAAAATTGCCGCCGCTCCATCCATCGTCCGTGTAATGAACGCAATTTGAAAACCCATGCTCCGCCGCATAGGATTCCAAGTAACTTTTTTGATTTCTTATGCTATTGCTGTCCCCGGCGATCTCGTCATCGCGGGAGAGGCGCTCATACAGCGCCGTAATCTTTTCAACCGTTTGCCTGCTGTTCATGTGTGAACTCCTTTCAGGCTACACGGTTCATCTGTGGCTTCTGTATTGTACCACAGGACGCATCGCTTGTACAGCCTGTATTGTTCTCTTTTTCCGATAATTCCAAATCGTTATGGATCATCCGCAGGATTTTATCCTCCATTTTCTCGTGATGATCCTCATTAAAATGAATACGCACCTTATACACGATACCGCCAATCATTCGGTTCATGTAGGCGCTCTGGGCCTGGTTTTGCATAGGGTTCGTTTTCTCCTTCCAAATAATGTCATTTTTCGTGGTTTTGCTGTTGAACTATTGAATTTTGTTTTCCGCAATAACATGAATCATTGCTCCCTTCCATTCGTTGAAGCGTTGGTGTGTCTGCGCATCCAGTCGATCAAAGCCTGCTTTAATACCAGCTTCTTTCCGCCAACATGGAGCGTGGGAAAATCCGGCTTGTTCAGCAGGTTATACGCTCCGCTGCGGGACAGGTGCAGCACATCCGGCAATGCTTCCAAAGGTTCCTTTGACATTCGGCTTACCTCCTTTCCGGGCGGCAGGGTGCCGCCAAAATTGATAGTTTTTTGCTGCCGCTATACACGCGGCTCACGGGCTCTCACCGTAGGATCACTCCTCCTTTCCCTGTTTTCAAAAAGCATCTTTCGATGCGATTTGTCTTGAAACTAAAAATCATGGCATAAAAAAACGCCACACTACTGTGACGCTGTGTGGGCGCAGGCATTATTCTGCCCCTTCGCATATATTATGATCGTTTTCTTCAAAAACATAAAAATTCAATGACAAGCCCAAAGGAAAAAACACGACATCGATTCCTTCGCATGATATACCCCTCCATATAGAGGAGAAAATCAGGGGGTTTTGCGGAACTGTTTTTGGAGAAAAACAAAAATTTTCTTTCGGCCTGTGATAATTGATAAAGGAAGCTATTATCTGGTACAGCCATGGCAACCTGTTTCCTCCCCATAATAATTATGTCGAAATTTTCCAAAAACATGAAAATCGCCCGACAAGGCCAAAGAGAAAAAACACGACAGCTGCTGGCGTTACCCATTTCAGTCAAGCAATGACACCAAGACCATAGGCTGCACATTCATGCTCCGCCAGCCCTTATATTTCAAGGGTTGTTCCCTTCCTAATGGGTAACGCGTCACGCAGAAAAACCGCTGACAGGATGCTGCCAGCGGCTGCTGTATAATCGGTCCATTCTTTCCACCATGTACCTCTTCATCATACATTGGCTTGAGAAGGGCCGTTTTTTTCCAAGTTGAGAAAAAATATATTCGGAAGTCAATATTGGGCAAGAAGCTGTCTCCCCATCAGCGATCCCATCATGGCTCCGTGAAAAGGAAAAGTCCGGGGATCGAATCACCTCGGACTTTTACGAATACAGTATATCACTGTCAAGTACTGACATCAAGCGATTTTTCGGTGAGAAGTTGGTGAGAAGTGAGAAAATTGTTGCATAGATGGGATAAGATAAGAGAAGATCGCCTCAGTAACGAAAAACGCAGAATTTTCCTTCCAAATCGTAACTGTCAGTTACTGTTCAATTTCCTGCCTGCATGATATAATACTTCCGTCAATAAGGTGGGACGACCTCTTGAGCGCGGTAAAGTGGTTTCTCCTCAAATCGAGGCAAACCCCCCCTGTCTATCGGGAAAATGATTGACATAATCGCAGCGTCATCGTATAATACTTATGAGGGTAGCAATCGTTACCTGGTGGGCTGACACCTAAAATCCGAAAGACTTACCGGACGAATGTGCCGGCGGTTGGCAGGCAACAGAAAAACCTGTGTTCTTATCGGACGTATGTGCCGATGGCTGGCGGACAGCAGAAAAATCAGCCATCAAAGGGGAGT
>JAFUFC010000132.1 GCA_017470095.1 Clostridia bacterium | reverse complement strand
TCTTCTCCTTCGTTCCTGCTTCCTTCGCTTTGATCGCTTCATACTCTGCTTCTGTTATCTGAAAACGCTTCATCTTTCATCACCATTTTCATTATATCACATCTTTTGATAATATTCAATAGTTTAGATTGGTAATAGTATAAAATGAGGAATGTGCGGTTTCGAGCGGATTGGGCTGCAAGCCGATCCTCTCGAAACCGCACATTTCTCATTTAGAAACGAACCCTTGTATGAAACTCCAAGGAAGGGCGGATGATATCCGCCCGCTTTTATTTTCCCAGTATTGCGAATGCCGGAAAATGAAAAAAAGCAGCGTCCATCCCACAGGCGGGTCATACCCGCCCCTACGGAATGCAGCGCTGCTTTTCAGAAGAAAAGCACGTTGTCAGCGTGTCAAAAAAGCTTCTTCACTCCCCTGGGGGAGCTCCCGGTGCTCCCCCATTCACCGCATGTTATGCACCATGTGATGAAAAATCTCCCGTAGCCGCAAGGGGAAGCACAGTGCCACGGCAACAGAAGCGCCCAGCACGGCCTGCAAAATTTCAAAGGGCAGCTTGATAACGGCGTATTCCGGCGTGGCGTAGATATAGGCGCGGCCCAGGGTATAGCCGGCAACCATGATCAACGCGCCGATAAACACGGCGACGGAAGCGCCGATCGCAGGCCTGCGCTTCATGATCCGGCGAGACAGGGCCGACACGGCCACGGCCTGGAGGCCATGGGTGATGAGCGATACGAGCATGGGCGCGGGGTAAAACAGCATATCCCCGATAAAAGAGCCCACGCCACCCACCACAAACGCCGCGAAGGGGTCCAGCAAAATAGCCGCGGTATTGATGATAGCATCGCAAAAATATAAATGACCGCCCGGCACAGGCACGGAAAAAATGCTCATGCTCAGCACGATATTCATAGCGGTCAGCACCGCCGTCACCGCCAGCCACTGGGCGGAGCCCCGGCGCAGCGCCGTTTTTTCCTCAGGCATGTTCCTTCTCCTTCTGCCCATCCGTACGCCGGATGAGCACCAGCTCCCGCACATCCCGGGGACCCATGGCATAATCGGCGGTGTCCTCCCGGTTCAGCAAGTCGTACCGGACGGCCCGGTTCATTTGTTTGGGATGGTTTTCGATCACCCGGCGGCCCGGCTCTTTAAAATCCGGCTCCTCCTCGTAAGGGTCAAACAGGCCCACTTCTCCTTCCGGAAGCAAGGCGGTCAACAGCACATAATGGGGAATTTCCCCGGAAAAGCAGCGCATGATGGCGCAGCCGCCCGCTTGAAGGCATTGCCAGGTCTTGGTACCCGGGCCCACCACGGCATCGCCGTTTTCCAGAAATTCGGCATCCACCGGAAAGCCGCAGCCCCGGCCATACTCCCGCAGCCAATCAGCCATATAACGCATGGACGCCCGGGAGGTGCCGTGGCAGCCCAGGCAGCCCTTATCGCAATAGGTATCATTGCCCATGACCCAGATATGCTTGAGCACCCCGGGCTGAATTTCCTCCCGCTCATACAGATAGCGGATGGCGTTCACCATGCAGGTGGGCCCGCAATCGTACTCGGAAGACTGGTGAATCAAAGCGTTTTTCAAGGAAAATCCCCCTCTTTTGTCTGGATGAAAAATCATCGGTCTTATACGAATCTCAGTCTAAAAGCTTATTAGAGTCTGTTTCTAAAATGAGGAATGTGCATCTTCGAGCGGATTGGGCTGCAATTCAAGGCGCTTTGACGATGGTTTACTGGGGCCGAAGCGCCCGGAACATGCTCCAGTGGAGCATGTTCAGCGCAGGCCGGGCGGAAGCCCTGGGCCGAAGGATAAATCGAGGAAAAGCAACACAGAAGTGCAGCCTGAGACGCCGTAAATGCATCTTTCCGAATTTAGAAACAGGCTCTAGATTGGGGATGAATGCTTCACGCTGGTTCAGCTGAATGGAGGGAGGACGAGCCTCAGACGACCGCCTGCGGCGGAAATTTCGTCTGAGGTGAGATCAGCCGAAACAAGCAATGTCCGCTGTGCGGACTTGCGTCGATTGAGGCTGCGGGCCAGCAGCGCTTCGTTAAACCGGAATGAAGCAACGCCAGCGTGGAAAAGACGCCCAAAAATGACAAGATTTTAGATTGAGATTCGTATTATTCGTTTCTCGGGTCAAAAGCGTCCCGCAGGGCATCCCCCACAAAATTGATGCACACCACCAGCAGGATGATCACCACCCCGGCCGGCACCCACAGCCAGGGCTTGCCCGTCAGCACGGATAGGGATTCCGCCCCGTTTAAAATGTTCCCCAGGGATGGGGTGGGCGGCTGCACGCCCATGCCCAGGAAGGACAGGGCCGCTTCATCCAGGATCGAAATGGCGAACACGCTGGTGGCATACACCAGCACCGGAGCGATGGTGTTGGGCAGAATCTCAGAAAAGAGGATGTAGCGCCGGGGCATGCCCGCGGTTACATCGCTTTTGATAAAATTGGTTTCCCGCAAGCTGAGCACGTTGCCCCGCACCAGCCTTGCCACTCCCGGCCAATCCACAAACCCCAGGATCAGGATAATGCTCCATTTCCCCGGCTGGAAAATGGCCGCGGCCACCAGCACCAGCAGGATATAGGGGAAGGACATGACCATGTCCGTAAAGCTCATAAGGGCCTTATCGACAGCCCCGCCGAAATAGCCGCTGATGAGGCCCAGCGCCACGCCTACGGCCGTGGAAATCAGCGTGGCCAGAAAGCCCACCTCCAGGCTCACCTGCATGGCGTACAGGATGCGGCTGTACATATCCCGGCCGATCTTGTCCGTTCCCAGAATATGCTCCGGGGTGGGCGGCTGTGAAAATTTGCCCGCGGGCTTGGTGGGCGAATAGGGAGCAATCACCGGGGCCAGGATGGCCATCATGATCAGGACGGCCAGGATCACCAGGCACGCCACCGCCATTTTGTGCTTCATAAACCGCCGGGCAATCATGCGGAATTTACTGTTCTTGTTCACGGTGGCCTCCTCAGTATTTGATGGTGGGGTCCACCACCGCGTAAAGAATATCCGTCAGCAGGTTGGCCAGGAGCACCACCACCGCGGAGAGCAGGCACACGCCCATGATGACGGGGTAATCCCGGCTGGTAACGGCGCTCATGGTGACCAAGCCCAGGCCCGGCCAGGAAAACAGCTGCTCCACGATCACCGCGCCCCCAAAGAGGGTGGGGATCTGCATGCCGATCACCGTCACGATGGGCAAAAGCGCGTTGCACAGCGCGTGCCGCCGGATAACGATCCTGCGCCCCATGCCCTTGGCTTTCGCCGTGCGCAGATAATCCATTTCCAGAATTTCCAGCACAGCGGAGCGGATGTAGCGAATATTGCCCCCGGCCACGCCGATGGCCAGCACCAGGGAAGGCATCACCAAATGCCGAATCACGTCCGCCGCGTCGCCGCCGGTACCGGGGGTGCTCATACCGGAGGAGGGCAAAAGGCCCAGCCGCACGGTGAACAGGTAAATCAAAATAAGAGAAAGGAAAAAGCCCGGCACGCTGGAAAACAGGAAGGAGGCGGACACCACCGCGTAGTCCCGTTTTTGATAGCGGTGCACGGCGCTGTAAATACCCGCCGGAATGGCGATGATCAATCCCAGCACCATGGAAACGCCCATGAGCAGAAGCGTGGGGCCCATGTGGCTGCCGATCAGGTCGGCCACAGGCTGATAGCTTTTATAGGAATACCCCAGGTTGCCGTGAAACAATTCCACCAGCCAATGCCAGTACTGCACGTAGATGGGCTGGTCCAGGCCCCACTGGGCGGCCCGGGCGGCCAGCGCCGCTTCACTGACCCGAGGCCCCACCATCATGTCCAAGGGGCTGCCCGCCAGGCTCATGATGGCATAATCGATGATGGTGATGCCCAGCAGCACAGGAATGGCCAGCAGCAGCTTTTTCAATACGTATTTCCACATGCTGTCATTCCTCCCACGCTTTACGGCAAACGGTGAAATGCCCCGGAGCGATCTCCTCTATTTCGCCGGAAAAGGAAAGGCATCCTTTCCCTGCGTTGGGGCAGCGGTGATACAAAGGGCAGGCCCCGGCGATGGGATGCTCGTCGATCTCCCCCTTAAGGGCGGTGCGGGGCCGGAAACGGGCGTCGGCGTCCGCCGCCGGCGCGGCATCCAGCAGGGCTTTCGTGTAAGGATGCGCCGGATGATCGAACAGTTCATCCGACGTGCCCACCTCCACCACCCGGCCCATGTACATCACGGCGATGCGGTGGCTGATATAGTGCACCGCCCCCAGGCCGTGGCCGATGAACACATAGGTCAAGCCCAGCCGTTCCTGAAGTTCCCTGAGCAGGTTCAAAATCTGCGCTTGCACCGATACATCCAGAGCGGACACCGGTTCATCCAGCACGACCACATCAGGATTGAGCGAAAGCGCCCGGGCGATGCAAATGCGCTGGCGCTGGCCGCCAGAAAATTCGTGGGGGTAGCGGCCTTTCATTTCCACCGGCAGCCCCACCATCGAAAGCAATTCCTCCACCCGGCGGTCGATCTGCTTGCCATTGCCAATTTTATGATACAGCATGGGTTCGGACAGAATATCCTGCACCCGCTTCCGGGGATTCAAGGAAGACCCGCTGTCCTGAAACACCATTTGGAACCGGGGCCGCAGCTTCCGCCGCGCATGCTCGGGCAGCCGGTCAATCCGCTGGCCCTGGAAATAAATTTCCCCATCGTCGGGCAATTCCAAGCACATCAGCAGCCGGGCCATGGTAGATTTTCCGCAGCCGGATTCGCCCACGATGCCAAACGTTTCGCCCTTTTTCACCGTCAGGGACACATCCTCCACCGCATGAAACGTTTTGGCGAACAGGCTGTTTTCCCCCGCAATGTGGTAATCCTTCCAGACATGCCGGGTTTCCAGCACAGGAGAAGCGTTTTTTTCACTCATCCTTCACTCCTCCTTTGTACGCGCACCGGGACAGATGCCCAGGAGCAATTTCCCGCATGCCTTCTTCCCGCTTTTCGGGGCATTCCGCGCCGTAAGGGCAGCGGGGCGCGAAGCGGCAGCCGGTCATTTCCCCATATTCCTGGGGCACATAGCCGGGGATGGAATAAAGGCGGCGGCTCCGATCATCATGCAGCCCCGGCACTGCCTGCATCAGGGCCTTCGTATAGGCATGGGCCGGATGGGTGAGCAGCTCTCGCAGGGGCGCTTCTTCCACGCATTGGCCCGCGTACATGACCACCACCCGGTCCGCCATCTCCGCCACCACGCCAATATCGTGGGTAATGAGCAGGATGGCCATGCCCGTTTCATCCCGCAGGGAGCGCAGCAATTCCATGATCTGGTACTGGATGGTCACGTCCAGGGCGGTGGTGGGCTCATCGGCGATGAGCAGCTTCGGTTTACAGGCCAGGGCCATGGCGATCATCACCCGCTGGCGCATACCGCCAGAGAGCATGTGCGGGTATTTTTTCATCACCTGTTTGGCGTCCCGGATGCCGGTGCGTTCCAGCAGGGTGACGGCTTCCTTTTCCGCCGCCTCCTTGCTCAAGCCCCGGTGGCGGCGCATGCCCTCGGTCATCTGCCGGCCGATGGTGAACACGGGATTTAAGCTGTACATGATATCCTGGAAGATCATGGCGATATCCACGCCCCGGATCCGGTCCATCTCTTCCTCGGAAAGAGACAGCAGATTCCTGCCATCAAACAGGATTTCCCCGCCGGTCACCTTGCCCTGGCGGCTGAGCAGCCCCAGCACTGACAAAGCCGTGATGCTCTTGCCGCTGCCGCTTTCCCCCACCACGCACAAAATTTCGCCCGGCTGAACAGAAAAGGAAACGCCGGACGCGACAGGGCATAATTTTTTCCCCTGCCGGAACGCGATATTCAGTTGGTTGATTTCCAGCAGCGCGCCCATATCGCGGCCTCCGTTTCCTGTTTGCCTAATGCGCAATACGCAATCAATGCCGCACCGGAAAGGCGTGCTCTCCGGTGCGGCGGAAAAATGAATTATTGTACGTCCCAGTCCTGCACGTTCAGGAAGGTGCCATACACATCGGGATGGGCGTTGACAATGCGGTTGTTCACCGCGCCCAGCTTGGCGATAACCCAGCCGGAGATCACGGGAGCGTCCTGCTGCATAGCCCGGTTCACAACCAGATATTGCGCGGCGATTTCTTTTTCATCGGTCAGGCTCTGGCTCAGTGCCAGGGCCTCGTCGGTGGCGGGGCTGGTGTAGCCGGTCCACAGGCTCTGGCCGCCGATGAGCCAAGCCACATCTGTGTAGGGATCGGCGGGCATCATGGTGTATTCCACGCTAAGGATGTCGTGGCCGCCTTCGCTCACCACGGTCATCAGGTTGGCCAAATCCACGGTGCGGATCGTGATATTCAGGCCCATTTCTTCAAACATGGCGGCAAAATACTGCACCGCGTTGCCCCACACGCTCTCTTCGGAGCTCACATACCAGGTCAGATCCGTGCTGGCGCCATCGGCCTTGGCTTCGGCGATCAGCTGGGCGGCCTTGTCGGGATCATAGGCGGTAACGCCAAGCTCCTGGCTGAAATAGGGGGACGCAGGCACCAGGAAGCCGTCCACCAGCGTGCCGCTGTCGCCCAGCAGGTTTTCCAGCATAGCCTGCCGGTCCATGCCGTAAAGGAGGGCCTGGCGGATGCGTTCGTCGGTCACTTTCGCCACATTCACAAAGACCAGTTCATTGGTGATGGGGGTGCTGTCGACGGCGCTCACGTTGGGCAGGGCCTTCACTGCATCGTAATCCTCCACAGGAATAGCGCCCATCGTTTGCTGGATCAGGTCAATTTCGCCGCTTTGCAGGCCGGCCAGCAGCTGGCTGGGGGCCACCACGTTGATGTTCAGATACTTGATCTTGGGCGCGCCCAGGAAATAGTTTTCATTGGCCACATAGTGCACATAGTGCTGCAAATCAAAATCATTGATGAAATAGGGGCCGGAAATGACGTCGGGATGGTTGAACCACTCATAGGTCAGCAGCTCAGCCCGGGGCACATCCTGCAAAATATGCCGGGGCAAAATCAGGGCGTAGCGGCCAAAGTTGTTAGTGAAGGTCGAAAGGGCGGTGGGATACTTGGTGGCGACGGTCAGGGTCTTGTCGTCCACCACCCGGATGCCCTCGATGGAAGCCGCGTTTTGCTCGATCACGCCATTATCGCTGACGCCCACGATGGAGTACATGGCCAAGCTGATGTTGGCGCACTGGGGATCGGCCGCCACGATGAGCGTGAATTCGACGTCCTGGGCGGTGATGGGGGTGCCGTCGCTCCAAACCGCGTCTTCCTTCACTTTGATGGTGAAGTTCAGGTTATCCTCAGTAGTGATGGATTCGGCAATCACTGGCACAAAATTCAGCTCGCTATCAGCCTCCACCAGGGACTGGAACACCAGGGAAGTAGCATACTTCACGATTTCGGTAGCGTCCATGGCCAGGGGATTCAAGGTGGCAATAGTGCTGGTCACGCCAATGTTCACGCTCTTTTCATCCTCCGCGTGCACCGTGGCGAAAGCGGTGAGCAGCAGGGCCAGGGTCAAAACCAGGGAAAGCAACTTTTTCATCGTTTTCTTCTCCTTTATCATGATGATATGCCAGCCCGTTGGAGGGCCAGTTCAGCAAAATAATGGGCAGCGGGCAGCAGGGCCGCCGGGTCTGCGGTAAAGCGAGGATGGTGATTGGGAATGCCCCCGCCGGTGCCCACCCGAATGAACACCCCAGGCGCCCGTTTCAGGTATTCGCTGAAATCCTCGCCGCCCATAGTGTTTTCCTGTTCCTTCACGGAAAAGCCCATTCGCAAGGCCAAATCCCGGGCCGTAGCGCACAGCCCTGCATCGTTGATCACCGGCGGCGGGCCGCTTTTCCATTCACTTTCCGCTGTGCAGCCGTGGGCCTGGGCGATGGATGACGCCAGCGCGTCAAGCCGGGCCTTCATCCCCCGGCGCACATCCTCGTTCAGCGTGCGCAGGGTGCCCTCCAGCATGGCGCATTCCGGCACCACATTCCAGGTGTTGCCCGCTTCAACGTGAGTGATCGACAGTACCGCTGGCTCGAACGCGTCCTTGGCCCGGCTGATCAGCGTCTGGGCCGACAGCACCAACGCCGCGGCCGCGGGAATAGGGTCCACCCCCAAATGGGGATTGCCCGCGTGAGCGCCTCGGCCCCGAACCACGATGCGGAACGCATCCGGCGCGGCCATCACCGGCCCCGGCTTGATGCCCAGGGTTCCCGCGGGAAAGCCGGGATAGGTGTGCCCGGCGAAAAACTCCTCCACATCGTCCAGTTCATGGGACGCCGCCACCACAACGCCCCCGCCGGCGTTCTCTTCCGCCGGCTGGAAAACCACCTTCACCATGCCGCCCAATTCTGCTTCCCGGCGCTTAATTTCCAACGCCGCGGCCAGCATGCAGGCGGTATGGAAATCATGGCCGCAGGCGTGCATCTTTCCCGGCTCGCAGGAGGCGTAAGGCAAATTCGTCTCTTCCTGCACGGGCAAGGCGTCCATATCCGCCCGCAGGCCGATCACCCGGCCCGGCTTCTTTCCCCGAATCACAGCAATCACGCCGGTAGGGGTGCCGGGGTCCAGCAGCTCAATGCCTGCGTTCAGCAGGGCCTTGCGCAACAGGCGCGTGGTGCGCTCTTCCTCCCCCGACAGTTCGGGATGCCGGTGCAAATCCTCAAAAAAGGCGATCAGCTCATCCCTGGTCATGCGTTTCCTTCCTTTCAACAAAAAAGGACACCCGTGCGGGTGCCCCGATTGTTTTCGGCAATTGAGCCCTGTTATCAGGCCCGGCAGACGCACCGTAAACAAGGCTGCTTCACGCAGCCGCACATACACATGCAAACCATATTGTAATTGCCGTGCATGGTCATGGTGCGCCCTCCTTCTTGAAAATCGATTGCATGATACCATGAATTCCCCAGCAAGTCAATAGTTTGATTTGTATTTTGGGTGTTTTTGCCATTTTCTGCGGTGGCAATTGCCCCAATCAGGAAATGATGCGGCATTTTCTTGCGCACTCCACGAAAGAGGGTATATAATAAACTGGTCAGGAGGAAAATGCCCATGAAACGAATCTGCCCGGCGCTGCTTTGCTGCCTGCTGCTGTGGCTGCCCGTTTTCGCCGCGCAAGGGGAAGAAGCGGGCCCCGACCGTACCATCGTCATCGCCACCGATTTGCATTATCTCTCCCCCACCCTGACCGATTACGGCCAACGGTTCATGCGGATCATCGAGGGCGCGGACGGCAAGGTGACCCATTATACGCCCCAAATTTGTGAAGCGTTTGTGGTGGACATGCTCCGCTTGCGTCCCGACGCGGTCATCCTCAGCGGCGACTTGACTTTAAACGGCGCACCGGTGAGCCATGAAGAACTGGCCGATCTTTTGCAGCCCCTTCGGGAAGCGGGCGTTCGGGTGCTGGTCATTCCTGGCAACCACGATACGGAAACCCCCGCGTACCGTTTCACCGCCCAGGGGCCCGTGCCCATCGATGGCACGCCCAACAACCGCTTCACCGAAATTTACGCCGATTACGGGTACACGGACGCCCTGGACCGGGATGCCCATTCCCTATCCTACGTGGCAGAATTGTATCCCGACGTGTGGGCGCTGATGCTGGATGTGAATGGCAACGGCGCCAACGGAACGGTGAAAAGCGCTTCCTTCCCCTGGATTGAAAGGGTGCTTGAGCAAGCCCAGGCCCAGGGGATCACCGTGCTGGGCGTCAGCCACCAAACCCTCCTGCCGCATAACGCCCTGTTCGTTTCCGGTTTTGCGATCAATAATTACTCCCAGGTGCTGGAAATGTACCAGCGCTATGGCGTGCAGTGCAATTTTAGCGGCCATATGCATATCCAGCACATTGCCCAAGCCAGCGGCGTAACCGAAATCGTCACCGAATCCATGGCCGTGCCGCCCTGCCCCTACGGCATCCTGCGCTTGAAGGGCGGCGCCCCCATTTCCTATGATACCCGCGCCGTGGACGTGGCCGGCTGGGCCAGGGAAAACGGCGTGACCAACCAGAAACTGCTAAACTTCCCTGCCTACGCCGAGGATTTTTATTTCCGCACGGCCAAGGCCAAAATTGCCGCGTCCTTAACGGACCCAGCCATCCAAGCCCCCATCCGGGAACGCATGGCCACCCTGGGTGCCAAACTGAACGCCCAGTATTTTTCCGGTGCCCGTTCCGCCTTTGAGGAAGAAGCGGATTTTGCCCTGTGGCAGCAATACGGCCCGCGGAATTTTTTCACCTACTACCTAAAAACCATCCTGGATGAACCCATCCGGGATATGAATCATTTTTCCTTCCAGACAGAATAGACGAAAGAAGAGAGGATACGAAATGAAATTGCTGTTTCCCTTGGATGAAAACACCAAAGTGCAGGACGTGATGACCGCCTATCCCTGGCTCAAGGATGAGGCCATCAAGCTAGACGCCCGCTTTAAGCTGCTGGACAGCCCCCTGGCCAAAATGCTGATCAAAAGAGCCACCATTGCCGACGCCAGCAAGCGCACCGGCTTCCCGGTGGAAACTATTATTGCAGAAGTGACGAAAATGATCGAGGCTCACGGGGCATAATATCTCCATCTCGCATCGAGAAGGAGGCTCCTTCATGCCCCACGTCAATCTCCGCAAAGCGGCCATCATCGGCTGCGGCTTTGTGGGCTCCGCTTCCGCGTTTGCCCTGATGCAAAGCGGCTTATTTTCCGAGCTGGTGCTTATTGACACAAACCGCCCCAAAGCTGAAGGCGAGGCGCTGGATATCAGCCATGGCCTGCCTTTTGCCCGGCCCATGGACATCCACGCCGGGCACTACGGCGAAATCGCCGATGCCGCCGTGATCGTGATCACCGCGGGGGCCGCCCAGAAACCCGGGGAGACCCGGATCGATCTGGTGAAAAAAAACGTGGCCATTTTCCGCTCCATCATGGCGCAAATCAAAGCGCAGCAGTGCCAGGGCATTCTTTTGATCGTGGCCAACCCGGTGGATATCCTCACCCAGGCCGCCATCCGCTATTCCGGCTTGCCGGAAAACCGCGTCATTGGCTCCGGCACGGTGCTGGACACCGCCCGGCTCAAGTACTTGCTGGGCGAACATTTGCAGGTGGACAGCCGCAGCGTGCACGCTTTCATCATCGGCGAACACGGGGACAGCGAAATTGCCGCCTGGAGCAGCGCCAACGTGTCCGGTATTCCGCTGAACGATTTTTGCGATATGCGGGGGCATTACCACCATCAGGCCGCCATGCACCGCATCGCCGAAGGCGTGAAAAACAGCGCCTATGAGATCATTGAAAAAAAACAGGCCACCTACTACGGCATCGCCATGGCCATCAAGCGCATCTGCGAAGCCATCCTGCGGGATGAAAAATCCATCCTCCCGGTCAGCAGCATGCTCCACGGCCAGTGCGGCATTGAGGGCGTGGTGCTCAGCATGCCCGCCGTTGTGGGCAAGGACGGCATGGAGGGCTTCGTGCCCATCCAGCTTAGCCAAAGCGAACAGCAGGCGCTGCGCTTATCCGCCGCAAAAATGAAGGCCATCGCCGAGGAGGAGATATAACCCCTCCAAGCAAATCGAAATCTGCACTCCTACTCCCTTCGATGGCGCCGATGGCAGAAAGCCCATCAGCAATTACCGGCTTTCTCAGAAGGGGGCGCAGAGAGAAAGGGTTTGGGGCCTTCAAGGAGCAGTTTTCCCCGCTTCTGTTTTTTGCAATGCGCACCGTGCACCGCTTCCCGTTTCCTGCATACCCTGACATCAGGGAAATCTTTTTTCCCTGCCATCAGCGGCGGCGGCCGCCCGTTGGCTGCTGCCGGCGGAGCGTGAACACACGTGAAACGTGGTGAAATATATTTTGCCGATCTGGACCCAGTGATCGGCTCTGAGCAGGGCGGCATGCGCCCCGTGCTCATTATACAAAACGATCTGGGCAACCGCTTCAGCCCTACGGTGATCATTCTGCCCCTGACCAGCAAGGTCAATAAAGCGCCCCTGCGCACCCACGTGCCCCTGCTGCCGCCCCAGGGCGGTATTCGGCGGCCTTCCATCATTTTGTGCGAACAGGTGCGCACCATCGAAAAATCCCGCCTGCTCAGGCCCCTGGGCATCCTCTCCCGGGAAAAAATGGCCCTGGTGGAAAAAGCCTTAGCCGCGGCGGTGGGGGTAGAAGAAGAACAGCAAAACGGCGATGAACCGCGGGAAGAACCCGCAGGCGCCCCCGCTGTCCCCAGCGCAATGGATCATCTTCCCCAACCTCCATCCACGCAACTCCCCGCAGGAGAGATTGCTGGCTTCGGTTGATCTCACCTCAGGCAAAATATCCGCCACAGGCGGCTGCCTGCGGTTCGCCCCTGGACGCCTTCTCACAGACGAAGCAAAACAGATACTTTCCGCAATGTTCCGCAGCTGCTGAAAAAAACCAGGCAGGTTGGCTTGTCAGCTTCGGACGCGGCGGATTCCATTCAGGGAAACGAACGAATAACCCCTGAGAAAAGCGGTTTGAACTGCACCCCATTTGTTAGACAAGTATGGTATACTACTAACAAGTGGGGTGATTTATCATGCCAAAGGGGCAGCCAAACAAGAGGTACACACCAGAATTCAAGCAAACGGTCATA
>JAFUFC010000131.1 GCA_017470095.1 Clostridia bacterium | reverse complement strand
TTATCAAAAGCCTCCTTGGCCAGTGTCAGCGCGGTGAAGCCCGTGCCATCGTCCATGGGCTGCTCCCAATCCATGGTGATCTGGTTTTTCTTGTACAGGTGGATATACAGTTTTTTGACTTCCCAGACGCCATATTCCTGGGCGGATTTTGTGTCGTAGGAAGCGTCCTGGCTCAGGGTGACGGCTTCTGACCATAGCAGGGCCGTCAGCCGATGCTGGTTGTGGCCGTACTCGCCGTCAAAATCCTGAGTGACGATCACCTCGGGCTTGTACTGCCGGATGAGCCGAACGATTTTAATGCGGGGGTCTTTGCCGCCGTAATTGTTTTTCCAGATGTTTTCGGTGGCAGATAGACTGCTCACCTTAGCGTCGTGCCAGTTGACGAAGATGGGATGATAGTGCAGGCCGCAGGTCCACATGCCGTCCAGCGCCTCCCGATACCGCTCCCGGCCGCCATTGGTCATGTATACCATGGCCACCTTCTTGCCCGCGGCACAATAGTAAGGCACCGTGCCACCCAGAAACAGCAGCTCATCATCCTGATGGGCGGATACTGCCATCAGGTCAATCTTATCCGGTACAGGTTGCCATTGCTGCACTGCGTGTTCCGCATACCGGGCGGGATAGACGCGCAGGGTGATCAGTTCCGCATCCTTGCCCTGGGCATACAGCTTGACCTTGCGCACTGCATCCGTCAGCGTCAGGGCATCGGAATAAAAACCAGTGGTGTATGTTTCTTTTTCGATCAGCTCATCGCTTTCGCCGTACATTTCGGCGGTGAAGGCTTCCGGCGGCATCTTCCATTCCAACGTCATGAGTCGGGCGTGGACGTCGGCGGGGATCTTGACCGTCAGGGCAGAATCATCCGACACGGGCTGCCAGGTCTTTTTGAGGTTGTTGGTGAGCACATTTTTGCTGGATACGGTGCACTTTTCGGTGACGTGAGCCACCTCGGCAAACTCGCCCCGAATGGCGTATACATCCCGATGGAGCACGGTCATTTCCCCGTCCCTGCTGCCTTCCACCACCAGCACTTTCCGCCCGGCAGTAATCTTGGGCACAGCCAAGTATTTTTTGAGCGTTGCTGTGCTGATCGCTGCGGACGGATTTGACAAAGGCACCAGGATAGCCGCTTCCACTTGCAATTTTCTGGCATCCCAGAGGAAGAAATACAGCGTGTCAATCTCCTTGGAGGAACAAATGGTGCCCTTCACATCGATGGTCTGGGCGTGGTAGCGGGTAGGAATGTAGCTTTCCATTTTAAGGTCGCTCAATTTTTCTTCCGGCAAGGGAGCGGACGTTTCTTTGCCTTTGAGAACCAGCTGCGTTTTTTTTACATAGCCGGTCAACTCCCGGTAAATCACTTGATAATAGCCGCCGCTGTGGCCGACCACCTGACAGGATTCGCCTTTCTTGATTGTGGCAATGGCACCGCTGCCGGGCTTGGCCAAAACCTTGGCGCTTTCTTCACCCCGGGCCAAACTGCCCACCATTTGGAAAGAAAGGGTGGAAAAGTATTCTTCCGCCAGGCAGACACACAGGCGGGCCGCCCACAAAATAACGAGGGCGGCCAAGAAAACCATAATTCGTCCAGGGAGGAAGCGACGCATTCGTTTCATCTGCCTTTACTGATGCATTTGTTACCAACCGGCCTTCCGGGCTTTGCGGTGGCCCAGGCACTCCATGAAACCCAGCGCGCACAGGCCCAGCACCATTATCGCATAGGAAAGCGCCCGGGGAAGGTCGCTCTTATCCAAAGCGAATTCCACCGCTACAAACACGCCCGCGCACAAAAGCCCCGTCACTGCGGGCAGGAAGCGCTTCTTTTGCCCCTTGCTCCATATGCCGTAGAGCACCAGAATCACTTCCATTACGACCATGCACAGCAATTGCTCCAGCCGCACAAATTCATGCCAGATGATGCTCTGGTTCCGCAGGCTTTCCCACAAAATCTGGGGTAAGCACAGGTAAAACACGGTGCGCAAAAAGCAGTGATCCTTAAATTTGATCCAAGAAAAAACAAATACGACCAAATAACTGATCCCTGCCAGCACGAACACGGCAAGATACCATTCCTCCCATTCGTTGGGAATGGCCAGAGGGAAGAAGCAAAAGCTTTCGTTTTCAATGTAATTTCCGGCGCACAGCGTGCCCAGGTGAATTTCCGCAAACCGGGCCAGGGCGGCCATCAAAGCGCCGGCGGGCGCGTACAGGTTCAAGGCGTTCAGGGCCTTTTGACCGGTAATCTTGGCCGACAGCATCACGGCCAGGATCACGCCAATGCAGCCGCCATAGTAGGATAGTTGAGCCACGTTCTGGCTCAGCAGAGTGGCCAGGAAGCCGTCTGCCACGATATACTGAACCTGCATCAGGCAATAGATGAGCCTGGCGCAAGCTGTGCCCAGCACGATGCCCAAGCACAGCGTCAGCACCGCCTGCGCGCCCCGCTTGGGCTGGCGCTTGAGCAGGAAATAATGCGCAATCGCGCACACGATGGCGCTGATGTACAGAGTCAAAACATAATGCGTGTTCATGAGCCGTCCTCCCTTAATCGGGCTGGTAGGCGCTGGCGAAATAGATGCAATCCGGCACTGCGCGGACGTTCTTGGCCTGGGTGTTATTGATCTTCTTGCCCAGGAAAACGATCTGGCTGGAGTCGCCGCCATCCAGCATATAGGCGATCTGCACATCCCCAAAGGACATAACCAAATTGGTGAAATTTTCAATGTTCAGGCCATAGTGAGCCACGGCGATGATGCGATAGGACAGTTTGCCCGTCTGAGCGATGCAGATACGCTGGGCAGGCTCCCATTCCTTGGAATTGAGCGGGTTGGTCCAGGAGCGGACGATGGTGGTCACCGGCTGGCCGTCCAGCACGATGCAAGGGCCAAAATCAATGCCGTTAATCACTTTTTTTCCGTCCACCTGGGTCAGATCGATATCGGATACATCCATGGGCCGGGTGGCCGGGTCGTCATAGCGGCGGTTACGGTTGTCGTTGAGAATTACGTGGAAATCGCCATCCTCGTCGATCAGAAGCAGATCGTGGTACGTTTCCGTGCAGTTGCGGAACATAACGCCTTGCCGTAGCACCAGGGAACCTGGATGTTCGGCGTAATAATCTCCATTCACGGCCACCACGGCCTTGGTGCGCTTGGCCATATTGGCCACGGTCACCTTCTGGCGGGTGTTGAAGCCGTTGGGGCCACCGGCGGCGGATTCGGTACGCAATTGGGTGGCGTTGGTAATTTTAATATCCACCACGTAATAGGTGCAGCCGTATTCCTTGCTCTTGGTGTAGGAGCGCGTCACGGTGATGGACGGGTCCTCATAGCTCATTTTTCCTTCAGCGTATTTTTCCTGGGGCGCGGTGCCAAAGGAAAAATCAATGGGCAATTCCAAGATTTCCGCTTGCGCTGCACCTGGCAGCCACATTGCGGCGCACAGCACCAGCATGGCTATGAGAGAAAGGATTCTGCGTTGCTTCATTGGTTGAACCTCCTGAGTTGATGTGACGTGGCTTAGGAAAATCGGTCGAGAATCAGGCATATTATTATATCACAGGACAGGGAAGGCGTAAAGGATACGGAAGTCGGTCAATCCAATTGAATATTTTCCAGAAAATCGTTTTTCTGCACATCTGGACCCACCGTGGTATGATACAGACCGAACTGGCGGCAATCATATTTCTTACTGTGCACCTCCATGGAAAAGCCGCCATGCTGGGATTGATGACGGTCAAAGGCCTCTTTGGCCAGGAACATGGGGGTAATCACGCCGGTTTCATCCAAAGCCTGGTTCCAGTTCATGGTGATTCTGTTCTTGCCGTATCGGTGGGCATACATTTTTTGAATCTGCCAGGTGCCGTATTGCTGAACGGAATCGGGATCGTAGGTGGGATCGTTGGCAAGGTCAATGGCTTTCGCCATCAGCTGCACGCCGGCCTTGTGCTGGTTGTGGCCGTATTCCCCGTCAAAGCCCTGGGTGATTACTACCTTGGGCTTATATTGGCGGATCATGCGCACCAGCTTTTTTTGCACGTCACCGCTGTATTTATGCCAGTCGCCCAGAGCGGCTTTGACGCTGGGAGCCTTGAAATTGTGCCACCCCAGGAAAATGGGGTGATATTTCAGCCCCGCTGCCCACAGGCCATCCATGGCTTCTTTATAGCGGGTACGGCCGTTATCGGTGGCGTAGGCGACGGCTACCTTCACGCCTCTGGCGCAATAGGCCGGGATCCCGCCGCCAAAAAAGAGAAGTTCATCATCTTCATGGGTGGAAAAAAACAGAATATCCACATGGTCTGGCACCGGTTTCCACTGCTGCACGGAGGTGGTATCGTAGGTGGGGCCATACACCCGCAGCGTACCCAGTGCGCATTTCTTTCCCGTCACCGTAAGGCGAATGCGGCGCACATCTTCGCTCAAGGGATATTGATCGCAGAAAAAACCGGTTTTTTTTGTCTCTTTGGAGAGTAGCCGTTGGTTTTCACCATACAGTTCCACTGTGAAGGAAGCGGGACGCACCTTCCATTCCATCGTCAACAGCGTGGGATGGGCGCCTGATGGAATATCCACTGTCAAGGCTGGTTTTTGCTTGGTAGGGGACCAGCTGGTTCGCCAGTCGGAATCGGCTGCTTCTTTGCTGGATACCCTGCATTGACCGGTGATGGATGATGGGTATTTGACCGTGCCCCGGACGGAGAGCACTGTGCGGTACAGGGTGTATTGCTGATCTCCCACGCTGGCCTGCACTACCAGCGTTTTCCGACCGCCGGATACACCGTTTAACGATAGCTGGGATTGAAGTTTGGCGGTATCAATGGTGTTTCTGGGGGTCGATAACGAGATGATATACACGCGTTCCGCCGACATAGAACGCTCATCCCACAGATATACGAACAGGTGATCGATTTTTTGATCGGCGTGAATAGTGCCCTGCAAGGTAATGTTTTTCCCGTTGGCGTTTTTGGGCAGGTAATCCTTGAGAGATAAGTTTTCCTGGGGCATTTCCGGCAGGGCGGTATAGCTGGCTTTCCCTTGAACGGCCATGTTTTTCTGGTCCGCATAGCCCGTTTTCCCATTATACTTTACCAGATAAAACGAGCCGGATCTACCCAGAATCTGGCAGCTTTTTCCTGCGGGAATGCGGGTTAATTCGGCGGAACCGGAGCTGCTTTTCTGGTAAACGGGCAGCGTGGTTTTCAGCCGGTTAACACCCACCGCCGCAAAGCTGGGCGGGCAATTGGTGGCCGCCGCCAAGCCCCATAGGGGCACAACCAGCATAAGCCCCAGGCAAGCCAGCCAGACGAAAAAACGATTGCGCATAGTTTTTCCTCCGTCAAGGCGGGTGAATGATCCATACCCGCCGGAATAAACACTTCAATCAATACGGCATGTCATTAAGATGTCGCCGCCATTCTATATGGAGGTCGGCGAGACAGGCACGATCAGCCTGTGGTTGATCCGCATCATTATACCATAGGTTATGGAAAAAAACCACGCAAAATGGGGGAAATTGACGAAAAACATCACAAAATCTTGTGGCTATCCCGTTGCAATCGCGGCAGTTTTGGGGTATAATAGGCCGGTAACGCCGGTGAGGCGTTCTTTGCCGTGGAGATACCAGGGGAGAGGAAGAAGCATGCTGTGGGCGCTGCTGGGGTTTTGGGTTGTGGTGCTGGTGTACCTTTTCCTCATCGCGCCCAAAGTGCTGCACCGCAAAGCGCGGACCCGGCTGCTCCGCGGTGTGCCCTATGCCCATCGGGGACTGCATGGAAAGGGCATTCCGGAAAATTCCCTGACGGCTTTTCAAAGGGCAGTTGATCGTGGCTATGGGATTGAGCTGGATGTTCATTTGACCCGGGATGGGCAATTGGTGGTTCATCACGATGATTCCCTATCGCGGATGTGCCATGTGAACAGGAACATTGAAAGCATGACGCTGGATGAAATCCTGGATTGCCGATTGTGGGGGACGGATGAAAAAATTCCTACGTTGGATCAGGCGCTGAATGTGGTACAGGGGCGAGTGCCTTTGATCGTCGAAATGAAAAGCGCGGGGGAAGGGTCAAAAGCCCTGCCGGAAGCTCTGTATCGCCGGATGCGACAGTATGATGGCGACTGGTGTGTGGAGTCCTTTGACCCCCGGCTGATTCGGTGGTTCAAGCGATACGCGCCCAGCGTGATTCGTGGCCAATTGGCCTATGATCCAAGCAAGGTGCCCCAAGATCAGCACCGTGGGCTTCTGTACTGGATGGGTGCGCGGCTGCTGATGAACTGTATTTCTCGGCCGGATTTTGTGGCTTACGGCTATGAAACGGAAGGGAACCTCTCATTTCGTGTGATGCGCATGCTGTTCCAGCCCGTATTAGCGGCGTGGACGGTGCGGTCCAGGAAGGATTTTGAGCGGCTGAAAGACCAGTATGATCTACAGATCTTTGAATCCTTCGAACCATAAATTTTGTTTTTTGTTTCCAAACTTGAAAGACCTGGGAAGAAAAGGAGATTAACCACCATGAGCGAAATGCATGAACACAGCAACAAGACCGTCGTTTCCGCCGAAGGCATGCGGAAGATGGAAGAAAAGCTGCAGTACCTGACCACAACCCGCCGGGCCGAAGTGGCCGAACAGATTTCGATCGCCCGTGGCTTTGGCGATTTGAGTGAAAACGCTGAATATGACGAAGCTAAAAATGAACAGAGCCGCCTGGAAGCGGAAATTGCCGCGCTGGAAAACGATATCCGCACCGCCATCGTGATTGACGGCGATGTATCCACCGAAGCGGTGAATGTGGGAACCACGGTGAAGGTGCTGTTTGTGGATGATAATGAAGAAGACGAATTCTCCATCGTGGGCGCCCGGGAATCCGATCCCATGAACAATAAAGTGTCCAACGAATCTCCCATTGGCGCGGCGCTGCTGGGCCACAAGGTGGGCGAAACTGTGATGGTGGAAGCGCCGGAAGGGGCCTATCCCATGAAGGTGCTGGAAATTCGGGTGTGAGCGATTTTATACCAACGAAATGAGGGAATGATACGATGCCCCAGGAACAGAACGTACCTGCCTATTCTGAACAGGAACAGATTCGCCGGGAAAAATTGGCCGCGCTGCGGGAGCAGGGCCATGATCCCTACCTGATCACGAAGTGCGATGTGAACGCCAAGAGCAGCCAGATCAAAGATGACTACGACGCTTACGACGGCAAGGAAGTGACCTTGGCTGGCCGTATGATGAGCCGGCGCATCATGGGCAAGGCGTCTTTTGCCCATCTGCTGGACGCCGACGGCGATATCCAATTTTATATTCGCAAGGATGACGTGGGCGAAGAAAGCTACGCCGCGTTTAAAAATATGGACATCGGCGATGTGGTCTGCGTGACCGGCACGGTGTTCAAAACCAAGACCGGGGAAATTTCCGTGCACACCAACCAGTTGACGCTGCTGGCTAAGTGCCTGAAGCCTTTGCCCGAAAAATTCCATGGCCTAACGGATATGGACCTGCGCTATCGCCAGCGGTACCTGGATATGGTGGTTAATCCGGAGGTGCGGGACACCTTCCGTAAGCGCAGCCAGATCATTTCCGCTTTGCGTACGTTCCTGGAAAGCCGGGGTTTCATGGAAGTGGAAACCCCCGTGCTGCACACCCAGGCCGGCGGCGCGGCAGCCCGGCCCTTCATCACCCATCACAATACGCTGGATATCGATATGTACCTGCGTATTGCCCTGGAGCTGCATTTAAAGCGCCTGATCGTGGGCGGCTTTGACCGGGTGTACGAGATCGGCCGGGTGTTCCGCAACGAGGGCATGGATACTAAGCATAACCCGGAGTTCACCATGCTGGAATTGTATCAGGCATTTACTGATTTCCATGGCATGATGGATATTACGGAAGATATGTTCCGTTTCGTGGCCCGTGCGGTCAACGGCACGGCCGTCGTGCAGTACGGCGATGTGACCATCGACCTGGAAAAGCCCTTCGCCCGGATGAGCATGGCGGAAGCAGTGAAAAAGTATTCCGGTGTGGATTTTGATGAAATTCATACCCTGGAAGAAGCCCGCGCTGTGGCAGACGAGCGGAAGATCCATTATGAAAAACGCCACCAAAAGGGCGATATTTTGAACCTGTTCTTCGATGAATACGTGGAAGAAAATTTGGTGCAGCCCACCTTCATCTACGGTCACCCGGTGGAAATTTCGCCCTTGGCCAAGAAGATGCCGGGCAACCCCGCCTATACCGAACGGTTTGAGATTTTTATCCTGGGAAGGGAGCACGGCAATGCTTTCTCCGAGCTCAACGATCCCATCGACCAGCGCCAGCGCTTTGAAGCGCAGGCAGCCTTGAAGGCCCAGGGAGACGACGAGGCCCACGGCGTGGACGAGGATTTCCTCAACGCCCTGGAAATTGGCATGCCGCCCACCGGCGGCCTGGGCGTGGGCGTGGATCGGCTGGTGATGCTGCTGACCGCGGCGCCCTCCATCCGAGACGTTCTCTTGTTCCCCACGATGAAACCCGTGGATTGAAGAAATGTAGGAAAATCAAGGGTTCCCGGGTTTGACCATTGTCTGACCAATCGATTTTACGACAGTTTTACGACAATTGCATGAGAATTCCTCAGAAAGCACTGTTGCATAACGCAGCGGTGTTTTTTGAAAACAACAAAAAGAGACCACGACCAAAGCTCCATTGCGGTGAGGTTTTGATGGTGGCCTAAAACAAACGGCTTGGACGCAAAATCCAAGCCGTTATTTTTACCGTCGATATCGACTATTTATAATGTGACTGCTAACTAAAACAACGGCGCACCGCTGTCTTTACAACCTCGCCACTATGTTTCAGAACTCAATAATTCAGAATAATAAGATAAAGCCCGTTATAACCATCAAAAACACCGAGATCGTCGATATCTATGTACACATGAAGCGTATAGTCCGATGTGCGTTCCCAGTCTGCACGTACAAAATGCACGCCGTCCGACAATACAATATCACCGATATGATCCGGGATAACAGGGTATTCGATTTCCGCGTCAATAATTTCAATATGCTCTGCGAGAATCGCTTTCACATCAAGATCGACGCGGATTGCGTCATACGCGAACAGATGATTCTGCTCCCAGCTCTTCGTCATGTAGTCCGATTTTACGGTATAGAAGCGCTCTGTTGTCGGGCTCGGGGCATAAGCGGACGCCGTGCTTATCCCGATATACATCGCCAAAAGAAACGTGGCGATAAAAAGCAGAATAGATACAAGTTTTTTCATTGAATCCACCTCCTTTCCGAATGCTTTGTGCTGAATAACGGCAAATTTTTTCATTTTTGCCGGAATGCATAGGTTCTCAAATTGAATATTATATGGTATAATCTAAACAATGGGGGTGGCCGTGATGAATTGGATTCATGTTTCCTCACGCGATATATCCGCAATCGCATATGAGGACGGCGTATTGTATATCTCTTTTAATAAAGGCGGCGTATACAAGTACATTGGCGTTTCAGAGAGCACGTATAACAACCTGCGAAACGCATCTTCGATCGGAGGATTCTTCCACAAGTTCATTAAAGGGAATTACCCGTACTTCAAAATTTAATCTATTACCTCAATTATCACGGCGGGCCCGTTGAACATGAATTCTCTCGATTCATACGGGCTGAGTTCTGCGACATTAACGCCATCTCTATTTTCGAGTTCTCTTACCAAATCGCAAGTATGTATGCACGACAGATCAAGTAACTTTCCCATTTCTTTTTCATCCCAATTGCAGCATCCCCAATTTTCTGTTGGGAATGTACCGTCCATTTTGTGTCCCCAATGGCATCTTCCTTGATGTGGCGACCCCGGCAGATCGTCCGCCGGGTCCCAATACCTACAAGTTCTGCATCTTCCAACTATACTACGTATCATCGGCACATTCTCCATTCTTTGTCACGTATGTCGTCCATTATTTGTGACATGATCATTTTCGGTTTATTAGAAAAACGACTGTTGCTCTCCTTCGTTCAGCGCCTCATCAATAATTCTCGCCATTTTACTTGCTGCATAACGGAAGATACTACAGAACTTTTTGGTTGGAGGATTGTCCGTTTCATTACATTGCACAGAAAC
>JAFUFC010000130.1 GCA_017470095.1 Clostridia bacterium | reverse complement strand
CAAGCCCCAGCAGAGCTATATCGCTTCCGCCGCGTCCGATAAAATCGCCCAGAAGGCGTCCTCCGCTTCCATCGTCAGTACCATGCTCAACGGCATCCTGATTGGCAACATGGGTCTGGCCACCACCCTGAGCATGATCGGTATGCTGCCCTCCATCCTCTTTGCCGCCTATGGCGCGCGCTATGCCGGCAAGCATGGCCATAAGGAGAGCATTGTCACCTGGACCCGGAACTGCATCCTGGCCAATCTGGTTCTCATCGCTTTCTTCATCATCACCCGCCATACGGTGGGCACAGAAACCATTGCCAACATGGGCGTGACCATGATCCTCTTTGTAGCCCTGACCTTCATAACCAACGGTTTCGCCATGTGCGTGACCACGGCGAACACCGGCTTTATGGCGGATATCATCGACTATGAGCTGGATCGAAGCGGCAAGTATATCCCGGCGGTGGTCACCGGCACCTACAGCCTGGTGGATAAGATCGTTTCCTCCTTCTCCGCGGCCATCGCCACCGGCTGTGTAGCCCTGATCGGTTACACCGCTACAATGCCTCAGCCCGGTGACCCCGCTACCTCCGGCGTGTTCTGGATGACCATGTTCCTGCGCTACGGCCTGGCCATCCTGGGCTGGATTGTTACCCTGATCGCCATGCGGTTCTGCAAGCTGGATAAGAATGAAATGGTCAATGTACAGAAGCGGATCGAGGAAAAGAAAGCTTCAGCGCAGAATGAACTGTTTGAAAAAGAGCTGCATAAGGGAGATCCTGCCAATGCGTAAAATCACAGTATTGAAGGAGGGCTGGCGTTTCGGCAGAAGCCGGGACGCCGCTCTGGAAGCGGTTTCGCTGCCCCATACCTGGAACGCAATTGACGGCCAGGATGGCGGCAACGATTATTACCGCGGCACCTGCTGGTACGCGCGGGCGCTGTCCGCAGAGGAAACAGCGGGGAACTGCGTATTCCTGGAATTGAACGGCGCAGCCCACACCTGTGAAGTGTATCTGAACGGTGAAAAGCTTTGCCACCACGAGGGAGGATATTCCGCTTTCCGGGCGGAGCTGACCGGGAAGCTGCTGGAAAGGAACCTGCTGGAGATCTCTGTCAGCAACGAGGACAGCGATCACGTATATCCGCAGAAGGCGGACTTCACCTTCTACGGCGGTCTGTACCGGGAGGTCAGGCTGATTTCGGTGCCGCGAGAGCATTTTGAGCTGCTCCGGGACGGCACGCCCGGTATCAAAGTGACGCCCATTGTAGATTTGGAAAAGCGCAGCGCTGCCGTGACTGTGGAAACTTGGCAAAACGCGGATAGCGTCACCGTGACCGTGAATGGTGAAAGCAAAACTGTTCCCTCCGAAAGCGGCCATGCCCAGGCGGAGTTTGTGATCGAAAACGTCCATCTGTGGGACGGCGTGGATGATCCCTGGCTGTACACCGCGGCGGCGAAGCTGGAAAGCGGAGACGAGATCAGCACCCGTTTCGGCTGCCGTGAATTCAGGGTTGATCCTGAAAAGGGCTTCTTCCTCAACGGCCGCAGCTATCCTCTCCGAGGCGTCAGCCGCCATCAGGATTTGAAGGGAAAGGGAAACGCCCTGTCGAAGGAAGACCACGCCGCCGATATGGCAATCATCCGGGAAATCGGGGCCAACACCCTGCGCTTGGCCCACTACCAGCACGCCCAGGAATTCTACGATCTGTGCGACGAGAACGGCATCGTGGTGTGGGCGGAAATCCCCTATATCACCCTGCACATGGCAAATGGCCGGGAAAACACGCTCAGCCAGATGCGGGAGCTGATCACCCAATGCTATAACCATCCCAGTATTGCCGTGTGGGGCCTGAGCAATGAAATCACCGCTGCCAGCGCGGTCAATGACGATCTGCTGGAAAACCATCGGTTGCTGAACGAGCTCTGCCACCGGATGGATCAAACGCGCCTTACCACCATGGCCGACGTGTTCATGCTGGAGATCGACAGTCCCATCCTGGAGATTCCTGACATCAACAGCTACAACCTGTACTTCGGCTGGTATCTGGGCGAGCTGGAACAGACGGATGAATTCTTTGATGAATACCATGCCAAGTATCCGAACCGCGTAATCGGCTTTTCGGAGTACGGGGCCGACGCCAATCCTGCCTTCCATTCCTCTCATCCCGAAAAGGGCGACTACACCGAGGAATACCAGGCGCTATACCATGAGCACATGCTGCGTATGATCGAAAAGCGGCCTTACCTCTGGGCTACTCATGTGTGGAACCTGTTTGACTTCGCCGCCGACGGCCGGGACGAAGGTGGCAAGCATGGCGAAAATCAAAAGGGTCTGGTCACATTTGACCGGATGCTGCGCAAAGACGCTTTCTATCTCTATAAGGCTGCCTGGAATAAAAAAGAGCCCTTCGTGCATCTGTGCGGCAAGCGGTATATCAACCGCTGCGAGGAGGAGACCGAAATCAAGGTGTATTCCAATCAGCCGCATGTGAAGCTGTATGTAGACGGGGCGTTCGTCGGCGAACAGGACGGACAGACCGTGTTCCGCTTCCGCATCCCGCTGCTGGGTGAGCACCTGATTGAAGCCTTTGCGGGTGACGCACACGACAGCATGTGTATCCGCCGGGTTTCTGAGCCCGATGAGAGCTACATTTTCAACAAGGCTGCCGTTTCCGTCACCAACTGGTTTGACAGCGATGATATTGACCCGACCTGTTTCTCCATCATGGACACCCTGGGCGAAATCCGTCAGCATCCCCAGGCCGGAGCCATTGTGAACCAGATGATGGCCAAAGGAGCATCCGAGCGGGGCGATGTCGCCGACGCGGTGAAGGACAATCCCGCCCTCCAGCGCATGATGGGCCGCATGACCATGATGAGCCTGCTCAAGCAGGGCGGCGCGGATGAAGAGAGCATCAAGCAGCTGAACCGCATTTTGCAGGGGATCAAAAAATGAGAAAAGCAGTACAGCAAATCATGCTGGGGACCGTGACGGGCAGCGAAGCCGCCGCCCGCACGACCCTGTTGCGCATCAAGGCCGCCGGTTACGACGGCCTTGAACTCAATCGCTTCATGATTCATCCTTCTTCCCTGATGGTACGGCTGATGACCCGAGCGGCAGGTATGCCCACCGGCAAAGGCGGAAATCTGAATTGGAAAAACCTCATGCGGGAGGCGGATTTGTCCGTCATCAGCCTGCACACCGATCTGGGCAGTCTGGAGCGGGAAGCGGATGCGATTGCGCAGGAAGCGAAGGATTTTGGCACCGACACCGTAGTCATCACCGGCATGTACCGTTTTGACTATGGCGATGAGAAAGCTGTGCGGGATCTGGCAGCCCGGCTCAACAAGGCTGGCGAAGTGCTGAAGAAGATGGGGCTATTCCTTTTGTACCATAATCACAATGTGGAGCTGCTGCAGGTGAAACCCGGCCTTCGGGCTTACGACCTGTTGCTTTCCGAAACTGATCCTGCTCATGTTGGCTTTGAGTTTGACAGCTTCTGGTTCACGGACGGCGGTGCGGATGCCAAGGACTGGATGCGCCGCCTTGGAAGCCGCATGAAGCTGTGGCATATCACCGACCGGGGCTGCCGGCAAAAAGGCCCTTACATGACTCCCATCCTCAAGCAGGACAGCATGGAGCTTGGCACCGGCAATATGGATCTGGACGGTCTTCTTGCTATCGCCTTGCAGAATGATGTCCAAGGCGTTGTGCTGGAAAGTCACAAAAACTGGATCGACAAGGATCCGGTAAAAAGTCTGGAGCTCAGCGCAAAATGGCTGAAGGAGAGGTGCTGAAATGCTGATCAGAAATGCCGCTCTGCCTGTTTGGCGGGCCAAATGGATCGACCCGGAGCTGCCCCATGACGCGGAATCCAAACAGCCCGCGTCTTATCTCCGCCGCAGGTTTCCTGTGGATCAGGCCGGCAATGCTTGCTTGTACGTCACCTGCCATGGCCTGTACGCCGCTTTCCTGAATGGGAAGCGGGTGGGTGATTTTGTGTTGGCTCCCGGTACCGGGGATTACCGCAAGCGCCTGACAGTGCAGTGCTATGATGTAACGGAACTGCTGAAAGCCGGTGAAAACGAGCTGCTCGTGATCCTGGGCGACGGCTGGTATCGTGGCAATGTGGGCATCGACGGCCTGCGGAATTTTTACGGGGATGACCTGGCCCTGCTGTGCCAGATGGAATTGGATGGGAAGGCCATTCTGTGGAGTGATGAAAGCTGGGAGGCCTCCCAGCAAGGCCCCATCCGGGAAAATGATTTGGAAATCGGTGAAACCTACGATGCCCGGCTGGAGGATATTACGGTCTGGCACGGGGTTACGGTGCGGAATTTCGGTTATTCCAATCTGGCTCCGACGGAAAGCGTGCCCATCCTGGAGCAGGAGCGTTTTCCCGGCACCTTCATCAAAACGCCTAACGGTGATACGGTGGTTGATTTTGGCCAAAACCTGGCAGGCTATACGGAGCTTCGCGTCATCGCCAATGCAGGCCAGAAAATCATCCTTTGGCACGGGGAAACCCTGGATGAAAACGGCAATTTCACGCAGAGCAACTTTGAACCAGGGGAACGCAACAAAAATGGCGGCATTCCCCAGAAAATCGTATATACCTGCAAAGACGGCCTGAATGTGTATAAGCCTTTCTTCACCATCCATGGCTTCCGATACGCGAAAGTAGAAGCGGATGTGGATTTGACAGACGCGCAGTTCACCGCCATCGCCGTGTATTCCCAAATGACGCAGACGGGCTTATTCACCTGCGGAAACGCAGATGTGAACCGCTTGTTCCAAAACAGCCTGTGGAGCATGCGCTCCAATTTTTGCGATATTCCCACCGACTGCCCGACCAGAGAACGTGCGGGCTGGACAGGCGACGCGGGTATATTCGCCCCCACCGCCGTCTATCTCATGGACTGTTATCCCGTACTGCGCAAATGGCTGGGTGAATGCCGGCTGGCACAGGAGGAGAGTGGCCTGGTGCAGAATATCGCGCCCGTCAACGATCAGCGGAACCAGATTTCCATGATGCTTCAGGGCAGCGCCGGGTGGGGTGATGCCTGTATCCTGGTTCCCTGGGCGCTGTATCAGGCTTACGGGGAACAGGCCATCCTGGAAGAAAACTACGATATGATGACGCGCTGGCTGGCCTTCTGCGAAAACCGGGCCAGGGAGAACACAAGGCCGCAGAATGAAGACAATCCCTGGAAAGAATACCTGGCGGACCAGGGCTTCCACTTTGGCGAATGGTGCGAGCCGGATGTGAATAATATGCTCGCCATGCGGAAAAACGCCATGGAAGGTGCGCCGGAAGTGGCCACGGCCTATTTCTATCGTTCTGCTTCCATATTGGCAAAGATTGCGAAAATCCTGGGAAAACCGAAGGATGCTTCGCACTACGCTGAAATTGCTGAAAACGCGAAAAAGGCCTATCGCTTCTGCTGCCTGAAGGACGGTAAAATTACCTCCGATCGTCAATGTGAATATGTGCGGCCCATCGCCTTTGGCTTGCTGGACGGGGACGAAAACCGGCAGGCGGCGGATGCCCTGAACGAGCTGGTGGTCAAAAACGGGTATCATTTGAATACCGGCTTTCTGTCCACCCCTGATCTGTGCAAGGTGCTGGCAGAGAACGGTCATGTTGATACCGCCTATAACCTTCTTTTACAGGAAGAATGCCCCAGCTGGCTGTATGAAGTAAAGCAGGGTGCGACTACCATCTGGGAAACCTGGGATGGTGTGCGACCTGACGGCACCGTGCATGATTCCCTGAACCATTATTCCTATGGGGCCATCTGCGGGTGGCTGTTCGGTGGCGTGTGCGGCATTCAGCTGGAAGCAGGCAAGCTGACGATCCGTCCTTATCCGCATTCCTCCCTGGGCCACGCGGAGGCCAAATGGCTTTCTCCCATGGGCGAGATCCGCAGTGAATGGCGGTATGAAAACGATCGGATTCTGATGAATATCACGGTTCCCGTTCCGGCTGAAGTCATTTTGCCGGACGGCAGAAAATATCAGGTGAAAGCAGGTGCGTACAGCTATGAAGTATCTCTGTAATCCTGTCAACATCAACTACCGATACCAATTCAACATGGATCCCCGGCTGCACGGACAGATGCAGATCTGCCGGGAAGCCGCCGACCCTTCCATGATCCTTTTCCACGGCCGGTATTATATCTTTGCTTCCATGACGCTGGGCGTATGGGTATCCGATGATCTGTCTCATTGGGAGAACCATCGTCTTCCCAAGGAACTGCCCTTGTACGATTACGCCCCCGACGTGCGGGTGATGGGCGACTGGGTGTACTTCTGCGCCTCCCGGCGGGAAGAAAACTGTGACCGGTACCGCACGAAGGATATCCTGAACGGACCCTATGAAAAGATCGAAGGCAGCTTTCCCTTCTGGGATCCCAATTTGTTCATTGACGATGACGGGCGGGTGTATTTCTATTGGGGATGCTCCAATATCACGCCAATCTGGGGCGTGGAGCTGGATCCCCAAACCATGCAGCCCATCGGTGAAAAGCGTGTGCTGGTGGAAGGGCACCCCTTTGAAGTCGGTTATGAGCGGGTGGGAGAAGATAACAGCCAGCTGCCCGCTTCCGAAGCTGAGATTGACGCGGCTTACGCGGCGTTCCACAAGCGGCAGGGCATTTCAGAGGATCAGGTGCCGGAGCAGGTGAAGCCACTGATCCGGGGCATGTTCTCCAGAAAACCCTATATCGAAGGGGCATGGATGGACAAGCAGAATGGCAGGTATTATCTGCAATACGCCTGCCCCGGTACCCAGTACAATACCTACTCCGACGGCGTGTATGTGAGTTTCAGCCCGCTGGGGCCCTTCACCCTGGCAGGCAACAATCCCTATTCCTACAAGCCTGGTGGTTTCCTGCCCGGCGCAGGCCATGGCAGCACTATGCAGGACGAAAAGGGAGCCTGGTGGCACACGGCGACCATGCGCATCAGTATGAACCACGATTTTGAACGCCGGGTAGGCATCTGGCCCGCGGGCTTCGACGCGGACGGCGAGCTTTTCTGCAACCAGCGCTACGGGGATTGGCCGATGACCGTTGAAGGCGATCCCTGGCGCGATCCCGCCTGGATGCTGCTGAGCGCCGGCAAGAAAGCAACCGCTTCT
>JAFUFC010000129.1 GCA_017470095.1 Clostridia bacterium | reverse complement strand
GGCGCCGTTCAACCCAACATTCCCAATGATCCGGGGAAGATTGTTCGTATTCCCTGTTTTGCTCTTATCCCTTGCGGCTTTTTCGGAAGGGAGTGCAAGGGGGAAACCGTTTTTGGGCTTCAAAAAGCGGTTTCCCCCTGCACCCCCTTCCGAAAAAGCTGCAAGGGGTAAAACCAAACAGGGAATGCCAGCAATCTTCCCCGGATCATTGGGGAGGTTGGGTTGAACGGCGCCGATATTCTCCGCGCCTTCCCCCATTGTAGGGGCGGATATCCTTCGTCCGCCTCACTCGCCTGTTCTATGCCTTTTTTTAAAAATTTCATGCGCCATGTAACATTTTTCCCCTCTATTTCGTCTTTATAGACGACGCCAAGCCGTAGGGGGATTTTCCTGATGAAACGATGCCGTTTTCTGCTGCCGCTCATCCTGCTCCTGCTGCTTCCGCTGCCCGCCACCCAGGCGTATGATGAAGACATGGCCGCCACGGGCTATATTTACGCGCCCCGGACGGGCAAAGCTTCCCTGCGCAGGACTGCCAGCAAAACCGCCGCCGTGCTCCACACCTTCCACGGCGGCGAGATCGTGGAAGTGCTCGAGGACGAAACTTTTGATTTTTCCCACGTGCGCTACGAGGGTACGACCGGCTGGGTTTTGAAGGGCTGCGTCTCCATGCTCAACGACCGGCCGGTGGCCACCGGCGTACTGACGGGCGGCGCCGACGCCATTCCCCTCTACGGCTCCCCCAACCCCCAGCCGGATAGCATCGCGGCCGCCCAATGGGCCCCGGGAATGGCGGTGCAAGTGTACCCTGCCGACTGGGAATATTATGAAGGCAAGATGGCGCCCGTGGCGGCGGACGGGCTGTTCGGCTATGTTTCGGCGGAAAACGTCAGCATGGGGATTTGGGAAACCCAGGGCAGCTATGAAAACAGCCGCTACAAGGCCGCTGCCCACCTGTATCAAAAAAATGAAAAAGAGGTGGAAATCGCCGTCGCCCACCGGGCTGTTGAAATCGCAGAACCCTTGCCCACAGACATTTCCGCATATCAGGTGTACGCCAACCAGCGCCTGCTGGACACGGCCTGCCCCCGCCTGGAAAGCCGGCCTTTTTACAGCAGCCATTTCTCCTGTACCCTCACTATGCCGGAAGGAGCGGACGTGATCGGCCTGATTCCCCTATATCCGGACGGCCCCCATGCCGCCGAAGCCATCATCCTGCGGCTCGGCCAGCAATGAACGCGGCCTTTACGGCAGCCGCTCAATCAGCTTCTGCCCTTCCGTTTTCAGCCAACGGTAAGGCGTTTCATAATCCGGCAGCACCTGTTTGACCGCCTGCCAGAACCGGGGCGAATGGTTCATTTCCTTCAGGTGGCACAATTCGTGCACCACCACGTATTCCCGCACCTCCTGGGGGCAGCGCATCAGCAGGCAATTGAAATTCAGATTGCCCTGCCTGGAGCAGCTGCCCCACCGAGTTTTCTGGCTGCGGATGGTGATGCGCCGGTAGGCAACGCCCATTTGCCGGGCGTACCGGGCGCACAGAGGCGGCAGCGCGTCGGCAGCCTGCCGGGCCAGGGCGCGGATCTCCTCTTGTGTGAAGGGGATGACCTGCGCTTTTTCTTTTTCCCGCAAGGCGGCTTTTTGCAGATGCAGGGCGATCCAGTCCTGATGCTCCAAAAGAAAAGCGTCAATAGCCGCCGCCGATAACTGCCGGGGCGCCCGGACGACCACCTGCTGGCCGGACACCACCTGGATGGCCAGGGTCTTGCGGCTGGAGCGGATGATTTGTAGATCGTATGTCATGGCAAAATTTCCTTTTCAAGTCATTCAGCAGTGTTCGCCTCCCAGTATATCCCCGACGGTTTCCTGGCGCAAGGCGTTTTTTTGCCTTTTTCTCTCGTTGACAAGCAGCGCGGAATGGGGTATCATAAGGCTGGCTTTTAAGGCCCGAAAGGAGATTATTATTATGGAAAACACGATCACCAAGGAAATGAGCATCGGCCAGGTGCTGAATATTCACCGGGGCACGGCCCGTATCCTGATGGAGTTTGGCATGCACTGCCTGGGCTGCCCCGCTTCCCAAATGGAATCGCTGGAAGACGCCTGCGCCGTGCACGGCACCAACGTGGACGAGCTGGTGCACCAGCTGAACGAATTCCTGGCCACAGCGGAATAAGCGCATGAACGTCCGCAACGCGGGAGAAGCGCTGTATATCGCCTGTGAAATGGAAAAACGCGCCATCCGCCTGTATGAACGGGCGCTGGCCGTATTCGCGGATGGCCCCTGTCACGAGGCCATCTGCGCCATTTTGGCCGATGAGCGCAACCACCTTCATCAGTTCACCCAGATGGGCGCGGCCACGCCGGATTTTGAGCGGGCCCAGCTTTTGTCTGCCCAAGCGTCCCAGGTGCTGTTTTCGGGCGGGCTCACCGAAGCTCACCGTAAAGGCGCCTTTGATTCCGAAGCCAACCTGTACGCCTACGCGGCGGAGGAAGAAGCCGAAGCGATCCAGCGCTACGGCGAATTTGCCGCGCTCCTTTCCGGCGGCGCGGCAGCGGCCTTCACCGCCATTCAGCTGGAAGAAAAGCAGCACTTGCTCAAGCTGAATGACCTGCTTTCCCAAGAATGAGCCAAACGCCAAGAGGGCCTGATCATGGCCCTCTTTTATCAGGGCCTGTTTCTAAAATGAGGAATGCGCAGTTTCCAGCGGCTCAGGCTGCAGTTCAAGGCGCTTTGACGAAGGTTTACCGAAGGTAAATCGAGAAAAAGCAGCGCCAAAGCGCAGCCTGCGTCGCCGTCAATGCATTTTCCCGAATTTAAAACAGGCTCCAAATAGGATATCCTATAGAAATGAGGAATTTTCTATGCAGCAGCTTCCGGTAGCCTCCCTGCGCCCCGGCGTGAAATTTGAAGGGTTTTTGCTGGTGCGCTCCGGGGAGCAGCGCACCTCCTCCAACGGAGGCAAATATCTGGATTTGACCCTGTGCGATACCTCCGGGGACATCAACTGCAAAATGTGGGACGGCACGGTGCCGCCGCCCAAGCAAGGCAGCATCATCAAGATTCGGGGCACGGTGCAGGAATACAACGGCCGGCTGCAAATGCGCATCGAACGCCTGCGCAATCCTGGGCCGGAGGACGATGTGGACCCTGCCGCCCTGATGCCCTGCGCCCCCGAAAAGCCCGACAGCATGCTGGACGAAATCAACCGCACCATTGAGGGCATGAAAACGCCGGAGTTGAAAGCCATCCTGCGGGAAATGATCGCCATGTGCGGCGACAGGCTGATGTACTTCCCCGCGGCCCAGCGGGTGCACCACGCGGAGCGCAGCGGATTGCTGCACCACACGCTGGGGGTGCTGCGCGCGGCGGAAGCGATGCTTCCCTTGTACCCCTTCCTGGACGGGGATCTGCTCCGGGCCGGGTGCATCGCCCATGACCTGAGCAAGACGGTGGAATTTATCAGCGACGAAGCGGGCAACGTGTCCGATTATTCGGCGGAAGGGCAGCTGCTGGGCCACCTGGTGCACGGCGTGGCCCAGGTGCAGGAGGCGGCCCGGCGGGCCAACGTCACCGGCGAATACGTGCTGCTCCTGTCCCACATGGTCATTTCCCATCACGGCCAGCCCGACCACGGCAGCCCCCGGCCGCCCATGTTCCCGGAAGCCGAAATGCTGCACCTGCTGGATGATATGGACGCCAAGATGAACGAAATGGAGGGCGTGATGCGCCGCACGCCGGTAGGCGCCTTCTCCGAAAAAATCTGGTCCCTGGACCGCAGGCTCTACCACCCCCGTACCCATCAGGCCGAAAACACCAGCCCGGATGGCACCGCCGCCCCGGAGGAGAAAGATCTGTACGCCGGATTGTTGTAAATGCCGTTGCCACCACAATGGTTTCCACCCTGGTTCGGGGGGTGGGGTTGAAGAAACCCCCGTGGATGTTTTCTGTATAGCAATATAAAACCCAATAATTTCTTACGATTTTATTGAAGAAACAGCAGAAAATGCTTGACGAAAGATGAAGAAACTGTTACAATACTATAAACAACCGGTGTTTTTTCCGATGCCCGCCGCTGGGCGAGGCCGGAGATGGTTGCCAAGGAGGTTTCTTTCTGATGAAAAAAGCAATTCTGCTTGCGGCATTGCTGCTGGCCGCGCTGATGCTGGCCGGCTGCGCCGCCCATGAGGGGACCCAATACCCCGATGCCCCTGCCGCCGTCATGCAGCAGGATCCGCTCAGCGTGGTTCAGGCCACGGACGTGCCGGTTTCCGGCGATGCGTTCGATTGGGATAGCTATGATCCCGCCTCGGAAGAAGACAACGGCACATTCGTGGAAGGAGCCGTGTATGACGACCTGGGCAACGCCGTTTATGCCGGCGCCACCCCCATTCCTCTGAATCCCATCGATATGCCCACGCCCACACCCCGGCCGGCCCTGGCCTTTACTTACGGCCCGGTGGAATTGCCCAACCTGCGCCTGAGCTTTGAAGCCCCCGCCGGCTGGCAGGTGGACGCGTCCCAGCCTGACACCGTCACCATCACCGACCCCAACACCTATGACGGGGTCAACGCTGTCATGGCCATCAGCATCACGTCCGTTCCCAGCTCCTATAAGCTGAACGACGTGAAAGCCACGGTGAAGGACAAGCTGAAGGAAATTGGCCAGTACAACTACGGCGAATGGTCCACCACCGACCTGAGCGCCCGGACCCTCCTCAAAAAGGACGGCTACTACGCCAACTACCGCGGTGTGTATTATGATGGCACCGTGGTGCGCGGCCGGGTGATGGTGGCCCTGCTGGACGGCAACCGCATCATCACTTTGCACATGGCTTGCCCCGGCTGGTACAACGAAGACTACATGAAAGTGGTCGCCAAATTCCGGGATACCGCCAAGCTGATGCAATAACAGCCCTTGACGAATCTGCCGCAGATATTTTTCTGCGGCTTTTCTAATTTCTCCGGGGGAAGAAGGGACGCCATTCATGAAAAAACGGATCATTGCGGTGCTGCTGATGCTTTTGCTGCTGCCCCTGCCCCAGGCCCAGGCCCGAACCAAGATTCCCAGCGTGCTGAAATTCAGCCAAAAAACCGAGTCGAAAACCTTGCGCAAGGGCGTGACGGTGAAAAAAACTTACCCCAAAACGGCGAATGCCGCCGTCACCAAGGACATGCGCGCGCTGATCGACGGGATGGCCAAGGAAGGGCAAACAGCCCTGCCCAAGGCAAACGCCTATCTGGACGTGGGCGCGTCCGTGTACCGCACTGGCGACCGGTGGATGAGCTTCCTCACCGTGGCCCGCGTCGTCCACAGCAAAAAGCAAACCTATGTGGATTGCGCCGCCCGGGTGTACAACATGAAAACGGGGCAGCGCGTGGAACTGACCGACCTGTTCGCCCCGGATAGCGAAGGCTGGGCCGTGCTGGCCGCGGCGGTGGAAGAGCAGCTGACGGCATATTTCCACGGCGTGCAGCCGAACGCGGAGGCGCTTTCGGCCCTGTGCAGCCGCGAAGCGCTGGAGCAGGCGCCGTTCACCCTGACGCCGGGCAAGCTGTCCCTCCATTACCGGGCGGGCGCCCTGTATCCTGGCAAAAAAACGCTGATGCACGTGAACCTATATTATCCCCAAATTCGCCTCTACTTGACCGACGACGCCCTGAAAATGACAGATAACCGCCGGTACGGCCTGATCGCCCTGACCTATGACGACGGCCCGTCTCAAGGCCGCACCATGAACGTGATGAACCAGCTGCGCCTGCACGGGGCCGACGCCACCTTTTTCCTGATCGGCTCCAGCTTTCGCAACAATGACGACGTGATCTGCCGGGAGCATGACGCGGGCTACACGGTGGCCAGTCACAACTATTACCACGTGTACACCGATTTGACGGCGGCCAACATCAAAAAATGGAAAAGCGCCTTCCAGCGGAAGCTGAATGACTTGATCGGTATTCAGCCGCCCTTCATGCGGGCCCCCGGCGGTCACGCCCGGGAGTTTGCCGCCGGGAATTGCGGCCTGCCCCTGATCCAGTGGAGCGCCGCTACCCACGACGCGCCCTTCGGCGGCGCTTCCGAATCGGAAATCACCCGCCGAGCCCTGGCCGGCGCCAAGGACGGGGCGGTGATTTTGATGCACGACGCCAATGCCCTTTCGCCCCGATATACGGAATCGGTGCTGATCACACTGGAAAAGCGGGGCTACCTGTGCGTGACGGTGGATGAGCTGTTCTCCATTTATGGCGTACAGCTCCAGCCCAACCGCATTTATTACAGTGCCGAGAAACAGGCGAAGAAAAAATAATTCAAAAAATTCAAAAGAAAAACTTCCAACAGCCCCCGGGGAAACTGCATGGCTTCCCCGGGGACTGTTTGTTTTTGGGCCAGGCGCGGATTCATCCGCCCTTTCGCGCCGCGTTCGACATACTTTGACGATTTCCGAACATTATTTTTTCAAAGGTATGGAAATATTCGTATTTTTATGATACAATAGGTTGTCAACGGCTTTTTATGCCAAGGGAGGATGATTTTTCCATGGATAAGATCAAGCGCAATGAGCGGCTGGCGGCCATGACCCAGATTTTGACGGCCTCGCCCAACCACATCTTTACCCTCTCCTATTTCTGCGACCTATTTTCCACGGCCAAGTCCACCGTCAGTGAGGACGTGGCCATCTTGCAGGAAACCATGAAGCAATTTAAACTGGGCAAATTGGAAACCGTCACCGGCGCGGCCGGCGGCGTGCGCTACCGGCCCATTGGGCTGGGTTCCTCCTCCCGGGCGTTCATCGAGGGCATTTGCGAAAAGCTGCGGGCGCCGGAAAGGCAATTGCCCGGAGGCTATTTATATTTTTCCGATATCCTGTCCGAGCCCCAATTGGTGCAGGGCATGGGTACGCTGATCGCTAGCCAGTATTACAACTGCGGGGCGGATTTTGTGCTGACCATGGAAACCAAGGGCATTCCCGTGGCACTGATGACCGCCTCCGCCCTGCGGGTGCCGCTGATCATTGCCCGCCACGCCACCAAGGTGTATGAGGGCAGCGCGGTGAACATTTCCTATGTGTCCGGCTCCGGCAGCATCGAAACCATGGCCCTCTCCCGCCGGGCGGTGAAGGAAGGGCAGAAGGCCCTGATCGTGGATGATTTCATGCGGGGCGGCGGCACGGCCCGGGGCATGGTGGAGCTGATGAAGGAATTCAACGTGTCCGTCGTGGGCACCTGCTTCGTGCTGGCGCTGGAAAACCCCAAAAAGCGCCTGATTGAAGGGGAAAAATCGCTAATGCTCCTGTCCGACATGCGGGATGAGCAGCCCTTCACCGTGCGGCCCGCGGATTGGATTGAATAAAAAGAATAAATTTGCGGGAGGGTGCTTTTGTGTCAAAAGCATCCTCCTACGACCTCCCGAAAACCACCTGCGGATGGAATCGTGCGGATGAAGCACGCCCTCCGCCGCAGAAGCAATATGTTTTCGGATATGTAGGGGCGAATATCATCCGCCCCCGCAGGATGGAAAGGCGTTTGGTTCGCTGGTTTTTGATGCTGTCTTGCGAAAATTTTATGATCAAAGGAGCACCTATGTTAGCCATCGTCGGCCTGGGAAACCCGGGCGAAAAATACCGCCATTCCCGGCACAACGCGGGGTTTGACGTGATGGACATCCTTTCTGCCAAATTGGATGCGCCCATCAAAAAATTAAAATTCCAGGGCATGGTGGGCGAAACGCTCATCGGCGGCCAGAAGGTGGCGCTGATCAAGCCCCAAACCTTCATGAACCTGAGCGGCCTCAGCGTATCGGAAGCCATGGCCTGGTATAAACTGAAACCGGAGGAAATGCTCCTGATCGTGGATGATATTGACCTGCCCTTTGGCCAGGTGCGCCTTCGGCCCAAGGGCGGCCCTGGCACCCACAACGGCCTGCGCCACATCGTGCAATGCACCGGCACGGGGGATTTTCCCCGGGTGCGCATCGGCATGGGCGCGCCGCCGCCCCAGTGGGATTTGGCCGATTTTGTGCTGGGCACCTTCCAAACCGAGGCGGAGCGCAAAACCGCCTTTGACGCTTATTTGACCGCGGCCGACGCGGCGCTGTGCTGGGCGGAGCACGGCATCGATACGGCCATGAACCGCTTCAATCAACGCCATGCTGAATAACGTATTGCAAATTTTGAACGCCTCCCCTGCCTTTCGGGAGGCTTTTGACGCGCAGGCCAAAGGAACCAGTGCGCTCTATGAAATGCCGGAGGGCATGCGGCCCTTTTACGCCGCCTTGCTTTCCCTTTCCTCCGGCCGGCCCATCCTGTATATCGCCCCCAGCGACGCTCTGGCCATGCGGGCGGCGGACGACTGCGCCCAGTGGCTGGGGGGCGGCGCGGCAGTGCTGCCCACGCCGGATGTGAATTTCACCCGGGGCACCGCCAGCCGGGAAAACGCGTTCCAGCGTTTGTCCGTGCTGCAAAAAGCGAAGCGGGGAGAAATCAAAGTGCTGTGCGTGTCAGCGGACGGGCTGATGACCCGTATGCTGCCTCCCGCGGAATACGAGCGCTCCGCCGTGCAGGTAAACGCCGACAGCCGCATGGAGCCGGCGGAGTTGGTAGCCCGGCTGGTGAAAATGGGCTACGAGCGGGTGGACATGGTGGAAGGCAAGGGCCAGTGCGCCCTGCGCGGCGCCATTGTGGATGTGTTTTCCCCCGCAGAGAACAGCGCCAATCGTATTGAATTTTTTGACGACGAGGTCGACTCCATCCGCGCTTTTGACCCCATCAGCCAGCGCAGCCTGGAAAGGCTCGAAAGCGCCGCGTTCTACCCGGCGGTGGAATGGTTGCTGCCAGAGGAATGTGCGCCAAAAATACGGGAAATGATCCGCAGGCAGGTCAACCGCCTGCCCGATCATCCCCTCTCCGCCGAATTGCCGCCCCTGCCGGAGGAGGACGAGGACGGGGAAGAAGCGCCTGAAAGCGCCGGTGCCGGCGCTGACGCCAACGCCGAAAACACCACCTACCACGTGTATGATACCGGCGTGGCCCGGCTGTACCGGGATGTGGATCAGCTGGAAGCCGGCTTGCAGCCCGCCACCCTGGCCCTGTGGGCCGGAGCGGTGGATGCGGAATGCGCCTGGCTGTGGGAATACCTGCAAAACCCCATCCTGGTGATGGAGGAGCCGGACCGGGTGAAGGCCCGGTGCGAGGACCGCTTATCCGGCTTCGCGGAGGATTTTAAGCTGACCCTGGAGCGGCAGGAAGCGGTGCCGGAGCAAGCCAATCTTTTGCGCTCCTGGGAGGAAATTGCCACGGCCATCGAAGGGCTGGATGTGCACCTGGTACAGGATTTGCTGCGGGGCATGGGGGGGCTAAAGCCCAGCCGCGTCGTGCGCTTTGCCGGGGTGAACGCGCCCAAGTACGTATCCCGGTTTAAGGAATTGTCCACCGACCTGGCCGTCTGGAAAAAGGAAGGCTACCTGACGTTGATCCTGGCGGGGGGCGAAGCCCGCAGCCGCCGGGTGCAGACCGCCCTGGCAGAAATGGGCGTGCCCACGCCATCCTGGGAAGAAAAACCGGAAATACAGCCGGGGGACGCGGTGATCTGGCCTCAAACCCTGAGCCACGGCTTCACCGCCGCGGAATGCAAGCTGGCCGTCATTGCCGACAGTGATCTGTTCGGCGCGGGCTACCGCAAAACCCGGCGGCAAAAAAACGCCGGAGAGCGCATCGAAGCTTTCACCGATCTGAAAACCGGGGATTACGTGGTGCACGAGGCCCACGGCATCGGCATTTTCCAGGGCACCGTGCGCTTGCAGAGCGAGGGCACCTACCGGGATTACCTGCTCATCCAATACCAGGGCAGCGATAAGCTCTATGTGCCCACCGATCAATTCGACCGGGTGCAAAAATTTATTGGCGGCCAGGATAACCCGCCGCCCCTCAATTCTCTCAGCGGCAACAGCTGGGAAAAGCAAAAAAACAAGGTCAAAGCGGGCCTGCAAAAGCTGGCCTTCGACCTGGTGAAACTGTACGCCGATCGGCAGACCATCCCCGGCCACGCCTTCGGCCCGGACACCCCCTGGCAGCGTCAATTTGAGGACGCCTTCCCCTACGAATTAACCCCGGACCAGGAAAAAGCCGTCAACGATATCCGCCGGGACATGGAGGCCCCCACCAATATGGACCGGCTGGTGTGCGGCGATGTGGGCTACGGCAAAACGGAAGTGGCCCTCCGCGCCGCCATGAAAGCCGTGATGGACGGAAAACAAGTGGCGCTGCTGGCCCCCACCACCATCCTGGCCCAGCAGCATTATTACACCATGCTCCGCCGGTTCGCCGATTTTCCGGTGGAGATCGATGTGCTCTCCCGCTTCCGCAGCGCCAAGCTGCAAAAGGAGACGCTGCGCAAAGCGGCGGAAGGCAAGGTCGATATCCTGGTGGGCACCCACCGGCTATTAAGCAAGGATGTGCATTTTAAGGACCTGGGCCTGCTCATCGTGGATGAGGAGCAGCGCTTCGGCGTGGCCCACAAGGAAACCATCAAAAACATGAAAAAGACGGTGGATGTGCTCACCCTGTCCGCCACGCCCATCCCCCGCACGCTGCACATGTCCATGGTAGGGGTGCGGGATATGAGCCTGTTGCAGACCCCGCCGGAAGAACGCTATCCCGTGCAGACCTACGTGCTGGACTACAACGACGCCGTCATCCGGGACGCCATTATGCGGGAGCTGGGAAGGGACGGCCAGGTGTATTTCCTCTACAACCACGTGCGCAACATCGACGCCTTCGCCGCCCGGCTGCGCTCCCTGGTGCCGGAGGCCCGCATTGCCGTGGCTCATGGTCAGATGAAGGAAAACCTGCTGGAAGACGTGATGCTGGATTTCTACGAGGGCAAGTTCGACGTGCTTTTGTGCTCCACCATCATTGAAAACGGCCTGGACGTGAGCCGAGCCAACACCATCATCATCTTCGACGCCGACCGCTTCGGCCTGAGCCAATTATATCAATTGCGGGGGCGGGTGGGCCGCTCCACCCGGGTGGCCTACGCCTATTTCACCGTCCGGCCGGACAAAATGCTGTCCGAAACGGCGCAAAAACGCCTTTCCGCCATCCGGGAATTCACGGCCTTTGGCTCCGGCTTCCGCATCGCCATGCGGGACCTCGAAATTCGCGGCGCGGGCAATATATTCGGTCCCGAGCAGAGCGGCAACGTGGCCACGGTGGGCTACGACATGTACTGCCGCCTGATCGAGGAAGCGGTGCAGGAGGCCCGGGGCGCCCGGGGCGAAAAGGTTCCCTTCAAGGTGGAAACCCGGGTCGAAATCAAGATCGACGCTTACCTGCCGGTGGAATATGTGAAGGGCGACGCCCAGCGCATGGAGGTGTTCAAGCGCATCGCCCTGATCAAGAGCCGGGAGGAAAGGGAAGACGTCATCGAGGAATTGATCGACCGCTTCGGCGACGTGCCCGACCCGGTCATGAACCTGATCGAAATCGCCCATTTGCGGGGCGTGTGCGGCAAAATTGGCGTGACGCGGGTCAATTACCTGTCCAACGCCCTCATCATGAAGCTGTCCCCCGCCGCCATGCCCGAGCCGGAAAAGCTCTATAACGCCCTGGCCAGCACCGATAAACGGCTGATGCTCTCCGCCGCCAAGGAACCGGCCATCCTCTTCCGGGACAAAAACCTGGATATTGAGTTGCTGCTCAAAACCGCCGTGCCCATCCTGGAAGCGGTGGAATACACGCTCCACCCGGCGGAAGATGGCATGAAAATGTAAAATTGCCAATTGACGGTTGTGATGGCGCATTTTTCCTGCTATAATGGGCAAGCGGCAAGCGCCGCGCATGGAGGAAACATATGAAAAAACGCGTAACAGCCCTGATGCTCCTGGGCCTGCTGCTGACGCTGCTTTCGCCGGCCCTGGCTGAAAGCGGGAACACCGTCGTGACCGCCGATTTTTCGGACAAATTTGCCGATCGCTTCCTGGCCGAAGGAGAAGCGCCCATCGTTGAAGACATGGCCTATCGCAGCCGGGATGTGTCCATCGAAATCAAAACCTACCGGGAAAACAATTCCGACATTTACGTGGCGGATGTCTATCTGCGCAGCCTGTCGGCTTTGCGGCGCGGCTTCGAGGGCGGCGAATGGAAGGGCACCCGGCAAAGGATGGCCCGCATCACCGATATGGCCCTGACGAGCAACGCCATCCTGGCCCTCACCGGCGACAACGCCCACAACGAAAAGAACAGCATCGTCTTTGAAAACGGCGTCATGCGCCGCAAAGCCAAGCCCAACCGCCAGTTGTGCGTGATTTTTATGGACGGGGAAATGCGCACCTATAAATCCAGCGAAATCACCATCAAAAAGCTGGAACAGGTTGGTAAACCCGTGTGGCAAACCTTCATGTTCGGCCCCGGGCTGCTGGATGAGGAGGGCCATGCCTACAAAACGTACAAATCCAAAGTGGGCACCGCCAACCCCCGGGCGGCCATTGGCTATTATGAGCCAGGCCACTATTGCCTGATCCAGGTGGACGGCCGGGGCGTAAAAAGCCTGCTGGAGCCGGGCCGCGCCTGCACAGGCATGACGCTGAAGGAACTGGCTGATTTTATGGAAGGCCTGGGCTGCAAGGGCGCCTATAATTTGGACGGCGGCCAGAGTGCCATGATGTGGTTCAACGACCGGATCATCTCAAACCCTTACAAAAATGGCCGCGGCTGCGGCGACATTGTGTACATCCCTCGCACGGAATGAACAAAACAAGCGGCCCCGAACATCGGGGCCGCTCAGCGTGTCGACAAAGTCGACACGCTGAGAAAAAATGCAAGGATGCATTTTTTCGGTCACATCATTTTCTTATGCAGCTTCGCTGCACGGGCAGAAAATGATAGAGGAAGCGGCATTCCAGCCGCTCCTCGGGCCGGCAAACCCCGCCCTGCGGAAAGAACATGAAGGGGCTTTGGCCCCTTCATGCATCCCCAAATGGGAAAACCTGCTTTGTTGATGATCTGAGCGGCCTCGAACATCGGGGCCGCTGCTGTTTTTGAGACAGGAGACGCTGAATGAGCTCCTGTTTTTTACGCCTTGGTTTCGTCCGGCGCATCGTCTTCCTTGGGGTCTTCGGTTTCCGGGGCGGGGGTCCCCGCATCCTCGGGCTGGGCGGCGTCCGCCGGCTTCACGGCTTCCTCAGCCTTCTTGGCCAGGTCATCCAAGGCAGTGCGGATCTTGCCCAGTTCCTCGGTGGAGAACTGCTGCAAGTTATTCACAAATTCATCCACCTGGGGCTTAGCCTGGTCGTTAATGGCCTGCTTGGCCTTATCGACAACGTCCACCACGGCGGCCTTGGCCTGCTCGTAGAGGGGTTCGCCCTTCTTGGAAAGATCCTCAATCGCGTCCTGGGCCTTTTCCAGCCCGGTGGCCACCGCGCCCAAGCCCGCTTGCAGTACCTTTTTCAAATCGTTGCCAAATTGATCCATGTTTCTCCCTCCTTTGATTTTTTGCATCAATAGAATGGCATATCCTGCGTTGTTTGTCTCAGGAAATTGCTTCAAAGTCGCGTTTAACGCGCTCAATTGTCAGATTCTCCCCACGAATCATCGGTCAAAAAGCCCTGCTGGGCTGGGGCTTCCTCCTCCTCCGTGCCCAGGAATTTGACCGCTTCGCCGGGATCGATGGCCTCCACCTGGCGCAATTTGCGCTCGATGGTGCGGGTCTTGCGGCTGGCGGTTTCGATGGATTCGGCGGCGGCGTGGAGCTTTTTCTGGGTAGAATCCAGCAGCACGGAGAATTTGCCAAACTCAGTCTTCACAGCGCTGAGCAATTGCCACACTTCCCCCGTGCGCTGCTCGATGGCCAGGGTACGGAAACCCACCTGCAAGCTGGTGAGCAGGGCGTTGAGCGTGGTGGGGCCAGCCACCACGATGCGCATTTTCTCCTGCAATTCCTCCGTCAGCCCCCGCACCCGCAGTGCTTCGGCATACAGCCCTTCAATGGGCAGGAACATGATGGCAAAGTCCGTAGTGTAGGGCGGCTCGATATACTTGCCGGCGATGCGCTTGGCCTCGATCTTCAAAGCCGTTTGCAGGGCGGAGGCGGCGGCGGCGATCACCGCCTGATCGCCGATATCGTAGGCAGCCAGCAGCCGTTCGTAATCCTCAATGGGGAATTTGGAATCAATGGGCAGATAAACGGTGCTTTCCCCCTGACCGGGCAGCTTGACGGCAAATTCCACCCGTTGGGCGGAGCCGGGCACCACGGCCACGTTTTCATCATACTGGCTGGGAGACAGCACCTGGGCAAGCAGCGCGCCCAGCTGCATTTCGCCCCACACGCCCCGGGTTTTCACATTGGTAAGCACCTTTTTCAGGTCGCCCACGCCGCTGGCCAGGCTCTGCATTTCACCCAAGCCCTTGTACACCTGCTCCAGCCGCTCATTGACCAAGGAAAAGCTCTCCCCCAGCCGCTTATCCAGCGTGGCGTGGAGCTTTTCATCCACCGTCTGGCGCATTTCCTCCAGCTTCTTAGCGTTTTCCTCCTGCAGGTGGGTCACGCTTTGGCTCAAGGACGCACGCATGTTTTCCATCCGGGTTTCGTTCTGGGTCAATTTTTCATCCAGCGTGGCACTGACCCGGTGCAGCCTTGCATCCTGGCTTTCGCCGAAAGCGTCCAGCCGGGCGGACAGCTCGGACAGCCGCAGCGCCTCATCCCGGCTGCGCTCCTCCAGCGCCTGCATCAGCCGGGCCGACTGGCTTTCGCTCAGGTTGGTATAATCGCTCCGGTTCAGGGCCTGGCGGGCGTTTTCATCAATTTGGCGGGTCAGGGCTTCTTGCCGACGGCCTGCCTTGCGGTCAGCGCGCTTTTGCCGGTTGTATAGCAACATCAAATAAATAACCGCCGTCAGCGTTAGCAGCAGCGCCAGCAGGGCAAAAACGCCCGCGTTTTGGTTCATCCATTCAGCCATGGGATTTCCCTTCCCGCCAATGCTGGTAGCATAGCCCAACATAGCGGATTTCATCCTGATTGTCGATCAGCACCTGGGCCCCCTGTTTGATCACGTTGCCCTTCCCATCGATACGGGTGTTCATGGTGGCCTTTTTGCCGCACCAGCACAGAGAGCCCGGCACCTCCTGAATATCTTCCGCCAGCCGCAGCAGCGCCGCGGATCCGGGGAAAAACTGGGCCATGAAATCGGTCTTCAGGCCGTAGCAGAAAATTTCCAGCTCATCGGCCATATCGGCCATTTCCTGCACTTGCTCTTCGCTTAAAAACTGGGCCTCATCCACAAACACATACTGGAATTCCGAATGGGCGTGCTGCACGGCCAGCCAGTTCAATTGCTCCCGCACGCTGTGGCCGTTTTCCAGCACGATATCGGCCTCCGCTTGCAGGCCCACCCGGGAATAGACGGTGTTCACCGAAATGCGCGTATCAACGGCGGGCTTCACCAGCGCCACCTTCAGGCCCAACTGCATATAGTTGTAGCGCTGCATCAGCAGCATGGCCGTTTTGCTGGAGCCCATAACACCGTGGTAAAAATGAAGCATTAGAGTTCTCTTCTTCCTTCCATGGCCTTGGCCAGGGTCACTTCATCGGCATATTCCAAATCGCTGCCCACCGGCACGCCGTAGGAAATGCGGCTGACCTTGATGCCCAGGGGCTTGATGAGCCGGGCGATGTACGCTGCTGTGGCTTCGCCTTCGATATCCGGATTGGTGGCCAGGATCACCTCCTGCACCTCCTCCGTACTCAGCCTTTGCAGCAGTTCTTTGATGCGGATATCCTCCGGACCCACCCCGTCCATGGGCGACAGGGTGCCGCCCAGCACGTGGTACAGGCCCTTGAAATCCCGCATCCGCTCCATGGCGGCCACGTCCCGGGCGTCCCGCACCACGCAAATCTGGCCGTTATAGCGATCCTCGTTGGCGCAAATGGGGCAGTATTCCTCCTGGGAATAATTGCCGCACCGAGCGCAGAAGCGCAAGGCCTTCCGCCCCTGCCACAGGGCCGCGGCCAGGTCCTTCACCTGGTCCAGCGGCATGGCGGCAATGTGATAAGCCAGGCGCTGGGCGCTCTTTTGCCCAATGCCCGGCAGCCGGGACAGCTGCAAGGCCATCCTGGCGATAGGATCAATGCTTTCCGTCATATCAGAACATGCCGCCCATCCCGGCAGGGGCCAGCTTACCCATGGTGTCTTCCCGGGTCTTTTCCCCTTCCCGCAGGGCCTCGTTCACCGCGGCCAGGATCATATCTTGCAGCATCTCAACGTCGTCAGGGTCCACCGCTTCGGGTTTGATGGTCAGTTCCAGCAATTCCCGCTTGCCGGACACTTTGCAGGTCACCATGCCGCCGCCGGCGCTGGCTTCGTACACCTTTTCGTCCAGTTCTTCCTGGGCCTTGGTCATCTGCTCCTGCATTTTCTGGGCCTGCCGCATGAGCTGCTGAATATTGGGGCCGCCGCCGAAACCGGCGAACTGATTGCGTGCCATAGTGATGTTTCCTCCTCATTCGGGAAAGGATCCCACCTTTCCATTGTCACTGTTTATTATATCACGTTTGCTTGCGCCCTGTAAAGCAAAATTGCCCCATTCCCCGTTGACTTTCCGCCCTCCCTTCCGTATAATGCAGATAACGAAGCGCAATCATTCACCCATATGCCCCTGGAGGAGGGAACCATTGATGGCCCAGCACCGTTTATCTCCCGGCCCTTTGCATGATGAGCAGGGCCGCCTTGCCGAAGCCGGGTACGCCACTGCTTTGGTGAAAACCTATGATCGCCGCCGCATTGCGGCCAATCCCCTGCGCATCAAGGAGTGGGATTACTACTGCGTCACCTCCGACCGCTACGCCCTGGCCCTGACCATCGCCGACAACGGCTATATGGCCATGGACAGCATATCCCTCCTGGATTTTGACGAAAACAGCCAGTGCACCTATTCCCGCATCGGCCTTTTTCCTTTGGGCAGGCGGCATTTGCCCGCCACCAGCGAGCGGGGCGATATCCGCGTGAAGGGCAAAGATTACGAAATGACCTTTGAAAACGACGGCGTCACGCGCCATCTTTGGGGCCGCATGGAGCGCTGCGCGGGCGGAAAGCCCCTGCTCTTTGACGTCACGCTTTCCCAGCCGCCCCGGGACAGCATGGTCATCGCCACCCCCTTCCCCGGCAAGCCCAAAGCATTTTACTACAACCAGAAAATCAACTGCCTGCGGGCCCAAGGCAAAGTGATCTCCAACGGGAAGGAGTATCTTTTCGCTCCCGCCCATTCCTTCGCCGTGCTGGACTGGGGCCGGGGCGTGTGGACATATGACAATACCTGGTACTGGGGCAGCGCCTCCGGCCTGGCTGGGGATGTGCCCTTCGGCTTCAACATCGGCTACGGCTTTGGCGACACCTCCGCCGCTTCAGAAAATATGGTGTTCTATCATGGCCAGGCCCATAAATTAAGCCGGGTCACCTTTCATATTCCCATGAAAAACGGCACGGAGGATTACCTTTCCCCCTGGCGCTTCACCAGCGACGACGGCCGCTTCGAAATGGATTTCACCCCCTTGATGGACCGCAGCGCCAATATGGATTTTCAAGTGCTCTGCTCCAAGCAGCATCAAGTGTTCGGCCGTTTCACCGGCCATGCTATTCTGGACGACGGCCGAGCCGTCACCGTGCGCAACCTGACCGGCTTCGCTGAAAAAGTCCGAAATAAGTGGTGACTTTTCCTTTATGGAAATTATTTTCCCAAATTTGATAAAAATGTGTTGACAAACTGGCAATCATCTGGTATGATATAGACGAAAAGAAGAGAGAAACAAAAAAGGTAAGATCAATGAAGAGGCGCCGCGGAATAGCAGAAAAAACGACGCCACTAAAGGAGGAGAGTCCCATGGATCATCAGTCCATGCGGCGGAGACTGGAAAACAGGAAAGGAAACGCGTAACAGCTGCATCCAACAGGCTTTAATCAAAAAGCAACGGAAACGAACATGAATCATGCAGCGGCGCAGCACCCAGGAAAAGAAACATCAGGTCGTCTCCGCCGCCCCACCCAGGATGGATGCCAAGGAGTGAACAACCCCCATTGAACCGGAAACCAAGCCCTTCGATATCGAACCGATGAAGGCGCGGTTGCCCGTACTCAAACTGGTTGGTGTGTTCCATGAAAATGCCTTCATCATCCTTCCCCATCATGGGTTCAAATAAAAAAACAGCATAGAGCAAAAATGCCCGGCGCAGTTCTGAACTGCACCCCATTTGTTAGACAAGTATGGTATACTACTAACAAGTGGGGTGATTTATCATGCCAAAGGGGCAGCCAAACAAGAGGTACACACCAGAATTCAAGCAAACGGTCATAGAGACAATGCAGAAAGAAG
>JAFUFC010000128.1 GCA_017470095.1 Clostridia bacterium | reverse complement strand
TGACGGCAATCGGAAGGCGCTGGCTGAATTTGTACGGGAACGGCTGCCCAAAGCGAAATTGACGCCCGTCGAAGCCACATACCTGGCCTGGATGGATCTGCGTGCCTGGGGCTACAATTGCCAGGAATTGATGGAAAGATGCAAGCGCCACGGCGTGGCCTTTACCGCCGGCACTTTCTTTGGCCAGGAGGGAGACGGCTTTTTACGGGTCAATTTCGGCTGTCCCCGGAAACAGTTGATTGCGGGCATGGAACGCTTGTGCGATGCCCTGAAGGAGGATAAATAAATATGGATCGGATTGATGAAATTCTGGCATCCTATCGGGAAGAAATGATGGAAACCGTGCAAAAGTGGGTGCGCATTCCCAGCGTGAAGGGCGAACCCGCGCCGGACGCCCCCTTTGGCGTTGAGGCGCGCAAGGCGTTGGACACCGCCATGGCCGATTGCGAAGCCTTCGGCCTGAAAACGGAGATTTTTGACGGTTACGCCGGCCACGCTGACCTGGGCGATGGCAGCACCCGGGACGCTTTGGCTATCCTGGCCCATCTGGATGTGGTGCCTGTGGGTGACGGCTGGAGCCGGGATCCTTTCGGCGCTCAGCGCATCGACGGCAAAATTTATGGCCGAGGCACCAGCGATGACAAAGGCCCGGCTGTGGCGGTGCTGTATGCCATGCGGGCGGTGAAGGAAGCGGGCATTCCCTTGAAGCGCAAGGTGCGCCTGATTCTGGGGTGCGATGAGGAATGCGGCTCTTCCGATATGCGGTATTATAAGCAGGTCACCGAAATGCCTCGTTCCGGCTTCAGCCCGGATGCGGATTATCCGGTCATCAACATTGAAAAAGGAGGCGCCCACATTCAGTTTGTCGGCAAAAACAGCCATGAAGGGCTGCACGTGTTGTCTATGCAGGTGGGCGAGAGGGCCAATGTGATTCCCGGCTTTGCTTCCGCTTTGGTGGAAGGAGATGAAGCCATGGCTGAACGGGCCCAGGAAGCGGGCAAGAAGCTGGGCTTCCCGGTAACAACCATGCTGTGCAACGGCGCTGTGATCATTGAAACTACTGGCATGACCGGCCATGCCGCGTTCCCGTCCCATGGCCGCAATGCAATCGGCCAGATGCTGCTGATCTTCAAAGAACTGGGCGCCACCGGTGCGCTGCTGTCCCTGGCTGATGCTGTGGGCATGACCTATAATGGCGAAAATCTGGGCATCGCCATGAGCGACGCCATTTCCGGCGAACTGACCGGCAGTTTGGACATCATTAAGGTGGATGACGACAGCGTAGAAGCATTGATGGACATCCGCTATCCCGTGCTGCTGAACCGGGATGCCATGGTGGAAATGATCAAAATGCGCCTGCCGGATTTTGAAATTACTGTGCCCACCAGCCATAAGCCCCATTACGTCAGTGAACATACTGAATTGGTGCAGGAACTGCTGGAAGCGTATCATGAAGTGACCGGCGCGGAGAAAAAAACCATCGCCATCGGCGGCGGCACCTATGCCCAGAGCATGGAGGAGGGCGTGGCCTTCGGCGCGCTGTTCCCCGGCGAAGTAGAAATGGCCCATCAGGCCGATGAATTCATGACTGAGGAATCCATTTATCAGAACGCCCGCATTTTTGCCCGGGCCATCATCCGCCTGGCAGGCGACAACAGAACCGAGAGCGAGGAATGAGCATGGCCACCACCGAAATGATCACCTGTATCAACTGCCCTGTGGGCTGCCGCATGGAAGTGACCCACGAAGGAGAGCAAGTGCTGTCCGTGAAGGGCAACACCTGCAAGCGCGGCGACAGCTATGCCCGGCAGGAGTGTGTGGCCCCGCTGCGCATGGTTACCGCCGTGGCCCCAGTGCGGGAAAGGGAAATGCCCGTCAGCCTGAAAACCCGCACGCCCATCCCCAAGAAGCTAATTGACGATTGCATGCGTGCCGTGATGGATCATCCGTTTGAAGCGCCCATTGCCGCTGGGGATGTGCTGATCGAAAATGTGTGCGGCAGCGGCGTTGATGTGATCGCTACCAAGGCTGTGCCGTGAAAATCGATGGGGATTTTTTCCGCCAGGATGTGCTGAAAGTGGCTCCGCAATTGGTGGGTGCGGTGATCTGCCGCCGATTGCCGGATGGTACGGTGATCCGGGGATGCGTCACGGAAACGGAAGCGTATCGGGGTCAGGAGGATTTGGCATGCCACGCCAGCAAGGGCCGCACCCCCCGGACGGAGATGCTGTACCGGGAGGGCGGCCACAGCTATGTGTACTTGGTATATGGGCTGCACTGGCTGTTCAATGTGGTCACCGGGCCCAAGGATGTACCCCAGGGCGTGCTGATCCGCGCGATGGATAAGCCCCTTGATGGCCCCGCCAAATGGACCAAGGCTTTTCAGGTTACCGGCGGGCAAAACGGCCTGTACCTACCCGCGTCGGATGAAATTTGGATGGAGGAAGGGGCGCATCCCGCTGTGCGCACCGCACCCCGGGTGGGTATCGATTATGCTGCCGAGCCGTGGAAGAGCATGCCTTGGCGTTTTATTGCGCAAAAATAAGGAGGGAACCCTCATGGGTTCCCTCCGTTTTTGTTACGTTAAATCCGCTTCCAGCCGCACACATCGGCCCACCACGGTGATTTCGTTGTAATTCTTGATTTCGCTTTCAAAGGACTCGTCATATTTTTGCAGCATGGCCTGATAATCGTTCACTCGCTTCATCTTGCGCAGCACCCGTCCCTGGGGCGTTTGCAGCAGCATGATGGCCCCGTCCACCACGGCCTGGGCGGGCACTACCAGCAGTAGATCGCCTCGCTGGATGCGGAAGCCCCGCAAATGGTTATCCGGCGCCATAAAATAGTATACTTTGTCGGGAGACGCGCCTTCGATTTTGCCGTTGGTGATGGGCAACAGCCGGTGGCCCACTTCCTTCATGACGGCGTTGTACACCGGCACGTGCTTAAGTACGCCGCTCAGGGCGTCCAACCAGATGGAGCCGGCCACGCCGGGATCGCCATCCTTTTCTTCGTGGATGGGCTTGGCGGCTTTTTTAGGCTCCACAGCCCGGGTCAATTGGGGCACGGCGGATTGCAGGTCCACCGTGGCGGCAATATCGTCCAGCGTAAAATCCGCTTCTGTCTGCTGGGTCATGCCCATGGTTTTCAAGATGCGGCGGGCCTGGTCGTCGGCAATGATGCGGGTGCCCGCTTCCACTTCCATCAAGTATTTATCGCTGACGCCGCACTTCCGGGCCACCTGCTTGTGGGTCAGGCCCTGACGAGTGCGCTCCAGGCGAATCAGATCACCCAATCTGCTCATAAGGTTTTATTCCTCCTGATTTTAATCTCCATAGTCTCCGTTGCCGGGCAGCAGGCGGATTTGCAGCCGGGGATTCTCGGCGGCGGAATCGAAAAACACAGCCAGGAACCCGGACCAGGTTTCGATGTTGTGGGACGCGGCGGCGCAGTCCTCGATAACCAATTGCGTGTCGCCTAATTCGGTCAGGCAATCGTGCAGCGCGTCCAGATTGCGGCCGTAATAGCCGGGAAAGGTTAGGCCCTTTGCCAGGGCTTCATGGACGTCCTGGGCGGAGCGCCAGGAGCGGGCGGAAAGCTGTACGCGGTTCATTTATTTGATCTCCTCAAAGGTATTATAATGATCTTCGGTGTAGAAGATCAGGCCATCGTTGCTGAAAATGATGCGCTTGGCGTTGCGAAAGCTGCCGTCAAAATCGATATCGCATTCAAAGTATCGCCGGCCATACTTGACGGGCAGCTGGCCCTCGTAATTGCCGAACCGGTCGCCGCCGATGCTCTTGCCCGGGGCTACCTCCCACAAATTGCCGTAGCTGGCCACCCAGCCCAGGCTTTGGGCCTCCTGCTTGGTGATGTAGTTGGGCGGCAGTTGGCCGTAGGCTTTCAAGTAAGCCGCTACGTGTTCTTTGTCGGAATAGGAAGCCCCTTGAACCACAAAGGGCTGCTCAGAGGGCGCTTCCGTGGCTGCTGCCTGGGCAGGCGGTGCTGTGGCCGGAGGCGTGACGGCGGGAGCGGGCGTGGGCGGATTTTCCGGCAGATCGGCGGTGATCAATTCGTAGGTGTCTTGATCGATCACGCCGGTTGCTTCCAAATCCCAATCCTGCTGGAAGGCCAGCACCGCTTCCTCAAAAGCCTTGCTGAAATTGCCGTCCTGTTTCCCTTCATAGAAACCCAGCGCTGACAGCGCGCATTGGGCGCGCTTAACGGCTTCGCCGGAGGACCCCTTTTTCAAATCCTTCCAGGGTTTTTCCGTGGGCGCGGCGGCATAGGCGTGGGGGAGGACAGCTGAATCAGCGCTGTTTTTTCCCGGCTGAAACACCACAAAAATGGTGCCTATGATCACGATCAGCGCTGCAATCAGGGCCACAAGGCGGGCCAGGGACGAATACTTTTTCTTATTGGGCCGTTGATCCATTTATGTTTCCTCCTGCAGCCATACGCTGCGGTTGCCGTAAATATCAGCGATCAGGATGGCGGGGGTCCCCCGAAGCTGGGGCAATTGCAGCAAATCGGGAAGCGCGGGGCTCTGCCTGCGCCGGGCGGCGTTGGACTGGGAGCGGAACACCCCGTCCTGGTAAAAGCCCACCGACCATTGGTCCACCGCGTCCAGCCCCCGGATGGGGACGTTTGGTCCGGGATCATAATCTGCCAAATGCACATCGTGGAAGGCGATGCCGGGAATAAAATCCGCTTCCATGCGGGCGTTTTGCAGCTTTTGGGTGGGGGCGGTCAGGGTCAGAGCGGTGTTCAGCAGCCGTTTGCGACACACAGTCAGGGCCGCGGCGCTCAAATCGGCCGACAAATACCGCCGCCCGTGATGGGCAGCCGCCGCTGCGGTGGTGCCGGAGCCGCCGAACAGGTCGGCTACCAGATCGCCGGGACGGGTGGAGCAAAGAATGATGCGGCTCAGCAGCGCCATGGGTTTTTGGGTGTCATAGCCGGTGCGCTGGGGGTCCTTTTGCTGCAAGTGGCTCACATCGGCCCACACGTCGCCGGGATAAACCGGTTCATCATCATAATAAGTATAGGTTTTGCCGCCGGATTGGATGGTGCGGTAGCTGCGGCCGTTTTCGTCTACACAGCGACGCATATGGTTGCTGCGGTTTTCACTGCGGGGCAGGGGAACGGCGGTAATATCAAAATACTGCCGCCGGGATTTGCGGTAGAACAAAATCACGTCATGCTTTCGGGAAAAGCGCTTCATGCTGCGGCCGCCGGACTGGTAAGCCCAGATGATCTCGTTGACGAAATTGTTTTCGCCGAAAATTTCATCGCACAAAATCCGGGCGTAGGCAGCCATGCGTGTGTCCAGATGCAAAAAAAGGGAACCTGTTTCGTTCAAAAGCATTTTGGCGTTTTCCAGCGCGGCGCGAAGCAGGGAAAGATAGACGTCCTTGCTTTCAAACTGATCGCTGTACGCGGGCAGAACCAGAGGATTTTTGCCCGTTTCCCAGCCTTTTTCGCCTACACGCATCCGCAGGAAAAATTCTTCTCCGGTCATGAACGGCGGATCCAGATACACGCATTGCGCCTGGCCCTTCCAGGCGGAAAAATCGCCTCGCGCATCCTGCAAAAGCAAATCGCCGGCGGCGGCGCCGATGTGCGTTTCCTGACGGCAAGGCACTTGTACCCAGCCCATAAGCATCCTCCCAACTGTCAGCGGTTCAAAATTGTTTTAATTGCTCATTATACTGGTGAATGGCATCCAGCAACGCGGCATGCTCCTCACAGCTGTATAGGATTTTTCCCGCCTCTTTTACAGCGGCGGTGAAGGCAGGGTTCAGCCCCGTTTTTCCGTGCGCCATCAAAGGGCACACCGCCCAGCCACGCCAGTCCATTTTACACCCCGTCCGGGTGGGCAGCAAGGGAAACAGGCGACAGGAAAGGGGCCTGTCCTCTCGATTGCAAAAGCCCTCGCATTGCAGCAGCCAAGCGTTTTTCAGCACGGCGTCATCCCGCATTAGGCTAAAGCCTTCCGGTAAATCCCTATAAAGCGTTTCCTCGCCCGGAAACAGCAGCATGCCGCCCTGGCCATCCTCATCGCTTTGGCAGCAGGCACCGCCGCAGTAGCGACCGCAGTCCTGCTTTAACGGCGTTACCTGGGCCAATAATTCCCGGGCGGCGATCACGGCCTTGAGCGCGTCCATGCTTTTTTCCTCCGCATAAATCTTCACTCTATTCTATCACGAAAAGCCAGGATTGACAAGGCAGGCGGAAGGGATTAAGATGGAAAAAGAAAGGAGGCGGCAGGCATGAATTTTTTCTTGCCCAAGCAGGTGGTCAGGGCCATTGACGCGCTGGAGGCGGCGGGCTATGCCGCCTACGCGGTGGGCGGCTGCGTGCGGGATCAAGTGCTGGGAATTATGCCCCACGATTATGACGTGTGCACCGCCGCGTCTCCTGAGGAAATGCAGCGAGTGTTTGAAAACCAGCGCACTATTGAAACGGGCTTGAAGCATGGCACGCTGACGGTGCTGATGGGCGGCATGCCTTTGGAAATAACCACCTTCCGCCAGGACGGGGACTACCTGGACGGGCGTCACCCGGAAACGGTGCGCTTCACCCGTCGGGTGGAGGACGATTTATCCCGCCGGGATTTTACTATCAATGCCATGGCTTATTCTCCCACCCGAGGATTGTGTGACCCCTTTGGGGGACGGGAGGACTGCGCGGCAGGAATCATTCGCTGCGTGGGCGTGGCGGAGAAGCGGCTGGAGGAAGATGCGCTGCGCATCCTGCGGGCCTTGCGGTTTTCGGCCCGGCTGGGTTTCCCTATTGAGGAGCATACCGCCCGGGCCATCCACGAAGGCAAAGCAGGGCTTCTTCGCATCAGTACAGAGCGCATTTCTTCGGAATTGAACGGTCTGCTGCTGGGCGGGCACGCCGGGGAAGTGCTGGCGGAATACCCGGATGTATTGGGCACGGTGCTGCCCTTGCGATTGCTTACGGGACATGAAGTGGATTGGCCTTGCTCCCTGCGGCGGATCGATTATGCCGCGCCCGATCTGGCCATCCGATGGGCGGCGCTGCTTCTGGACGCGGGACTGGAGACGGCGGGTGTGCTGCGGGCGCTGAAAATGCCGGTGAAGCTTACTGAAAATGTGAGCCATTTGGTGCGGGAATGCCGGGCGTTGGACAGGGATGTGCCCATGCAGGAAATGCTGATGCGCCTGGGTCCGGATCAGCTTCGGCAATGCCTGCTGCTGCGTCAGGCGGATAGGGTGGTCCGGCAGCCTGATCAAAAGGAAACAATTGAAGCGGACACCCGAGAAAAGCTGCGGGAAGCGGAGATGCTGATCCAGGGAAACGCCTGCTGCACCTTGGGCCAACTGGCCGTGAACGGCCGGGATATGGCGGCGCTCGGCCTAAAAGGGAAAGCCATCGGGCAAACATTGAATGCGCTGCTGCTGGCGGTGGTGCGGTCAGAAATACCCAACGAAAAAGAAGCGCTGATGAAACGCGCAGCGTCCATGCAGGCATGATCTTTTCCTCCTTCGCATAGATTGGAACAAAAACGAAGGAGGATTTTTGATATGACGGCGCAGCAAGCGTCCCGGCGCATCCGGCGCACGACGGGCAGGCATCACGCATGGTGGAAGGGCGTGCTGGTTTCCATTGGGGTCACGGTGGTGGCAGTGGTGTTGTTTGCGGTGATCATTGGGCTCACCGATGTGCAGGACGGCATCATCCGCATTGTGAACCAGCTGATCAAGCTGGGGGCCATTTTTCTGGGCGTCAGAGCCGCGGTGCCCCGGGGCGATGAAAACGGCATTCGCCGAGGCGTGGTGATCGGGCTGATTTACATGGGCATTGGCGTGCTGGTATATGCCTTGTTGACGCAGCAGAAAATGACCCTGCTGGGCTATTTCATCGATCTGCTGATGGGCGTCGCGGCAGGCGGATTATCCGGCATGGTGCTGGGCAGCATGCAAGCCAGGTGATCGGGCATGTGATGATTCACCTTTTTCCGCGGCTTGGGTTTTCGCGTCAGGGGACGAAGACCCCTGAACCCCAGGCGATCAAGCTGAACTGAAAAACACGCCTGGCTGCGCCTGATGCGGAAAGGCCGTCAGCCGTATTCCGGGACAAATGAAAACGAATGTGCCGCCTGTATGGGCGGCCCGTTTTTTGCTGTCGCAGCCACTATTTTGGAGATAACGCCGTTCTATCAAGGACGCTTGGCCCAAAAAACAATAAAAAAACATTCCCTTATCAATTTTTTTAAAATTTTTGATTGTAAATAGCAGGAAAAAAAGGATGGACGGCGAAACACTCCTTATTCGCTCAAAGTAGGGGTGGTATGTGTATGCCGTACACCATTGCCCGCTATGCCGGCTATTGCGCCGGCGTGCGTAAGGCCGTCGAACATGCGTCCGAAGCGGCCCGGGAGGCGAAGGCGCAAGGCATTCTCTGCTACTCTTTGGGGGAATTGATTCACAATCCCGAGGCGGTGGCTTCCCTGACGCGGGAAGGCATCCGGCCGATTGAACGGGTGGAGGATGCGCAAAAGGGCGGCATGATCCTGCTGCGCAGCCATGGGGTGACCCCGGAAGTAGAAGAAGCCTGTAAAAAGCAGGGGCTGATCATCCGGGACTGCACCTGCACCTTCGTTCGGGCTTTGCACAAGATCGTGCGGGAGAGCGGCGAAAAGGGTGTTCCCGTCATCTTGGTGGGGGAGCCTGATCACCCTGAAGTACAGGGTACTGCGGGCTGGTGCAAGGGCGAATGCCATATCATCCGCAGCGAACGGGATGTGGATGCCCTGCCTCCTATGGGACAGGCCCTGGCCGTCAGCCAGACCACCTTCCCGCCGGGGGAGTGGGAGCAAATTATTGCCCGGCTGAAAGCGCGGATTCCACAGTTGGAAGTGAAATGTACCATCTGTCCCGCCACGCAAAAGCGCCAGGCGGAGGCTGTTAGCTTGGCCTCCCAGGTGGACGCTATGATCGTGGTGGGCGGCAGGAAGAGTGCCAACACCCGGAAATTATTTGAGGTCTGCCGGGCCATTTGCCCGCGTACCATCTTGGTGGAACGTGCACAGGAAATCCCTTTGCACTTTGCAAATATCCACACATCTCACATAGGAATAGCCGCCGGTGCGTCTACGCCGGATTGGTCATTTAAGGAGGTTGTCACACGCATGAACGACATGGAACACATCGACCAGGAAATCAACCAGGAACCCGTCACTAATGAACCCCAGCAGGAAGCCGCCGACGCGCAGGCCCTGACCATGGAAGACATTGAAAAGACTGTGGTTCGCATTCGCCCCGGCCAAACCGTCACCGGCAAAGTGGTGCAGATCAGCGATGACGAAGTGGGCGTCGACATCGGCTATAAGTCTGATGGACTGATCAAGCGCGCCGATATGGTGGAAAAGGACGTACAGCTCGGTGACGAAATCGAGGTTGAGGTCGTCAAAGTCAACGACGGCGAAGGCAACGTCCTTTTGTCCCAGCGCAACATCGTTAACCGCAAGGCCTGGGAAGCCCTCATGGCCAAGTATGAAAACAATGAATATGTGGAAGCCGAAGGCAAATCCGCTGTGAAGGGCGGTTTGCTGGCCACCGTCGAAGGCGGCGTCAGCGCGTTTGTGCCCGCTTCCCAGCTGGCCCAGCGCTATGTTGAGAAGATCGATCAGTTCGTGGGCCAGAAGATGAAGCTCAAGATCATCGACGTTGACCAGCAGAAGAAGCGCATCGTGGCCAGCCGCAAGCAGGTCATCGAAGAAGAAAACGCCGCTAAGAAGGCTGCCGCGTGGGAGAAGCTGGAAGAAGGCGCCATCGTGACCGGTATCGTTCGCCGTTTTGCCGATTTCGGCGCGTTCGTCGATCTGGGCGGCGTGGATGGCCTGATTCACATCACCGACCTGGCCTGGAGCCGCGTGGGCCATCCCAGCGATGTGCTGAGCGTGAACCAGGAAGTGGAAGTGAAGGTTCTGTCCCTGGATCGGGAACGGGAACGCATCCAGCTGGGCTACAAGCAGCTGCAGCCCAAGCCCTGGGACAACATCGAAGAAAAGTATCCCGTGGGCACCATCCTGGAGCGCAACGTGGTGCGCATCCGTCCCTTCGGCGCGTTCATCGAGCTGGAGCCCGGTGTGGATGGCCTGGTGCACATTTCCCAGTGCGCGCTGACCCGTATCGCCAAGGTGGAAGATGTGCTGGAAGTTGGCCAGCCTGTGCGGGTGAAGGTGCTGGCGGTTGATCCCGAAGCCAAGCGCATCAGCTTGAGCATCCGGGAAGCCTTGGCCGACGAAGCCTTGGTGGAAGACGAAGCCATGGAAATCCCTGGCGAAGAAGCCCCCGCTGACGAAGAATACTCTTTGTCACTTGCCTGCCGCACCTGGTTGCCGGGTGCGGCAGATTTTTTTCCGGAGGATGGAAAAAATGATGAAAAAACGGTTTATCCTTGCGTTTTTTTTGCTCATGTTGCTCCTGCCCCTGGCGGGACTGGCCCAGGAGGCGGAGGATATTACGCTGCAGTGCGATATTACCGCTACTAAGGGGAAATACCGCACCAATGTGGATCGTCTGCGGGACCGTAATTTTGGCAAGGAATACGTGAGCAACAAAGAAAAAGCGCCCAATGTGACGCTGAAAGCCCCGTCCGGCAAGTCGATTTACGGTGTGTATGTGTGCTTTGGCGACAAGTTGACCCCATGGAAGGTGGAGGCAAAGCACGGCAGCAAATGGGACACGGTGTTTGAAAGCCAGGGCGTATACGCGCATGAATATGCGCCCCTGGATGGGGAAAAGGAAGTTCGCATTGTGCCGGTTTCGGAAAAAAAGGTGGCGTTGACCATCAATGAGCTGTACGCCTTTGGGGAAGGAGAGACGCCTGCCTTCGTGCAGCGCTGGCAGCCCGCGCCTTCAAAGGCTGATTTGCTGGTAGTTTCCGGCCATCCGGATGATGAGATTCTGTTCTTTGGCGGAGCTATTCCCACCTACGCCGGGGAAAAGCAGATGAACGTGGTGGTGGCGTATATGACCTACAGCACCATGGAGCGCCGGAGCGAATTGCTCAACGGCCTGTGGGAGATGGGCGTGCGCACCTATCCGGTGATCGGCGAATTTCAGGATTCTTATTCCAATAAGCTGAAAACCGGTTATGACGTGTGGAAAAAAAGCAAGGTGGACCAGTTCCTGACGGATTTAATTCAGCAATACCGGCCCGAAGTGGTGCTGAGCCATGACATGAACGGCGAATATGGCCACGGCGCGCATCGGGTGTGCGCCGACGCTTTGAAGCGGTGCGTGGTTTCAGCTGCCAATGGCAGTAGCGGCTGGCAGGTGAAAAAGCTGTATCTGCACCTTTATCCGGACAATCCCATCGAAATGGATTGGGACCAGCCCCTCGCCGCCTTTGGCGGGCGAACGGGCTATGAAGTGGCCGCCGATGCTTACAAGCTTCACGCGTCCCAGGAGGGAAAAGGATACAAAAAGAACGGTAAGCGCGTACCTTTTGTGGTGGAGCCTCGGGACAGCAATTACAGCTGCTACCGCTTTGGCTTGGCGTTCAGCTCCGTGGGCGAAGACATCCTCAAGAATGATTTTTTTGAAAACATTCCCGCTTATGAATCCAGCGAGGATTAGAGCCTGTTCCTAAATTTGGAAGGATGCGTTTACGGCGTCACGGCCAGCATTTCTGCATTGCTTTTCCTCGACTGATCCTCCGCTCCTGGGCTTCCGCCCGGCTTGCGCGGAACATGCTTTACTGGAGCATGTTCCGGGCACTTCGGCCCCAGTAAAACTTCGTCAAAGCGCCTTGAAGTGCGGGCCGAGCTACTCGAAACTGAACATTCCTGATTTTAGAAACATGCTCTAAAGAAAAAGGACATCATTATATTTGTTGTTCATTTTGTTATTCATGACCTGAATAGGCTCACCCATGAAAAAGGTGACATTTTCGGAAGCGAAAATGGCGGAAACCGCTCTTTGGAAGTCAAAGAGCGGTTTCCTCCATTAATTTTCTTTTTCTATTCCACCGTCACCGATTTAGCCAGGTTCCGGGGTTTATCCACATCCCGGCCCTGGGCCACGGCCATATGATAAGCCAGCAGCTGCATGGGCAGCATCACCAGCAGCGGCAGCAGCATTTCGTCCGTGTCCGGCACGGTCCAAACGATATCTGCTTCCCGGCGGGCCTGTTGGGCAAAGCGCTCGGGGCAGACGCAAATCGTTTCCGCGCCCCGGGCCTTGGTTTCCCGCAGGTTCGACAGGGTTTTTTCCAGCAGGTTTTCCCGGGTGCACAGGGCGATCACCGGGGTGCCCTCGCTGATCAGGGCGATGGCGCCGTGCTTGAGCTCTCCCGCTGCATAGGCTTCGCAGGGCAGATAGGAAATTTCCTTGAGCTTCAGGGCGGCTTCCATGGCCAGGGAGGCGTCCATGCCCCGGCCAATGAAGAACATGAGCTTTTCATGCAGATGCCGGTCGCAATATTGTTGTAAGTATGTTTGGTTTTCCAGCACCCGGCTCATTTTTTCAGGCAGGGCGCTCAGGCCGTTCAGCAGTTCATCCGCCCGTTCCTGGGATAACGCGCCCTTGCGCAGCCCTAAATCGACGGCCATGAGCAGCAGCGTTTCCACCTGGGTGATATAGGCTTTGGTGCTGGCCACGGCGATTTCGGGCCCAGCGTAGGTGAGCAGGGATTTGCCCACGGTCCTCTCCAGGGTGCTGCCCAGGGTGTTGGTCAAGGCGGCGGTATCCGCGCCCATTTCCTGGGCTTTGCGCAGGGCAGCCAGCGTGTCCGCTGTTTCGCCGCTCTGGCTGATGGCCACCACTTCCTGGCCCGGATGGGGGAACAGCGTCTTGTAGCGGTACTCGCTGGCAATATGAGCGGCAGCCTCGGTTTGGGCCAATTCGGCGAAATAATAGGCTCCGGCCATGCCGGAGTGATAGGCCGTGCCGCAGGCGATGAAATCCACTCGGCTGGGCAAGCCGGGCAGCATTTCCTTGAACCCGTCCACGCCTACGTAGGCCGTCAGGGTGTTAGCCACGGCGTCAGGCTGCTCAAAAATTTCCTTGAGCATAAAATGGGCGTAGCCTCCCTTTTCCGCTGCCGCGGCGTCCCAGCTGACATGGAGGGCCGCTGGGGTTTTGCGGTTGCCCAGATCGTCAAAAATGTCGACGCTGTCCCGCCTGAGCACGGCAATTTCCCGGTCCTCCAGGATCACCACATCCCGGGTATGGGGCAAAATGGCCGGGATATCCGACGCCAGGAACATTTCACCCTGGCCCACGCCCACCACCAAGGGGCTGCCCAGCCGCACGCAGTACAACACGTCCGGCTCATTTTCGCACAGCACCGCCAGGGCATAGCTGCCGCTGAGCATGCGGATAGCCTCCTGCAGGGCTTTCATCATATCGCCCTTGTACAGGGTGTGGATGAGATGGGCGGCCACCTCCGTATCGGTCTGGCTGACGAATACGCACCCCTGCTTTTCCAGATGGCGGCGCAGGGCAGCATGGTTTTCGATGATGCCGTTGTGCACGATGGCGATGTCGCCTTTCACATCAGTGTGGGGATGAGCGTTTAGGTCGGTAGGCTCGCCGTGGGTGGCCCAGCGGGTGTGGCCGATGCCGATGGTGCCCCTTAACGGGCTGGCATCGGTCATCTGCCGAAGTTTATCGATCCTTCCGGCGCACTTGCGCACCGAGATGGCCCCGCCATCCAGCACAGCAATTCCAGCACTATCGTACCCCCGGTACTCCAGCCGCTTCAATCCGTCCAGCAAAATGGGCTGGGCCTGTTGAGAACCGATATATCCCACAATTCCGCACATAATTGTCCTCCGAAAATTGCAAATAATTTATCAATCAATCATAATTATAAAAATTTTGATTGATTTTTAATATTATATGGTTATTGCGATGGACTGTCAAGCAGTTTTTCCAAATCCAAGGGTTGATCATCCTGGTAGATGGCTACGCAGACGTGGCCCGTCCCCTCGAACGGGACGCTGCTGGATGCCCGGGCGATGACGTCTCCGGCCCGGACGAATTGACCATTCGTCACCTGGATCTCCTGCACGCCCCGGTACACACTGCGCAGTTCATTGCCGTGATCAACGCGCACTTCGCCATCGCACATCTCCACTGTGCCGCCCAGGATGGTGTACACCGGGTCCCCGGGAGAGACAGCAAAATCAGTGGCGGGATGAACGCGCCACAGGTGGCAGGCGTCAAAATACACCGGCGCTTGGCTGAAGGAACGCAGCACAGGGCCATCTACGGGACGCCGCGTCGGCCGCGCCGTGGGCTGGGGCGTCACGTCGGAGAGGCGCTGGCTGCCGTCGGACAGGGCCTCGGCGTTCGGCAATGGGTCCTGGTTCTTCCGCGTCCAAACGGCGGAAAAAATGATTACCGCCATGCACAGCACCGCCAGCACATAATATCCCCACGTTTCCATCCATTTTTTGATCATATGCGTCCTCCCGGGTTTTATTCTACCAATGGGCACCGATTTTTATCCGGTGGGGAGGTGACATCATTTAATTACGCGTGATTTGGAAAACTGATTTTTTATGTTATAATCTATATGGAAAATGAAAAATTGAAGGAGATCGTATGCTATATCATGGTTCGGTCATTAAAAATCTATCCGTAATACAGGCGAATTCACCTTCTCATGCGACTAATGGATTGGTTGCTTATTTTACGGAGGACAGGGGATATGCTCTGGTTTGCTGCAGAACGCGCAAAGAAAACTTTGTCACCATGGGTTTGAGAGATGATGGCAAGCAGCATTACTTTGAACGCTTTCCCCATCAGCTTGAAGCCTTATACAGAAATAAGGAAGGATATTTGTATCTTTTACAGGATCGCTTCGACATGGTCAACACAAAAGGGCACACTTGGGAATGCAGCCACGACGTGCTTGTCAGGCAGTGCGAATATATTCCGGATGTGTATGAGGAAATATTGAAGGAAGAAAGCCGGCGCCATGTGGTGATTCACCGGTATGATAAGATCGATCAAAAGGAACAGAAAATGCACGCCAATTGGGTGAAAGAGCATATTAACGATGAGAATGTAAAAGAAATAAAAGAATTTCTGTGGACACATTTTTCTCCGCTATGGGACGAAGAGGATTCGCACGAAAGCAAGGAAAAGGATATGAGAGAGGATGTGTTGCCGGAATCCAAGGGACTTTGATGCGTCTGCCGAGGATGAAGTGATGGGGGAGCCCAATAAAATAAGCCGCCTATCGGGCGGCGCTATGGTGATATCATCCAGCTTTTCGGAGGGAGAGGGGGAACCGCTTTGGGGATTCAAAAGGCGGTTCCCCCTGTATTGATTTTATTTGTTTTCTTCCGCCTTCTCATCCAGAATCTTCATGAATTCCTCGCCGGTAATGGTTTCCTTTTCCAGCAGGTAGGCGGCCAATTCATGCAGCTTGTCCATGTTGGCGGACAGGATGTCCCGGGCGGTATCGTGGGCTTGTTTCACGATGGCGTTGACCTCGGCGTCGATTTTGGTGGCGGTATCGGCGGAGCAGGCCAGGCTGGTGTCGCCGCCCAGATACTGGTTGGTGACGGTTTCCAGAGCCACCATGTCGAACTGATCGCTCATGCCGTAGCGGGTTACCATGGCCCGGGCCAGGCGGGTGGCCTTTTCAATATCGTTGGACGCGCCGGAGGTGATGGAATGGAACACCAATTCCTCCGCCGTGCGGCCACCGGTCAGAGTGGCCAGTTGGTTCATGGCGTCCTCCCGGGACAGGAGCACCCGTTCATCCTCCTCCACTTGCATGGTATAGCCCAGAGCGCCGGAGGTGCGGGGGATGATGGTGATCTTGGTCACCGGGGCGGAATGCTTTTGCTTGGCGGCCACCAGGGCATGGCCAATTTCATGGTAGGCGATGATTTTCTTTTCCTTGTCGGAAATCACCGCGCCTTTGCGCTGGTAACCAGCGATGACGGTCTCGACGCTTTCTTCCAAGTCGCTTTGATGGATGGTGTGGTGGCCCATCCGCACGGCCCGGAGGGCGGCTTCGTTGATAATATTGGCCAGCTCTGCGCCGGATGCGCCGGAGGTGGCCCGAGCGATGGCGCTCAGGTCGATGCCGCTATCCATTTTTACGTTCTTGGCGTGCACCTTCAAAATGGCCAATCGTCCCTGCAAGTCGGGCAGTTCGACGGGGATGCGCCGGTCAAACCGACCGGGGCGCAGCAAGGCAGGGTCCAGGATGTCGGGCCGGTTGGTGGCAGCCAAAATGACTACGCCCTTTTTGCCGTCAAAGCCGTCCATTTCGGCCAGCAGCTGGTTCAGCGTCTGTTCCCGTTCATCGTTGCCGCCGGAAATGCCGCCGTTGTCGCGCTTTTTGCCAATGGTGTCGATTTCATCGATGAACACGATGCAGGGGGCCTTTTCTTCCGCCTGCTTGAACAGATCGCGCACCTTTGCCGCGCCCATGCCCACGAACATTTCCACAAATTCGGAGCCGGAAATGGAGAAGAAGGGCACCTTCGCTTCCCCAGCCACGGCTTTTGCCAGCAGCGTTTTGCCGGTGCCCGGAGGGCCCACCAGCAGCGCGCCCTTGGGCAGCTTCGCGCCGATGTCGGCGTACTTGCCCGGGTCGTGAAGGAAATCCACGATCTCGGTCAGCGCTTCCTTGGCTTCATCCTGGCCTGCCACATCGGCAAAGGTTTTGCCGGTCTGTGATTCGATATAAATTTTGGCGTTTGATTTGCCCAGCGTCAGGGCGTTGGTGCCGCCCATGCGCTTGGTCATGGTGTTCATCAGCCAGCGGCCCACAAACACAAAGAACAGCATAGGCAGCACGAAGGAAATGAGCAGGCTCATCAGGGGAGAGGCCTGGGTGGGGATGGCTGCGGCAAAGGTCACGTTTTTCGCCAGCAGTTTGTCCGTCAGCCCATCATCCCAGGGCCAGACGCCGGTTTTGTAAAAGGCCGGCCGGCTGCTGCCATCGGCGGCGATGAACTGGATCTGGTTATCCTGATAAGCCACTTCGGTCACTTTTCCCTCCTCCACCAGGGATAAGAACTGGTCGTAGGTGACCTCCGTCACCTGGGCCTGCAAAAGGGAAGGAAAGACGAAAATATTCAGCAGCAGCATCAGGATGATGACGATACCGCAATAATACAATATGGGTTTTCTTTGGTCCGGTTGTTCTCTCATGGAAAATTCCTCCTTCGGGGTATATGATACATCGAAGGTAAAAGAAAGTCAATACCTGACACAATCCCGTCATGATTTGGGAATTTTATGGGCTTTCCACCAGGCGCACCGCGTCGGCTCCCAGGGCACGCAGCTTGTTTTCCAGCCCTTCATACCCTCGCAATAGATGCCCGGCGGGGTCGTCCACCACCGTTTCGCCCTGGGCAATCAGCCCTGCCAGCATCAGCGCCGCGGCGGCCCGCAGATCGGTGGCGGTGACGTGGCCGCCGTTGAGCGGTTTGCCGCCCTGGATCAGGGCCAATTGACCCTCCACCCGGATCTGAGCGCCCAGGCGTCGAAGCTCAATCACGTGCATGTAGCGGTTTTCAAAAATTGTTTCCAGAAAGACGGATAAGCCGTGGGTTTGGCAGGCTACGGTCATCAGCGGCGCCTGCAAGTCGGTGGGGAAGCCGGGGTAAGATAAAGTGCGGGCCTCCATGGGATGGCGGGCCTTGCCCCGCAGGCGCAGACCCCGGGCGTCCTCCTGGCAGATGAGCCCCGACTCTGTCAGCTTAAACAGCAGCGCCCGCATGTGGTCGCTTCGGGCGCTTTCCAGCAGCACGCTTCCTTCCGTCAGCGCGGCGGCGCAGGCAAGGGTGCCCGCTTCGATGCGGTCGGGGATGGGGGTGTAGGCAGCGCCGTGCAGTCCTTCGACGCCCTCCACCGTCAGATTGGCGGTGCCCGCGCCGGCAATGCGCGCGCCCATGGCGGTGAGGAAATGGCACAGGTCGGTGATTTCCGGCTCTTTGGCGGCGTTTTCGATGCGGGTGACGCCTTTCGACAGCACCGCGGCCATGAGCAGGTTTTCCGTGGCGCCCACGCTGGGAAAATCCAGGTAAATATTGGCGCCTTTCAGCGCGCCGCTGACCCGCACTGTGCCGCCGTCCTGCTCCACCTTGGCGCCCAATTTTTGCAGGCCCTTCAAGTGCAGATCGATGGGGCGCTGGCCGATGGCGCAGCCGCCAGGCATCGATAATTCGCAGCTGCCCGTTCGGGCCAAAATGGGCCCCAGCACCAGCACGGAGGCCCGCATGGTGCGCAGCAGCGCGTGCTCATGGGGGCTGCCCACGCTGACGGCCCGGAGGACGGCGGTGCTTCCCTGGGTGGCTGTTTCCGCGCCGCAGGCGCGCAGGATGCCCATCATATGGTGCACGTCGGTCAGGCTCGGCACCTGATGGATCAGCACTTCTTCAGGTGTCAGCAGCGCCGCCGCCAGGATGGGCAGCACCGCGTTTTTGCTCGTGCTCACCGGCACTTCCCCGGATAAGCGGGGCGATTGGGTCACTTTGTATTGTGGCATGGGGACGCACCTCCGAAAATTTTTCGTTTTCGCAGTCATTGTGTCCCCGGGATGCAAAAAGATGACCGGCAAAACCGGGCAAGAAAGCCGCTTCCAGCAAGTTTTTTTCAGCATAGGAGCGCCAAACGGCCCAGTCTTTCGTCCGTTTCCAGCCAATTTTTTTATGTTGGCAAAGAATAGCGCGTATGGTAAAATAAAAAGCGTAAAGAGTTGAGTGTGAAGTGTGGAGATTTGCATAGAGCACAGGAAGCTTGCCGGTCATTTTTCCACTATATCATCATCTTCGCGCTCCGCCTTTCCAGTGATTTCGATTTTCTTGTATTTGAGGGAGATAACTATGAACCAGTTCGTTTTAAAGGCCCCTTACACCGCCCGGGGAGACCAGCCCCAGGCGATCGAAGCACTGGCCCGGGGCGTGAAAGAGGGCTTGCCAGCCCAGGTGCTGCTGGGCGTGACCGGCTCAGGCAAAACCTTCACCATGGCGTCAGTGATTGAAAAAGTGCAGCGCCCCACGCTGGTGATTGCCCATAACAAAACGTTGGCGGCCCAGCTGTGCGCCGAATTCAAGGCGTTTTTTCCGGATAGTGCGGTGGAATATTTCGTTTCCTATTATGATTACTACCAGCCGGAAGCCTACATCCCTTCTTCGGATACCTATATCGAAAAAGACGCTTCTGTCAATGAGGAAATCGACCGCTTGCGCCACAGCGCCACCGCCGCGCTGAAGGAGCGGAGGGATGTGATTATTGTCGCCTCGGTCAGCTGCATTTATTCCATGGGCGACCCCAGCGAGTACGAAGGACAGATGATTTCCCTGCGCCCCGGCATGCAAATGGAGCTGGACGACCTTTTGCGCCACCTGGTGGATATCCAGTATGAGCGCAATGATGTGGGATTTGACCGCGGAAATTTCCGCGTTCGTGGGGACACGGTGGAGATTATTCCCGCTGGACAGAAGGAAAATGGCATCCGGGTGGAGTTTTTTGGCGATGAAATTGACCGCATCAGCGAGTTTTCCGTAGTGGATGGACACGTGCTGCACACGGTCCAGCACGCCGCCATTTTTCCGGCCACTCACTACGCCACCAGCGTGGCCAACCGGGAGGAAAACATCGCCCACATCGAGCAGGATATGATTGAGCGGGCGGCCCAGTTTGAAAAGGAGGGGAAGCTGCTGGAGGCCCAGCGCATTTCCCAGCGCACCCGGTATGACATTGAAATGCTGCGGGAGATCGGCTTTTGCAGCGGCATCGAAAATTACAGCCGCTATTTTGACGGTCGCCAGCCCGGGGAGCCGCCATTCAGCCTGCTGGATTATTTTCCCGATGATTTTCTGTTGATGATCGATGAAAGCCACGTGACGATTCCGCAGATCCGCGCCATGTATGCCGGCGACCGGGCCCGGAAAAACATGCTGGTGGATTACGGCTTCCGCTTGCCCTCTGCCTTTGATAACCGGCCGCTGACCTTTGATGAATTCAAAGAACGAATCCATCAGGTGATTTATGTATCCGCCACTCCTGCGCCCTATGAACGGGAACAGGCCAGCCAGATTGTGGAGCAGATCATTCGGCCTACGGGGCTATTGGACCCCAGGATTATCGTGCGCCCGGCTACCGGTCAGGTGGACGATCTGGTGGGGGAGATCAACCAGGTGGTGGCGAAAGGCGAGCGGGTGCTGGTGACCACCTTGACCAAGAAAATGGCCGAAAGCCTAACGGAATACTTGGACGAACTGGGCATTCGGGTGCGGTATCTGCATTCCGATATCGTGACGCTGGAGCGCACCAAGTTGATTCGGGAATTGCGCATGGGCGAATATGATGTGCTGGTAGGCATTAACCTGCTGCGAGAAGGGCTGGATTTGCCGGAGGTGGCCATGGTGGCCATTCTGGACGCGGACAAAGAGGGCTTCCTCCGGTCCGAAACCAGTTTGATTCAGACCATTGGCCGGGCTGCCCGCAACGCCGAAGGCCGGGTGATCATGTATGCCGACGCGCCTACCGATTCTATGATGGCCGCCATTGGGGAAACCAACCGCCGCCGGGCCTTGCAGGAAGCATATAACCAGGAGCACGGCATTACTCCTGAATCGGTAAAAACCGCCGTGCGCGCTCTGCTGGAAATTACGGACAAGGCCAGCGAGGAAATTCCCAATCAGGTGGGGGACGACGAGAAGGCGGAATGGATCAAGCAATTGGAGGATCAAATGCTCACCGCCGCGTCAGCCCTGGATTTTGAAAAGGCCGCCAAGCTGCGCGACCAGCTGTTCGCCATTCGGGGGGATACGCCCATGGACAAGCACCAGCCCTCCCGCCGCCGCCGGGAGCGGGTGCGCAAACCGGAGCATTGACGTAAACCGGAGCATTGAAAAAGGGGGCCGCGTAGGCCCCCTTTTTTTGATTTTTCTACTTTACATTCACCTGCTCCAGCAGCCGCTGCACATCCCCGAAATACTGTTCAACCTCCGCGTTTGTGAGCTTCATGTGCTTTTGCAGCATGGCCACGATCTTGGTGGGGCGCACCCGGGCGTAATACTTGGCCGCGTCCACGTTTTGCCGCCAGGCGGTCATGGTGAAGTGGGGCCAACGGGCGATATGCCGGGGCATGAGGGTGGATTCAAAGAGCGTTTCCCAGGGCGCGAAGTGAGCTTCCACGTAAGGCCACTGGAAGGACAATTCCAGCACCTGCGCAAACCGGGTGAGGAAGCGTGCCTTCATTTCCGGCACGTTCAGCAGCGCGGCCAGGGGCTCATGGCGGAAGCCCTGCACCCTGTCATTAACTTTCTTGATAAAATAATTCATGGGAATGGGGTCCAGGTTTTTGAAGCCGGCCTCCACATCAAACAGCAGATATTTCCATTTGCCCCCGGGCACCCGGTACACTCGCACGTTGGTGAAATCGGTGTTGCCCAGAATCACCTCGAAAGCGGTGTGGGTGAACAGGCTGTCGATATCCAGCCGATCCGTTACGTATCGCAAGTTTTCCGGAGCGTTCAGGTCCTTTTTTTTGCAAAAATCGCACAGCTCGATCCAGTCTTTGTTGTCGCCGTTTTGCAAAAATTCATCCCGGCCGGTGCGGGCCAGGATATCGATGCGGTCGATATCCTTTTGCTTGGTCACGCCCTCATAGGCCGCCACGAAATATTTGTTGATTTTTTCCCGCAGATTGTAGTGGCCCCAGTACTGGCCGTTGATGTACACTTCGATGGCCAGGGCGTCCTGGTAGAGCAGATTCAAGGGCTCGGCCAGGGAGGAATAGACCGGGTCCCGCAGCCGGCAGTAGAACGCGTCCGAATTGGCTGACCGGAGCAGCAGCGATTTGTAGCTGGTATAATCCCGGTGGGGGAAAGGATTGAAATAAAACCGGTCGGGGCCATAAGCCTTCCGGGCGTAGATGGCGATGGATTTCTGGGCGTTTTGCCGGGCGGAGTGGCCCGCGGCGGTGAAAGTGCCCAGCTGATTGATTTCGCATACCCCGTCCAGGTTGAAGTATTCCACATTCATGGGGTATTCGTAATCCTTTTCGTAATTGGGGTAATTGGCGTTGGGGCCTTTCACCAGGGCGCCGATCTTGTTGTCGAACATGTATTGATTGTCGGTGATTAGGGAAATGACGGGCACTGGCTGGCTCTCGCCGATGAAATAAGTGGCGGACACCGTTTCCGAGGGTACGGCGTCCTCCCGGAACGCCCGGACGCGCAAAACGCCGGTCTTGGTGAATGCGACGCCTTCCGCCGGAAACAGCTTGGATTTGGACGTGGGGGTGGAGCCGTCGACGGTGTAGCGCAGGGCAGCGCCTTCCGCCGCCTGGGCCTGGACGGTGACGGCGGCGTCATAGAACCCGCCGGCGGTGAGAATCTTCGGCAAAGCCACCCGGTATTCATAGCCTGACTTCGCGTTTTTCTTGCCCGGAGTGGCGTTGGCAAAAAAGTGGTATTCACTGCCGCCCAGGGGGATGCCCCAGGATACGTTGCTGTACTGCTGGGGGATATCCAGGGATGTGATGGGCGTTACGCCGTCTTTGTCTGTTAAAAATACCTGATCGCCGGAAGAGGACAGCTTAAAATTGGCATAGAAGGTGCTTTTGCTGCCGGGCTTTAATTCCTTGCCGGTGCAGTATACCAGCAGGTAGCCGTCCGCCTTGATGGTCGTATTCTTGGGAAACACCCATTGGGTCAGGTTCTTTTGGGTGTCAGATAAATAACAGCCGCTCAGGTTAATAGCTTTTTTTCCGGTGTTGTGCAGCTCAATCCAGTCGTAGGCTTCGCCGCCCGTATACACGCCGTTAGAGGTCATCACCTCGCTGATCACGATTTCGGCGGAAGCGGCGGAGATGAAGAGCAGGCACAAAAGCAAGGTTGCAAAGAATTTTCGCATGACGTTCTCCATTTTAATAGTACATCGGATTGTTCCGCTTTTTCTTGTCCGGATCGATAAATTCCACTTCCATCCGGTCAAAGGGTACATCCTCCATAAAATGATCCTTTAAAAAACGCGCCTGGGAAAACTGCTCCCAGTCCCTTTCATGCCGGGGCAGAATGATGGGCCGGGGCACATCCAGCTTGTGGCAGGCGGAATCCAGGGCTTCCTGCCAATTGTCAAGGGAGCATTCCACAGTGGTGTCTTTGTCAATGTGGGTTTTGCGCATCAGGCGAACCCAAATGCCGGTGGCCATGCACGATCATCTCCTTTACAAGGGGTTGTTTCTTATTATGGCATATCGGAAGAAAGATTGCAAGAAAACAGCAAAAAAGGCTGCATGTTCCTCTTCACAAATGGGAACAAATGTGCTATAATTGCCGGGCACTATGAAAATGCGGAGGAAACCATGGAAGACAAGATCATCGTCCGAGGCGCCCGGGAACACAATTTAAAAAACGTCGATATCACCATCCCCCGGGATAAGCTGGTGGTGTTCACCGGTTTAAGCGGTTCCGGCAAATCCTCCTTGGCATTTGATACCATTTACGCCGAGGGCCAGCGCCGGTATGTGGAAAGCATGTCCTCCTACGCCCGGATGTTCCTGGGCCAGATGGATAAGCCGGAGGTGGATTCCATCGAGGGCTTGTCGCCTGCTATTTCCATCGACCAGAAAACTACTGCCCGGAACCCGAGGTCGACCGTGGGAACCGTGACGGAAATTCACGATTATCTGCGCCTTCTGTACGCCCGGGCTGGGCTGACCCACTGTCCTAACTGCGGCAAGGAAATCCGCCAGCAGACGGTGGATCAAATGGTGGATGCGGTGATGGCGCTGCCCGAGGGCACCCGGGTGCAGATCATGGCCCCGGTGGTGCGCTCCCGGAAGGGGGAGCACGTGAAGCTGCTGGAGGACGCCCGGAAGGGCGGTTTCGTTCGGGCCCGGATCGATGGGGAAATGTACGAGCTGGACGATGTGCCACAATTGGACAAGCAGAAAAAGCATCAGATTGACCTGGTGGTAGACCGGCTGGTGGTGCGCCCCGGCATTCAGCAGCGTTTAGCCGACAGCCTCGAAACCGCCATGAAGCAATCCGGCGGCCTGGCCTCCGCCCTGATCACCCCGGTCGGGGAGGAGATGATGTTTTCCCAGAATTACGCCTGTCCGGACTGCGGCGTGAACATCGAGGAGCTGGCTCCCCGAATGTTCTCCTTCAACAATCCTTACGGCGCGTGCCCTACCTGCTCCGGCCTGGGGGAACTGATGAAGGTCAGCGCCGACTTGGTGATCCCCAATCCTGGCCTGTCGCTGAATGAGGGCGCGGTATCCTGCATGGGATGGAACAGCGGCGAAGCCAACTCCACCGCCCATGCCATGTTCCAAGCTATGGCGGATTTTTACGGTTTTTCCATGGACACGCCGGTGAAGGACCTGCCCCGGGATGTGGTCGATAAAATTCTTTACGGCACCGGCAGCCAGAAACTGAAAATCAAATTTGAGACCGGCACCTATCAAACCACCTTCGAGGGCGTGATTCCTTCTTTGGAGCGCCGGTACCAGGAAACCCAGAGCGAGGGCATGAAAGCGGCTTACGAAGAATACATGGCCCATGAAACCTGCCCCGCCTGCAAAGGGCGGCGGCTGAAGCCGGAGGCCCTGGCCGTCACCGTGGGCGGCTGCAATATTGCCCAAGTCAGCGAGTGGAACATGCGCCGCACCCGGGAATTTCTCCAGCATGTGAAATTGTCCGAAAAAGAGAGCATGATCGCCGCGCCTATTCTGCGGGAGGTGGATGCTCGTCTGGGCTTTTTGTGCGATGTGGGGCTGGATTATTTGACCCTCTCCCGAGCGGCGGCTACCTTAAGCGGCGGCGAAGCCCAGCGCATCCGTCTGGCCACCCAGATTGGCTCCGGCCTGGTAGGGGTTTTGTACATCCTGGACGAACCCTCCATCGGCCTGCACCAGCGGGATAACGCGCGTTTGCTTCGCACCTTGCGGCATTTGCAGCAATTGGGCAACACCCTGATCGTGGTGGAGCACGATGAAGAAACGCTTCGCAGCGCCGATTATCTGGTGGACATCGGTCCTGGGGCCGGAGAGCACGGGGGACGGATTGTGGCCCAGGGTACAGTCGAGGACGTAATGAACGCCCCCGAATCCATCACAGGCCAATACCTGAGCGGGAAAAAATGCATTCCGGTGCCGGACAGCCGCCGCAAGGTGAAGGGCTGGCTGACGGTGAAAGGCGCCCGGGAGCACAACCTGAAGAATATCGACGTGGATTTTCCCCTGGGAGTGTTCTGCTGTGTCACCGGCGTCAGCGGCAGCGGTAAGAGCAGCCTGGTCAACGCTATTTTGTACACGGCCTTGGCCCATCAATTGAACCGGGCCCGGCCCCGCAAGGCTGATTACGACGGCATCGACGGCGTAAAGCAGCTGGACAAAATCATCAATATCGATCAGTCGCCTATCGGCCGCAGCCCCCGGAGCAATCCGGCCACCTATACAGGCTTGTTCGATCTGATCCGCAAAGTGTTTGCCCAACTGCCGGAAGCGAAGGTGCGGGGTTATAAAGAGAACCGCTTCTCTTTCAATGTGAAGGGCGGCCGGTGCGAGGCCTGCTCGGGCGATGGATTGCTGAAAATTGAAATGCACTTCATGGCCGATATTTATGTGCCTTGTGAAGTGTGCCGGGGCAAACGGTATAACCGGGAAACGCTGGAGGTCAAGTACCGGGGGCTTTCAATTGCCGATGTGCTGGATCTGACGGTGGAGGAAGCTATGGGCGTGTTCGAGGCCCATCCCGCTATTATGCTTAAATTTCGCACGCTCTACGACGTGGGCCTGGGCTATATGAAGCTGGGCCAGCCCAGCACCACCCTGTCCGGCGGCGAAGCCCAGCGGGTGAAGCTGGCCACGGAATTGAGCCGCCGGGCTACGGGTAAAACCCTGGTGCTGCTGGATGAACCCACCACCGGCCTGCACATGGACGATGTGAGCCGCCTGGTGAAGGTGCTCCAGCAATTGACCGACCAGGGCAACACGGTGCTGGTCATTGAGCACAACCTGGACATCATCAAGACCGCCGATTACATCATTGATCTGGGTCCCGAAGGGGGAGACGGGGGCGGCACCGTGGTGGCCAAAGGCACGCCGGAGGACGTGGCGCGGGTGAAGGAAAGCTACACCGGCCAGTTCTTGAAGGAAATATTGAAATGAACGGGATTGAAAGGAAAGATATCCACCAGGAATGGGCCCACGCGGGCATCGTAAAAGTTGGGAATTATTGTTTTCTCTCTTATTGCGTAGGCAACGTAGGCAGGGAAGCGGGATTGCAGTTTCAGGCGGATGCCGTCGCTTACTGCGGCGAATGATCGAAAGGAAGCGGAACATGAGCTACATCATGGATTTGCGCAAATTCGTGGGTCACGCGCCTTTACTGCAATGCGCGGGCAGCGTGATCATAGAAAATGAGCAGGGCCAAATTCTGCTGGGTAAACGCACCGATAACCACCAGTGGGGCTACGCCGGTGGGTCCATCGAGCTGGGCGAATCCATCGAGGAATGCGCCAAACGGGAGCTGGAGGAGGAAATGGGCCTCATCGCCGACGAGCTAAAATTCCTGACGGTCAATTCCGGCCCGGAAGCCCACTATGTTTATCCCAACGGCGACGAGGTTTACAACGTGGAAATTGTGTATGTATGCCGGAAATACCACGGCAAAATCCGCCCACAGGAAGAGGAAATTGAAGAACTGCGTTTCTTTTCCATCGATGCACTGCCGGAAATTTCACCCCCCATTCGGCCAGTGATCCAGCGGTATTTGGAAAATCGAAAAAAATAACCTGCCGCTCTTGCTTTTTCTGCTGGAATCCTGTATAATGCCTTTGTTCATAGGCAATCCACGGGATCAGGCGTGAGTGAAGAAAAGAGAGCGCGTCACTGGCTGAAAGCGCGCGTGCGCATGCCATCCCGCCCGTGGGCCAGCGGCCAATCCCCGCCGGGTCATCCCCGTTATCGGATGGGAAAGCCGGGCGCGTTTGCGCGCCAAGCAAGGTGGTACCGCGAAGCATCCCTTCGTCCCTGCAAAGGACGGAGGGTTATTTTTTGGAGGAGGGCCGAACCATGGCAAAGGAAAAGAAACAGGAATTTGTGCAGCACATCACCCCCCGGGATGAAAATTTCTCCCAGTGGTATACCGACGTGGTCACCCAGACCGACCTGATGGACTATACCCCTGTCCGGGGCTGCATGGCGCTCAAGCCCTACGGCAACCGCATTTGGGAATTGATCCATGAGCAGCTGGATGCCATGTTCAAAGAAACGGGGCATGAAAACGTGTCGATGCCCATGCTGATTCCTGAATCCCTGCTGCTGAAGGAAGCCGATCATGTGGAAGGATTTGCGCCCGAAGTGGCCTGGGTCACCCAGGGCGGCACCGAGCCCCTCCAGGAGCGGCTGGCCGTGCGCCCCACCAGCGAAACCATTTTCTGCACCATGTTTTCCAAGTGGGTGCAGTCCTACCGGGATCTGCCCCTCAAGTATAACCAGTGGTGCTCGGTCATGCGCTGGGAAAAGACCACCCGACCCTTCCTGCGCACCGCCGAATTCTGGTGGCAGGAGGGCCACACCGTTCACGCCACTGCCGAGGAAGCGGAAGAAGAAACCCAGCAGATGCTGAACGTGTACAAGACCTTCTGCGAAAAGAACCTGGCTATTCCTGTGTTCGCCGGTCAAAAATCCGACAAGGAAAAATTCGCCGGGGCCCGGGCCACCTATTCCGTGGAAGCTATGATGCAGGATGGCAAGGCCCTGCAGGCCGGCACCAGCCACAATTTCGGCACCAATTTTGCCGTGCCTTTTGAAATCCAGTACCTGAGCAAGGAAGGCAAGCTGGAGTACTGCCATGAGACCAGCTGGGGTGTTTCGACCCGGCTGATCGGCGCCATCATCATGACCCATGGCGACGAGCGGGGCCTGAAGCTGCCCCCCATGATCGCGCCCTATCAGGCGGTGATCCTGCCCATCGCGGCCCACAAAGGCGGCGTGATGGAAAAGTGCGAAGAAGTATACAGCGCCCTGAAGGCCGCAGGCATCCGCGTGAAGCTGGACGACCGGGACAATGTGTCTCCCGGCTGGAAGTTCAACGAGTGGGAGCTCAAGGGCGTGCCGGTGCGGGTCGAAATCGGGCCCAAGGATATTGAGAACGGCGTGGCCACGGTCATGCGCCGGGATACGTTTAAAAAGTTCACCGTGTCCCTGGACAATCTGGCGGAAGAACTGAAAAAACTGCTGGACGATATCCAGCAGAACATGTACAAGATTGCCGATGAATTCCGCCTGGCCCACACCAAGGACGTGTATACCTACGATGAGCTCAAAGCCCAGGTGGACGGCGGCTACGCCCGGGCCATGTGGTGCGGCGACCGGGCCTGTGAGGACAAGATCAAGGAAGAAACCAACGCTACCTCCCGCAACATGCCCTTCGATCAGACGCCTTTCGGCGACACCTGCGTCTGCTGCGGCAGGAGGGCCAGCAAGGTCATGTATTTCGCCAAGGCGTACTAATACTGTTTTCGTTCTAAATTATTGAATGGCACCCAACGAACAGATCCTTCGGCCTGTGGGCCTCAGGATGACAAAGGGGACGGTCTGCTTCTTCTTTGTCATCCTGAGCGCTGCAGCGCGAAGGATCTGTTGCTTCTTCCTGATTCAATCTTGATTGTGCGCCGCAGAAAGAAGAGATGGAGGAGAGCCGATCATCCGCTTTGTTTTCGTACCGCAGACAATGTAGGGGCGGATATTATCCGCCCGAAACTACCGGTGAAGGCTACGTGGATTTCCGGCAGATGCAATGAAAAACGGGCGGATACCATCCGCCCTATAAGGAAACGAGAGGTTACTGGAAATAATCGTTTTTATTGTTGCGAATACGCGAAGGCGTGTTTTACGGCTCAAACCCTTTGGTGGATACGTGTACTTGCCAGCCTGTCTCCCGGCTGCCGATTTCGGTGATATAATAGGTAACGCCGTCGTGGTCCAGCTTGGCTTCGATGCGGCCTGAAGGCACCTGGTCGGTCACTTCGATGTAGTGCTCGTAGAATTCCAGGAATGCGGTGCCTTCGTCGTCGAAGAAATCAATCACGGGGCCGCCGCTGAATTCATGCGCCAGCAGCTCTTCCAGCGCAAGGGGCCGCTCGGCGCCGTCATCGTCGATGGCAACGCCGCCGGCGGAATGGACATGCCCTTCCTCATCGGTCCATTCGATCATGCCTTCCTGGGGCTGGGTCACCTCCACGGTTTGCTGCTTTCCGCCGAACCAGACGGTCATCGTTTCCCGGAAGCCGCCCAGATCGGCGGCGTAAGCGACGGTCAAGCCACCTAAGAGCAGGATCAGTGCCGCGCAGACGGCTGAGAAGGATGTTTTCACAATATGCTTGTTCATATTTTTTTCCTCCACAATGATACGTTGGGAGGGCTGCAGGGCATCAAAGGCCCGATGGATTCTGTCACGGTTCGTCATCACTCCAACCCTCCTGTAAAATGTTTTTGAGCGCCATGCGTCCCCGGCGAAGATGGCTTTTCACCGTGTTTTCCCGGGTGCGCAGGATGCGGGCGATGTCCCGGATGGGCCGGTCCTCGTAGTAAAAGAGGTAAATCGTGACGCGCTGCTTTTCCGGCAGGCGCATGACGGCCTTGAAAACCTCCCCGTCCTGGGGCGTTTCAAAGGGCAGCTGGGCGGCCACGGAATCAATATCCACCCGGTTCCGCCGCCAGAAGGAACGGCATGCGTCCTTGGCCCGGTTGATCGCCACCCGCAGCAGCCAGGCGTGCAGGTGATTCTCGCTGTCGAATTCCTGATGCCTGCGGTAGTAGGTCAGATATGTCTCCTGCACGATGTTTTCCGCTTCCTGCCGGTCCCGGCAGACGGAGAAGGCTGCCCGGTACAGGCTGCCCTGCGTCCGGGGGATCAGTTCATCCAGGTTTTGTCTCATGGTGTATCCTCGCAGTCTTGAAAGGTCCTTTCATCCAAGATACGATTGAACAAGTGAAAAGGTTGCGAATGTGAAAAAAACTGACGGAGATTTTGTCTCCGCCAGTTTGATTTTAGGGGCTGGTTTATTTGCTCAGCTCAATGGACAGGTTTCCATCGCTCATGGTGACTTCAGCGCCGATGGCTTCCAGGAAGTGGGCGTTCACCAGCAGATCGCCGCTTTGCAGGGCGCCGTTCTTTTCGTAGTTCTTTTCATCCACCGTCAGGGCGATGATGCCGCTGTCGTCATTGTAAATGGCGGCCACATAGTGCCCATTCAGCACGCATTCTGCGTTGGCGGTATAGGACAGACCCAGGGCTTGCGCCAGCTTTTTCAGGCTGACATAAGCATTGGATTTGTTATCTTGATACCAGGATAGGGACTGGGTGACGCCGTTGAGCAGCATCGCATCCCCGCCTTTCGACAGGGGCTGGGGCGAGGCTGTGGGTTCGGTGGTGGGCTCGGGAGTCGCCGAGGGCTCGGGAGTTGTCGTGGGTTCGGTGGTGGGTTCGGGAGTCGCCGTTGGTTCGGCGGTGGGCTCGGGAGTCGCCGTTGGTTCGGCGGTGGGCTCGGGAGTTGCCGTTGGTTCGGCGGTGGGCTCGGGAGTTGCCGTGGGCTCGGCGGTGGGCTCGGGAGTCGCCGTGGGCTCGGCGGTCGGCTCGGGAGTTGCCGAGGGTTCGGCGGTCGGCTCGGGAGTCGCTGTGGGTTCGGCTGTGGGTTCGGGAGTCGCCGTGGGCTCGGCGGTCGGTTCGGGAGTCGCTGTGGATTCCGGCGCGGCGGTCGGTTCAGTGAACCGGTAGGTAAAAATTACGGTGGCGGGGGAGGCGGCGCCCTGGACGGAAACGGTGACGTTCACGGTGTCCGGGCTGATGAGCCGGAAGGTCGATTCATCAATAGAGTGGCCGACAGTGACCGGGGTGATGGCGCCGCTGGGCAGGGTTACGCTCTCTCGCAGCATCACATCGCCGGTATCAGTCATATAAATGACCGGCATGGAAATTTCCTGGGGCGCAGGCGCGGCGGTGGGGGCAGCCTGATAACGGAAGTACACCGAATCCGGCTTTGCCACACCCTTGGACACGGTGACTACCGCGGCGTTATCCGACAGGAGGGTGTACCCGGCGCTGACGTTGGCGGCATTGGCGTAAATAGTGGTGGAGCCCTCATAGAGCACCATATCCACCCGACGCAGGATGCTGCCGTTCTGATCCACATAATACACCGGCACTGTTACATTCAGCGGCGGCGTGGCCGTTGGCCGGGCAGTACCGTTGGGACCGGGGGTGGCCAGCCCCTTGCCTTCATAGAGCACCGTCAGGGTGGCGCGGCCCGCAATGCCATCCACCTTCAGGCCGTTATTGGTTTGGAAAGCCTCCACGGCCCGGCGGGTCTGCTGGCCATATTGGCCGTCGATTTTTCCGGAATAATAGCCCAGATCCTTCAGCCGCTGCTGCATTTTGCGCACGTTTTCGCCCTTATCGCCTACATACAGCGTGGTATAACGGACGGCCGGCGTGGCTGTGGCGGCAGGAATGGGGGAGGAAACCACCACCGCGATGGGCGATGGGGCCGGAGTGGGGGTGACAGGAAGCGGGGTTACGGCGGGCGCGCCTTCAGTGGAAGCGCCCACGGCCAGCATCATGTACACCAGCAGCGTTCTGATCAAATCCATGGTTTCAGCTCCTTTGGCGCGTTCAGCAGCGCTTTCGGTTGGTTCTTGACAGCCATATAACGGAAGAACAAGCAGTTTTCTTCCGGAAAAGCTGGTTAAATATCAATAAACTTCCTAAATTCGGGCAGGATGCCGATGCCGTCGGGATAATGGGCGGCGAACTGGGGCACGGCATGGCTGGGAAAGGAATTGCCTTCGATGAACCGGGGACCCTTTTCGGTGATGGCCACATCCCAAGCCACAAACCGCACCTGGGGCACCACCCGCATGGCCTCGATGCACATCTGCTTGGCTTCCTCAAAAAAGGGAATTTGGAAGCCAATGATGTCGGTGCCGGTCATGGGGTGCTTCGCAAATGTGTTGCCCTGCTTATCCGCGCCCACGGTGAGCAGCTTGCCGCTGTCCAGGTCCACCCGGGCGGCCATGCCGCCGCAGTCCACATTGTCCATCACCCGTCCGTTGCCGATGCGCAGGAAGGCGTACACGATGCCTTCTTTTTTGTCGCCAAGCAACGTGGCGATGCGCACGGTGTTGACGGAGGTGGGGCACATCCGGGCCATTTCGGGATGCTGGATGACCACTTCCTCCAGGATGCCCGGGCCCGCTTCAGACAACTGATCCATGAACAGGGGCAATTCCTGCCAATCTTCCTGCTTATATTTCACGATGCCCTGGCCGCTGGAACCTTCCAGCGGCTTGTAAATCACCTGGTCTTTGCCTTTGAGGAAGGCGGACAGCTTGTCCTGAGTCATGGATTCATCGGCCCGGATCCAGTCCCGCTGCACCCATTTTTCAAACAAGGTGTTAAACTGGGTTTTATCGTCAAAGAAATGCCAGTAGGCCTTATCGTTCATCCGGCGAACGATCTCGTTGGAGATGCCCCGGGTGATGACGGTGCGGCGCTGGGCGTCGTTCAAGCGGTACATTTCAGCAATTTTATAGTCCATGTATCCGGCGTTGTATTTCATGGCGCATTTGCCCATGTCGGCCAATAGCCAGGCAGTGGGCTTGCCCGTTTTCTTGTGCAGCATCCGGGCGGTTTCCTGCATGCGGTTAAAATCCATCTTTCCGATGCGTTTGATGACGTAGGTGATACGGCTCATGATGTTCCTCCGAAAATTTGATCCTGATCAGGATATTCCCCCAATCATATCATTTCTATTATACGCCATATTGCCTGGCAATGCAAGGAAAAAAGCGGATTGACGAGGGTTTTTGAGCGGGAAAGGGGGCGGCATCTTTTCAATTGGGAAAAATGCTGGTATAATAAAAGGAGGGATGAAAAAATCCCTTTGCATCGTTGGCAACAATGGAGGGAACGCTATGCAGGCAACGGAATTGGCCAAGCAACTGGGACGGGCCATTCAGGAAAGCGAAGAATACCGGGAGTATGCCCGATTGAAGGAAGAAATCGACGCTGATGCGGGCATTAAGGCCCTGGTGAATGAGTATAAGCGGCTGCAAACCAGTTTGCAGATGCGTATGCTCTCCGGCCAAGGCATGGAGGGAGAGGACGCCCAGCGCTTCCAATCTTTGAATATGCTTTTGTTTGCCGACAGCCGCACTTCGGGCTTTTTGATGGCGGAAATGCGGCTGCAAAAAATGATGGCCGATATTTTCGGCATCCTGACCCAAGCGGCGGGGATGGATATTCCGCTGCCTGTGTGATCCAAGGAGGATTCCATTGAAAAAACGCGATCAAGACAAAGAATACACCGGCGAAAGCTTGCGCAAGGAGCGGGAATACGGCCTGTACTGGTACAGCTGGCTGTGGACGGCCCTGCGCCCCTTTGCCATCGGTTTGTGCGTGCTGCTGGTGGTGGGCGGCGTGGTGATGGGCGGCATCAACTGGGTGAACCGCCATTTCTTCGCCCCGGTCAATGAGCAGGATCATCAGGAAATCATCTTCACCGTGGCGTCGGGCAGCAGCTTGACCCGGGTGGCCAACAACTTGGAAACGGAAAACCTGATTCGCAACCGCACGGTATTCAAATACTACGCCGATTTCCTGGGCTATGGACAGAAAATTCAGGCGGGAGAATACAAGGTCAGCAGGGATATGAGCATGCAGCAGATCATGGAACTGCTCACTACTGGCGATGGCAACCCCATCACCCGGAACATGACCGTTATTCCCGGCTGGACCATCCGGGATATTGCGTCTTCCCTGAAAGAGCAGGGCGCGATTACGGATGAGGAGCAGTTCCTCAGCTTGTGCCGAACGGGGCAGGATTTTTCCGCTTATTATTACGTGGCTGATGTGTTGGCCACGGCCAACGTGTCTTCCCGGCTGTTTGCCCTGGAAGGGTATTTGGCGCCGGACACTTACGAAATTTACACCAACGCCACGGCGGCGGATATTATCAAAAAGCTGCTGAGCCAGACGGAAGCGGTCTTTACCAACGAATACCACGACCGGGCGGACGAATTGGGCATGACCATGGACCAGGTGATCACCCTGGCTTCCATGATCGAGAAAGAAGCCAAAACCGCCGACTTTTCGAAGGTGTCCGCCGTGTTTCACAATCGCTTGAAATTGAACATGACCCTGGGCAGCGATGTGACGGTGAAGTATGTTTCCGGCGTGAAGCGTATGAGTCTGACCAACGCCGATTTGCAGGTGGCGTCGCCGTACAACACCTACGTCAACAAGGGCCTGCCCGTGGGCCCCATCTGCTCGCCCTCCGCGGCGGCTATCCAGGCAGCGCTGTACCCGGATGAACAGTTCGTGGCGGATCAGTACCTGTATTTCTGCTCGAAGGATCCCAACACCGGCGAACTGTATTTCAGCCGCACATTGGAAGAACATAACCTGGCCGTGAGCATCTATGCGCCCTTGTGGCAGGCATACGATCGGGAGCAGGGCTTGTAAAATTACCAATCGGAACGCTTCGGGGCCTTCTTCTTCGGAAGGGGGCCTTGATTTACGAAAGGAAAGAAAAATGACTGTTTGTACGTTATGCCCCCGAAACTGCGGGATCGACCGGGCCGTGCGCACCGGTTTTTGCGGCATGGGGGAAACGCCCCGGGTGGCCCGGGCGGCCCTCCATTTCTGGGAGGAGCCCTGTATTTCCGGCGTTCGTGGCAGCGGTACGGTGTTTTTTTCCGGCTGCACGCTGGGCTGCGTCTATTGCCAAAATTTTCCTATCAGTCATGAAGGCCAGGGCAAGGATATTTCAGTTGGACGCCTGGCGGATATTTTCAGGATGCTGGAGGATCAGGGCGCGCATAATATCAACCTGGTGACGGGCACACCGTTCATTCCAGCCATTTTGGACGCACTGAGCGCATACCGTCCGGGCATCCCCATCGTGTGGAACAGCGGCGGGTATGAGAAGATCGAAACCTTGCGCATGCTCAAAGGCGCGATCGACATCTACCTGCCGGACTGCAAGCACGTTTCTCCCCGCATTGCGAAGCTGTGCGCCGGGGTGGCGGATTATTTTGAAGTTTCTTCCGCCGCCATCGAAGAAATGTGCCGCCAAACGGGTCTGCCCCAATATGATGAAAACGGCATGATGCAAAAGGGCACCATCGTGCGCCACTTGATTCTGCCGGGCTGCACGGGTGATAGCTGCCGGATGCTGGATTTTATTGCGGAACGGCTGCCCAAGGGCACGCCCGTGTCTTTGATGCGGCAATATACGCCGGTGCCCTGGTGCCAGGTGAAAGGGCTGGAGCGGCGCATCACCGATCAGGAATACGCGCGGGTACTGGCCCATTTTGATATGCTGGGGCTGACGGGCTATACCCAGGAAAAGGAGTCGGCGGAGAGCAGCTATACGCCGCCTTTTGATCTGACCGGGGTATGATCGGCCCACGGCGGGACCCGCAAAAAAAATAAAATTGCGATTGTTCATTTACTGTTCAAAATTTCGTAAAAATTCCATTTTACAATGGGGCTGTACCCGAAAGGGAGAGAAAGATTTAAAAGCGTTCCATTCGCTTAAAGGAGGTTACGCAAATGAAAAAGCATGCTTCTTTGTCCTTTGGTCTGCTGGCCGTACTGCTGGCCGTGGTGATGATCGCCACCACCCTGATCAACGCTGGCGCCGCTACCAACGGTATCCCTGACACGGAAATTGACGCCATCGTGAACACCACCACCGACGCGTCCCAGGTGACCAGCCCCTTCATCCAGGTGGCCAACGATGTGCGCAACAGCGTGGTGGGCGTGAATAACTACACCACCACCCAGTCCTATTACGGCTATGGCTTCGGCTATGGTTACGGCGGGCGCAACAGTGAGCCCCGGGAATCTCTGGCCGGCACAGGCAGCGGCGTGGTCATCAGCAATTACGGCCACGTGCTGACCAACTACCACGTGGTGGAAGGCTCCAGCCGCGTTACCGTGACCACTGCCTTGGATGAAAGCGAACACGAAGCCACTGTGGTGGGCTATGATTCCGACCTGGACATTGCCGTGTTGCAGGTGCCCGGCCTGGATTTGAAGGCCGTGCCCCTGGGCGACAGCGATCAATTGCAGGTGGGTGAATGGGCCATCGTTATTGGCAACCCCCTGGGCGAAGATTTTGCCCGGACGCTGACCGTAGGCGTCGTATCCGCCATCGACCGTGAAGTGAAAGATTCCACCACCGACCGTTATGGTCGTCGCACCACCATCAGCAATACCATGATCCAGGTGGACGCCGCCATCAACTCCGGCAACTCCGGCGGCGGTCTGTTCAACACCCTGGGCCAATTGCAGGGCATTCCGGCCCGGAAGTATTCCTCCAACGGCTTCTTCTCCGCCAGCATTGATAACATCGGCATGTGCATCCCCATCAACGTGGCCAAACCCCTGATCCAGCAGGTTTTGAAGGATTATGACGCTTTCGCCGCCACCGCTTCCGCCGGCAGATCTGGCTCCGGCAACGATGCCGCCGTCAATTCTCCCCTGCAGGGCAAGCCCCGGCTGGGCATCACCGTAACTACCATCAATACCGGCGCTGCCAGCGTGATTCCGCAAGGCGCGTTCGTCAAAGTGGTGGATGAAAATTCTCCTGCTGCCGAAGGCGGCATCCAGCCCGGCGACATCATCGTGGAAGTGGACGGCACCGTCATTTCTTCCCACACTGCCCTGACCCAGAAGCTGGCTGGCTACAATGAAGGCGATCAGCTGGCCATCAAGGTATTCCGGGATGAGGGGCTGGCCCAATTTGCCGATCAGAACGGCATCGACTTGAGCCAAGTGGGCGAGGGCCAGTATATCGACCTGACCGTTACCCTGCGGGTCATCGATGACTTGAATATGTAACGGCTTTACCGGTTTTGAATGGTATACAAACAGTACATCAAACAATCCCCGTCGCAGAAGCTGCGGCGGGGATTTTGCTGTGTTCTTTTTTGATAAAGCGAAAAAATTATTCTTCAGTTTTGAAGAGATTCAGCAGGTCTTCCACTTTGGTCTTGAGGGCGCTGTCTTCACCCAGCTGTTGGAGCAGCTCTTCGATCTGAATTTTGGAGGCGTTCAGCCTTTCAGCGGCGGCCTTAGCGGCAGCTTCGGCATCGGCTTTCACAGTGGCCACTTCGGTAGCGGCGGCTTCCTTAACGGCGGCCAGTTCGGCAGCGGCCTTGTCCGCAGCTTCCTTAGCGGCGGCTTCGGCGTCAGTCTTAACCGCAGCCAGTTCGGCAGCGGCTTTGTCCGCAGCTTCTTTAGCGGCGGCTTCAGCATCAGCCTTAACGGTGGCCAGCTCTTCCGCAGCAGCCTTGGCGGCGGCTTCGGCGTCGGCCTTCACGGCATCAAACTGCTTGGCCAGGTCGGCGGCGTCCGCGCTGCCCTGCTTGAGCAGATCAATTTCCTGGGTCAGGCTGGCAATTTTTTCATCCTTAGCGGCCAGTTCGGCAGTGGCCTTGTCAGCAGCTTCCTGGGCAGCGGCTTTAACGGCTTCCAGTTCGGCGGCAGCCTTATCAGCAGCTTCTTTTGCGGCTTTCTCAGCGGTTTCCTTGGCAGCGGCCAGATCGGCGGCGGCCTTGTCAGCGGCAGCCTGGGCGGCAGCTTCAGCGTCGGCCTTGGCAGCGGCCAGTTCATCGGCAGCGGTCTTGGCGGCAGCTTCAGCGTCGGCCTTGGCAGCGGCCAGTTCA
>JAFUFC010000127.1 GCA_017470095.1 Clostridia bacterium | reverse complement strand
GTAATGGTCGGCGTCGCCGTGGGTGTGGCTGTGGGAGTAGCGGTCGGCGTGGCTGTGGGCGTGGGTGTAGGCGTAATGGTCGGCGTCGCCGTGGGTGTGGCTGTAGGAGTAGCGATCGGCGTTGCCGTGGGAGTAGCGGTCGGCGTCGCTGTGGGCGTGGGTGTAGGCGTAATGGTCGGCGTCGCCGTGGGTGTAGCTGTAGGAGTAGCGGTCGGCGTCGCCGATGGTGTGGCCGTGGGAGTAGCGGTCGGCGTCGCCGTGGGCGTGGGTGTAGGCGTAATGGTCGGCGTCGCTGTGGGCGTGGATGTAGGCGTAATGGTCGGCGTTGCCGTGGGTGTGGCTGAAGGAGCAGGCGTTAATTTCAGAGAATTGATAACCGAGAGCCCCTGCTCCATCTTCTCATATCCGCTTGGTACAGTATCGTTTCCTTCCGCATCTACTTCTTTTACAGAATAGGAATAAGGCTCACCAAAAACATTCGTGATAGGGAGTTCTTGCCATTCCACTTGCTCCTCCCCATCCTGCAAGCATATGGGTTCTCCTACAGAAACAGGCGCTGTCTGACCGGCAGATTGACGATAAAGCTGAAAGTAGATTGCAGGATGAGTTTGAGTATCTTCTGTGCCATCGGGGTTTTCCCATTGCTTCGTCGCTGTGACAGTTGTGGTTCGGATGCGGTTTTCCACCGTCAGGGACAGGCTTTGGTTCAATTCTGATTCAATGTCAATATCAAACTCATACGGTGCCTCCGCCGGGTATAGCATCGTCATATAATCTGGAACCTGAATTTCATATAAACGATAATGGCCCGTCTTTAATTTGGTCATAGTTGCTGTACCGGTGGTATTTGTTGTTATATCATCCAACTGAAGCCACTGATCATCCGCCATTTTTTCTACACGGATAACAACGCCTTCCACCGTCCGGTCGGTGCCTGCTATTTTTTTGATTACCTGCAAAACGCCGCGGGGTAAACCGTGCATCTCACCGCCTTGATCCACATTGGAGAAATGATCGTCATCGTGATATGAATTAGGTTGATCATTTTTGCCAATCCAGAAAATGTCTGCTGAGTTTTCAAAATAAGCAAGGGAATAATCGGTTATTTCACAACGATAAATCAGACACCAATATGTGCCGTTGGCAGTTTCCTGGCCAATCTTCCAGTTCAAATCCCCTGAATTGCCAAATTGTAGTTCAGAGTCCAAATAAGCTTGGTTCCAGGTGGATACAACCTCCGCCACGGTACCGGAATATGAACTGACGATGTTCCCTGTGGAATAAAGTAACATAAAGGATGGATCCACGGCCTGGCCGGGGCCAAGCGTGTCCTGAATCGTTATATCGGAATGCACAGGCAGCTCGTTTTCATTGGCGGTCAGAATCCATTGCGTATAGGTTGGATCATCTGGATCGAGGCTCATGACCCAGCCGATGTCATCTACCCATGTATATCCACCACCGATTGCATCCGCCTGCTTTCGCACATCGGGTATTTCCCCGCCTTCTACATTGCCGCTTCCTGCTTTATGAATGGAAACCTCTGCTTTTTTTGTCCCTGCGACCACTTCAACCATCTGCGTGTTTTCATCCTGCGTATCGGTATCGTTTACCGCCATAGCCTCGAACCAAAAGCTGCCTTGCACGTCGTATAATTCATCAACATTGCTGTTGAAGAGAATGATCACGCCGGTGGGTGATACTTCCGCAGTTGCGAAAGTGATTCCCTCAGCGTTCATAAGCGGAATGGAGGCTTTGTAGCCTTTCAGGTACGCATCTCCGGAAGTTGGCCAGCTGATGATTAGGGTATCGCCAGCATTGAAGATATGTTCATTGGGGCTTCCATCGCTGAAAGCCACCTCAATGCGGACTTTTCCGTAGTTTTCTACTTCGGCAGGGCTGACACTCAGGTCGGTAATGTACATGTCCGAAAGATCCGCAGCAATAGCCGAAAGGCTCGTTATCATGAATATTGCCGTAATCGCAAACAACATGAAGCCAGCCATTCGGGGGATGTGCCTCGAAGAAAAATGTGGTTCGGAATGCAGCATGAGAATCAATCCTTTCTTCACGTGTCGTGCTCGGTTCACCATCATGCTGATGATGAAACATCTCAGTAAGTTTGATTCATAAGTTCGCCATGCGTATCTTCTCCCCAACTATAATCCATCAGATAATTAGCATGAAACTGCTCCCGCTCATCGGGGCTGCAAGCCAAATAATCGTATAAATCGCAGTTGATTCTTTCTGGAACAATACGCCTCATGCCTGATGTGCTCTCAATAATATCTTCTACGTCATATTGTCTGAGTGTTTCTTTCAGGCGCATAACGACTTTTCGCAGCCGAGAACTGGTGAGTTTGTTCAACGGTTCATTTTCCCAAAGGTATGAAATCAAACTGCCGGATGTGGCATAGGCGCCCCGACGATCCGCAAGCAAGGCCAATAACTCTTTCGATTTATTATGGGAGAAGCAAATGGGAACGCCGTCGACAAGCACGTTAAAATAACCAAAGGTAATGATTTCGACAACATGCCCTTTGGCCGTGCGGTTTTTCACTTTTTCAGCAGATTCCTGGGGCAGCGCGTGATCGAAATAAAACACATACCGTCCGCCGCCCGCCGCCTGCGCTTTTGCAAGCGCTTGTTTGGCCTTGTCGAAAGCACATCTATATCCTTTTTCCGGATCATGGGTGCAGGCGGCAATACCTATGCTGATGGTTCCATTTGCTGGAGCGAGCGCATTACTGAGCTCATGGAACAGTTTTTGAGCGCAGTCTGCTCTGTTTTTATCATCACCAAGCGCATGATGGCAAAGCACGAAACAGTTATCGGCGAAACGGGCAAAAACAGCATTCGATCCTTGTTTCTCTTCCAGTAAATCGATCACTTGGTTTTCAAGAAGATTACGTTTCTCTCCATCATATGTATCATACGCATCAATGGCGATCAGAAAGAGCAGGTTGAAGCACACGCGCCAGTTTTTTACAGCAAGATTTCGCGTGCACAACGCTTCAAAATCGCTTTGTGTGATCATTGTATGCCTATCTTTCGAGTGGGCCGCACTTTCGGATCCATCAGAAGGGTACCTATGCATCCCAGAAAAAAGAAAGCGGTCATCGCCAAGACTGATGAGAATTCCCTCGCATGAAACCAATCGCCCGAACGACTCCTGCATATCAAAACTGATTCTTTTGCTGTTGTGTGCTCCAACCCCAGGGTGAATGTTTTGCTCAAAAAATGCTTGAAGCCTTTCGCGGTCTTTCTCCGCCACCTGATTGTTGATACGAAAGGAAACAGCGTCGTCCAACACAACGCGGCGGCCGTTGCTTTTATCTCCGCTTTTGCAAAATACGCATTGAGCGGTGTTTTCGCGCAGGTTTATCTCCCCGATCCATTCACACGCTGAGCTTAATACCATCACGCAGATATCTTTCAACGCATCAGCCTGTTCTCTTCTTTCCTGTCTCATATCATCAATCGTCGCGCAAAACGTCTCGTGATCATTAGCCATATAACTGCTGATCATGCTGCGTACAGGAATACGTTGAAAAGCCACATTATAAAGATCTCCGACAAACAACGCCGGTTCCTGCTTTTCACGAATGCTTTGAATACACGCCATCAATTGCCGCTTTCCTTCCATACTCAGCAAAAGCGAAGGGTCATTTCGGACAACCTGAAGCCAATTCTTGTTTTCTTCACGGAAGCCAAACATGCTCTCCACGGCGGGACTGAGGGTAGTGATCTTGGGCTCCGGTTTCAACACAAAACAAATGATACCGCAAGTATTAGCTGTTTCATTCGTTTTTTTCACTTCTTCAGCATTCAAATCAACCATGGCTGCCCTCCACAATCGTTTTTTCACACAGCAATACGATTGCCGTAAATACTATAGAACATCTGCCGTTCCAGATGATTGCCCCGAGCGTTCCTTGAATATGCCTGATGCGTTCCATTGCGAAAAAAAGAAGCGTATTGCACGCTTCATATAAATCTTATCATATTCATTTGGCTTTTCAATTTACAATGTTGATAAGGAATCCAATTCATTGACTGCTGCATCCAATTGTCAAACCGAATGCCGCATCTCTTTCAGACGTTTAATCGTTCCCTTGATAGACAAAGCCATCATGGCGTTGCATCGGCTTGTTAAATAAGCAGGAGATAATTGCATATCCTGAGAGAACCAATAATCGATAATCCCCATAAACGCACTTAAATACAATCTAAGCATGAACGCCTGATCCTCAGCATCCACCGCTATTTGCATGTCATTTGCACAGTCTGAAATACCACGGTCGATCAAGCTGCCGCCGAAACGCTCAATGATGGACAGCAATTCCGCACGACTGGCGGAGCGATATACATGCTGAATGAGATTGCGATTCTGTTCCAGGCATGTAAGGATGCTTTCAAACCCGCGTTCCCACGTCAGGTAAGTATCATGATCGGCGACAGCGGTTTTCATCTTGCCAATTAAAAGATCGCTGAGCACATCAATAAGGCTATAGTAATGATTATACAGTGTTTGCCGGCTGATGCCTGCTTCGGAACAAACCATGCTAACCGTGATTCGATCCATGGAATGCTGCTCCAACTGGGTCTCATGTGCATCGGATATCGCTTTTCTTGTAGGAATAAACATCATGATGCCTCTCTGTATCTTTGTTGTCCGTTCCAACGTTGTTCGTTTCCAAATGGTTTCTTTAGTAATGTCGAAGCAGGAAGCTGTGCAGGTGCTGTTCTGTTTCGTAAGGAGTCTTATCTTTTAACTTGTTTTTCAATAGTAAGATAAAAAACAAGTTAAAATAACTTTTCAATACAATTTCCGTCCTAAACATGACTTTCCAAATTATGAAATCAATAGATTCGTGCATTGTCCGGGCATAGATACCTCCTGGATCGTGCTTTGGTGTTTGGCATGAAGTTCATGCCAAGGGAGTCAGTTCAGCCTGAAATAACAAGTATTTTTACCGTTGCCTTCTTTTTTGAGCTCGCCGCTGGCGATCAGCTTACGGAAAGCGCCTTCAATGGAGCTGTCGCTGAGCGTCGGGCAAAGCTCCCGGATATCCTGCTTATTGAACCTGCCGATCTTATTTTTACTGGCCCTTCGCACCATTTCAAGGGCGGACAGCTTTTCTTCCACAAGCGCTGCCCGATCCTGAAAGTCCTTATAGGCAGCGAGAATCGTTCCAAGGAGATACTTGACAAAAGGCACCACGTCCTCGCGTCCTTCATGCCATCCGATCTGAGAAGCGGCAAGCGCATCGTAGTAAAGGTCTTTATTCTTTGCGATTTTTGCTTCCAGGGAAATATATCGGCCCACATAAAACCCATTTCGATACAGGAGCAGGGTTGTAAGCAGCCGGCTCATTCTTCCGTTTCCATCGTTGAAAGGGTGAATACAAAGGAAATCGTGGATAAAGACGGGTATTGCAATCAACGGTTCCAATTCCATGTTGCCGATCACGCGATTGTATTCCTCGCAGATTCGATCAAGCGCTTCCGGTGTTTCATAAGGAGCAAGCGGGGTGAACAAGTTCTCTACATGCCCGTCCGGATAGGTGGCGCTGATATAGTTCTGTACGGTTTTCGTTCGACCAGCAATCGGGTTGTTCATGTGGCTGTACAGCATTTTGTGGAGCTGCAGGATATAGTTTTGCGTGATCGGGATGGCGTCGTAGCTATCGTGTATGACGCTCAGCACATCACGGTATCCGGCGATTTCC
>JAFUFC010000126.1 GCA_017470095.1 Clostridia bacterium | reverse complement strand
GGCACAGGTCCATCAGCGAGCCTACGAATTCTTGAGGCGTATAGATGGTCGCCCGGCAGAAGGGCTCACGCATTTCGGTAATTTCATTGATAGGAGGCAGGTTGGTGGGATTATCGATGCGCATCTGCGTTCCATCGGTTTTAATAATTTCATAAATGACGCTGGGGGCGGTGGTGACCAGGTCCAGATCAAACTCCCGCTCCAGACGCTCCTGGATGATTTCCATGTGCAGCAGCCCCAAGAACCCGCAGCGGAAGCCGTAACCCAAAGCTATACTGGTTTCCGGTTCAAAGGAGAGGGAAGCGTCGTTCATTCGCAGCTTTTCCAGAGCATCCCGCAGGTTATCGTAATCCGCACCATCGGCAGGGTAGATGCCGCAGAACACCACAGGCTGTACGTCCTTATAACCGGGCAGGGGAGCGTCGGCAGGGAAGGCGGCATCGGTAATGGTGTCGCCTACCTTGGTATCCCGCACATCCTTGATGGAAGCGGAAATGTAGCCCACGTCCCCGGGCAGCAGAGCGTCGCAGGGGGTATAGGAGGGGGAGAAGGTGCCCACTTCTACCACGTCAAATTCGGCCCCGGTCTGCATCATGCGCATGCGCATGCCCGGATAGGCTTTGCCCTGCATGACGCGGATAAAGCAAATAGCGCCCCGGTAATTATCGTATGTGGCGTCAAACACCAGCGCCTGCAAAGGCGCGGTTTCATCGCCCTCTGGCGGCGGCATCTGGTTGACTACCGCTTCCAGCACGTCCTCAATACCAATGCCCATCTTAGCGGAAATCAACGGTGCGTTGGACGCGTCCAGGCCGATATCTTCCTCGATTTCGGCCTTGGTTTCCTCGGGCTGGGCGGAGGGAAGGTCGATCTTATTGATTACCGGAACAGTTTCCAGATCATGCTCCAGGGCCATATACACATTGGCCAGGGTTTGGGCTTCCACCCCCTGGGTGGCGTCCACCACCAGCAGCGCTCCTTCGCAGGCTGCCAGCGCTCGGCTGACCTCATAGGAAAAGTCCACATGGCCGGGGGTGTCGATCAGGTTCAGGGTATAGGTTTCCCCGTCGTGAGCTTTATATTGCATGCGAACGGCCTTGGATTTGATGGTGATCCCCCGCTCCCGCTCCAATTCCATGGAGTCCAGAATCTGATCCACCATCTGCCGCTGCTCAAACACGCCGGTCTTTTCCAGAATCCGGTCGGCCAGGGTGGATTTTCCGTGATCAATGTGGGCAATAATGCAAAAATTGCGGATATGGTTCAAGCGGTCGTTGGCCACGGGTGTTTCCTCCTTATCCTGTAAACCCTTCTATTATATAGGATCACGGCCAAAAAGGCAAATAAAAATGCGGCGCAGCATTTTATGAAAATGCCGTAGGCCGCATCAACCATTTTTATACATCAATCCAGATGCCGGTATCCCGCATGAAGGAGTTGGGAATATGCTGGTAAAAGCGCTGGGCTTCGTCGTTGGCCGCCGTCAGAGCGATCAGGGTAGTGATGCCCCGGCCGCGCAATTCCTTTCGCAGGGAATTCATCAGTGCTTGGGCAACACCTTGATGCCGGCTGCTTTTGATCACACAGATCCAATCCAGGTATGCCTTGATACTGCCGTCAAAATGGCTGGGAATCAAGCTGGCGTCAATCCGCCCAACCACCCGGCCATTCACATATGCCAGCAAAGATAAAGCGTTATCAAAGGCATGGCGGTCAAAGCTGCTTTCCACTGCATCACGGTAGGCATCGTTAATTTCCCAGCCCCAGAATTGTTCTTCCTCCCGTAGCCGTTTTTCAAAATCCAGCACATCAGGCACAAGGCTTTTACTATATGTTTTTATTTCGAGCTTCATGGGCGGCGCCTTCCTCATTCAGGACCGCTTTTACACCAGTAATTCCTTCACCAGCGCGGCCATTTGTTCTTCGTTGACGGCGTTCATGGTGGATTTGATGGTGACGGTGGTATCGCAGAACACAACGTCCTTCCAGCCTTCCATCATGGCTTTCATCTGTTTGGCGGCCATGGGTGCCCAGGTACCGTTTTCGATGAAGGCCACTTTCCGCTTCTGATACGCCTTGGCCTTCAAATGATTGATGAAATCCTCCATCTTAGGAAAGATGCCGCCGTCGTAGGTGGGGCAGGCCAGCACCAGTTTATCAAACCGGAAAGCGTCCGCCACTGCTTCGGACATATGATCCCGGGCCAGATCGACCACTTCAACCGTTTCTCCAGCTTCTTTCAGTAATTCCGCCAGCTTCCGGGCTGCCTTGGCGGTGTTGCCGTGCAGGGTGCCGTAAGCGATCAGCGTGCCCTTTTCCTCGGGGGTATAGCTGCTCCAGGTCTGGTATTTGCCAACATAATAGGAAAGGTTGTCCTTCAGTACCGGGCCGTGGAGCGGGCAGATGGTTTGAATGTCCAGTGCGGCGGCTTTTTTCAGCAGCGTCTGCACCGGCGCACCGTATTTGCCCACGATGTTGATATAGTATTCCCGGGCTTCAGACAGCCAGTCTTCTTCCTCTTCTTCCACCGCGCCGAACTTGCCAAACGCGTCAGCGGAGAACAGTACCTTTTCGCTGTCTTCATAGGATACCATCACTTCGGGCCAGTGCACCATAGGAGCCATGATAAAGCGCAGGGTATGGCTGCCCAGAGACAGGGTATCGTTTTCTTTCACGGCGGTGGTGCGCTTTGTCAATTCGCCGTAGCCAAACTGGGGCAGCATACCCAAGGCTTTAGCGCTCATGATGAACTGCATCTGCGGGTACCTGTCCGCCGCGGCTTGCAAGCTGCCGCCGTGGTCGGGCTCCAAATGGGACACTACAAAATAATCTGGCTTCCGACCGTTCAGGGCCTGTTCCACGTTCGCCAGCCATTCTTTCGTTTTTCTGGCGTCCACAGAATCCATGATGGCTGTTTTTTCGTCCAGAATTACATAGGAATTATACGAAATACCGTCGTGCACGTCATATTGGCCTTCAAACAGGTCGATCTCCCGGTCGTTGACGCCCACGTAGAGGATGGAATCGCTGATGTGCATAAGTCATTCTCCCTTCGTTGTGCCGGTCTGTTTGACCGATGAAAAGGATTATACCACAAAATATATGAAAAATAAAGATAAAAACGAAAATACATACAATTCCTCTACTTTTTTAAAAAAAGTTCGGGGAAAACCGCTTTTTTTCAAAAAAATTTTTGGTTTCCCATTGCCTGACTGGATATTTCATGCGATAATAGATATGAATGCAGCAGAAAGCAGTCAACGGCCGGTGCTGCTGGAAAGGGGAAGGATGCTGTTGTGCACTTAACAGAGGAAAGAAAAACTTGGCTGGTGGGCTATTGCCGGCAAGTGCTGACAGCTTCTATTGAAACGGAGCGGTTGTTCCTGCGCCCGTTTGTACCAGAAGATTTGAACGATTTTTTTGCCCTCGCATCAGACGCGGATATGTGTCGCTTAAGCGGCGAAAGCCCGCTGCATTCGATGGAAGAAGCCAAAACCGCGCTGGATGAGCTGATGGGGCTGTACCGCCACATTTGCCGCACGTTTGCTATTGTCCGAAAGGCGGATGGCCGGGTGATTGGTCATTTCGATCTGGGATTTTATCCCTTTTTAGAAAAGGATGAAGCGCTTTGCACCCAGCGGGGCGTAAGCCTGTCCTTTGCTTTAGTGTCTGATTGTCAGCAGCAAGGATATATGACTGAGCTCATGCAACGGATGCTGCTTTTTTTCTTCGAGGAAACAAACCTGGATTTTGTTAACTGCGGACATTTTGATTTTAACGTTGGTTCGATGCGGCTACAAAAGCGCCTGGGATTTGGGGATTATATGACCCATGTGGTTCAAAGAGAAGGTCAAGATCTTACCGTTATTGAACACTTGCTGACCAAGGCCCAATACCAAGCCCAAAACCAATGAAACTTGCCTTTGGCAGTTCATATACTCATCAAAGAACGGAGGAATACACAATGGAAAACAACAAACGCCCCGAAACCATGGAACGAATCACCACTCAGGCGCTGGCAGAAGCATTCATCGCTGAACAGCTTCAGGCCATCAAAGAACAGGTGGGGGATAGGAAAGTGCTGCTGGCCCTGTCCGGCGGTGTGGACTCCTCCGTTGTAGCGGCACTGCTGATCAAGGCTATTGGTAAGCACCTGGTGTGTGTGCATGTGAACCATGGTTTGCTTCGCAAGGGCGAGCCGGAGCAGGTGATCAAGGTATTCCGGGATGAGATGGACGCCAATCTGGTGTATGTAGACGCTGTTAACCGATTCCTGGACAAGCTGGCCGGCGTGGCTGAACCGGAAAAGAAGCGCAAGATTATTGGCGCTGAATTTATCCGCGTGTTCGAAGAAGAAGCCCGGAAGCAGGAAGGCATCGAATTCCTGGCCCAGGGCACCATTTATCCCGATATTCTGGAAAGCGGCCCGGTGAAGGCTCATCACAACGTGGGCGGCTTGCCGGAAGACCTGAAATTTGAATTGGTGGAGCCTCTCAAATTCCTCTTTAAGGATGAGGTCCGCGTGGTGGGTAAAGCTCTGGGCTTGCCGGACAGCATGGTATATCGTCAGCCCTTCCCGGGCCCCGGGTTGGGCGTGCGGTGCCTGGGCGCCATTACCCGAGATCGGCTGGAAGCCCTGCGGGAAAGCGATGCCATTCTGCGGGAAGAATTCGCCAAGAACGGCCTGGCCGGCAAGGTGTGGCAGTATTTCACCATCGTGCCTGATTTTAAATCCGTTGGCGTGAAGGATAACAAGCGCAGCTTTGAATGGCCAGTCATCCTCCGCGCTGTCAATACCCGCGACGCCATGACCGCCACCGTTGAAGATGTGCCATTTGCTCTTCTCCAGCATATCACTGACCGCATTACCCATGAAGTGCCCGGCGTTAACCGCGTCCTCTATGATCTCACGCCCAAGCCTACTGGTACTATCGAGTGGGAATGAACGCCGGAACGGCGAAACCCCTTATGGCACAACGCTTTCAGCACTCTCCAAAGTGGCTCTGATAAAGAAATGATAAAGTTTTCCGGAAAAAGGTCCCATTGTCCCCGTGCCCGGTGGTTGTGGGGTTAAGCGACTGAAAACGGAAAGCACAATCAGGAAAACTACAGATTTGTATGATTCAGCCCTCCGCTGTGGATTGAAAATCCGCAGATCGGAGGGCTTTTTGTGTCAGTCTTTATTCTTCGGTTTTCGTTCCACAATTCGCCATTGTCGTTCTGCATCACTTCGTTCGCAGAGCTCTGTGGCTCATTGGAGTTTCGCCCCGCTTCATCCCACACTGTGGGCGCGGGGCTTCCTCCCACGTTTGGATCGAGCAGGTTCTTCTATCGGGATCGGAACACGGATGCTGGTGTCGTCAAATTCAGGGTAGCGATAACGCCAGCGGTCGTAATCTTCTTTGGTGATTTCACCGGCCTTCAGCTTGGCGGCTTGCTCCTGCCAGGCACGGAGCCGCTGCTCCAGATCGGCAGCATGCACACCTCCATCGAAGATCTCCGCCCGGAGACAGATCAGCCCATCCGCATTTGTGATGCGGAGCAGCTTGCGGTCTTCCAATGCAAAAAGCGTGTGCATCAATCCGTCCATGGTGTCGATCTCTGGAACGGCAATCGCTTTGGGG
>JAFUFC010000125.1 GCA_017470095.1 Clostridia bacterium | reverse complement strand
GACCGTTTCACTTCCTCGGCGATTGTCGAGATGTACAACTTGCACCTGTTCGTGCCTTTCTTGACATGACTCAATAGGTTGCAGTAAACGACTTTAGCGGTCTGAGAGAGAGTCTCATCAAACATCACCACATTGTCCGGCTGTGTGAAATAGAAACCGCCGTGAATTTCAAGTTTTGTTGCCACTGTTGCTACCATTTTTATTACCTTCCTTTCGATAATTAAATATTTAGTTTTTTCAGCATTCATGCCTTTTTTAAGCATTCATAGCTCTTTCAGATTTATCTCGCAGGCATATATTGCCTCAAAGACAGCGAGTTTAGCCACGTCAATTTCTGCTGTTTTTGCCGCGTCGTATGGCGGGGGTGAAGTGTTTTATTTTTGGGAAACAAGCTTGGAAGATTCTATGTGAAATAAGCGACAACTGTGATATACTCACCACAGTTTAAAAGATTCAAAAATAGCCGCCCCCAAATCAGAACAAAAACGAAGCATATCAGCTGTCGTTTTTTTGAGCCAATGCCAAAAATGTTCTATCGGATTTAGCTCCGGGGAGTACGGTGGCAGAAAAATGATTTTCCTTTTATGCTGCTCTGCGATTTCATAAAGCCGCTTTTTTCGATGAAATGAGGCGTTGTCCAGAATTATTACGATATCCTCTGGCAGAGAGGGAATTAAATGCTCTTCAAACCAGACTTCAAAAAAATCTCCGTGCATTGTGCCGTTATATTCCAGCGGAGCAATGATTTTATGACATAGCTTTCCTGCTACAATGCTCGTCCTTTGGTATTTTCTCCCCCTGACCGCTTCATGAACTTTCTGACCCCTTGGTGAACGTGCATATTTACGGAATAAATAGCTGTCAAAACCTGCCTCGTCCACATAAACACGTTTGTCTTTGGGAATTTTTTTTTTATCGCAGCTTCGTATTCAGCTACCTTTTCGGGGTTTTGCTCTTTATAACGCGTGGTCTTTTTTTCGCGTGATTTTCAATTTTCGACAGGCATTTGTTATTGTAGTCTCGCAACACCCAAATTCTGCCGCAATTTCACGTAAGTATGCGTCAGTATGATCTTTGAGATATATTTTCAGTTTTTCAGGATCAAGTTTTCTAAATGATCTTATCACAGGCTTTTTCTTTAATGTCCCTTCTTCTTTAAGCTTATTTTCCCAAATTCTGATTGTGATTATTGCCACTTTGAAAACTTTTTGTGTATCCATGAGGGTATGACCCTCTTTGCGATATTCGATAACTCTTTTTCGATAATCTTCTGAGTAAGCCATTTTTTTATTATATTACATCTGCAGTTTTTTAACTGGGATTACTATATGACGGCATGATCGGAGACTATCAGAGGATCATGACGGCGCTGATGCAGGAGGGCTGTTATACGGAAGATGAAGTTATTCACCTTCAAAAACGGGTATCACTGGTTCCCGGATGAGCAGTTATCAACAGGAGAAATGGAAGAGATCCGCCGAAAAGTCGAAGCTCATGAGAACTGTTTTGTCAAGGGGTAAAATAACACTCAGGCAAAAAAAACTGCAATTCTGATCCATGTCAAAATTGCAGGTACAGTGGAGTATGAAAACCTTTAATGTCTCAGCTTCATACGAGCTGTCATATTGCTTATATCATCCTTCAAACATCTGTCCGTTTCATAACCAAAGCTTCCAGAATCTGAATATACAGGTCGTGGAAGGCTTCGATTCGTTCTTTATCGAACAGACCTTCCGCGTATTCCATTTCGGAATCGAAGCCGCCGTCGCCGAATTCATTTTCCAGCAATTCCATTTCAAGCCTTGCGCCCGCTGCGGAAAACTCGTCGTTCAATTCGATCAGTTCATGGGGCAGGGCGTCCATTTCATCTCCGTTGATGCCTAACTGCAAGTTGACCTCCATGCAGTCGTTCACATAAGCCTGCCGGGTTTCGGACATGAAATCCCAGCTTGCATGGGCAATCCCCTCGGCCACCTGTTCTTTTACGGAATGCAGCAGCTCCCGGACGGAGGAAACCTCCTCCATGCGGATGGCGGCGGGCAGGTTCCGGATCAGCATACCCACGGTGTTTTCCGCTTCCGGGGCCAGGCGGTTATTGAAGATCCAGTTGATCATGACGTGTTTTTTTCCGGTGAAACGGGAAAGTGCCATGAGGCCTGCGCTGATGGCCATAACGGAGTGGGAAACGCCCCAGTATTCCTCCGCTGCCGCCACCTGTTCCGCGTCAAAGGACAGCCGCCGCATCCGCCCGGCCTGATTGATGTTGGTGCTCTCGTGATCCGGCGCGGGAATGCTGCACCAATCGTCTTCCTGATCTCCGTAGCGTTCCGTGAACCAGGCGTGATCCTTTTTTGTGCTGCCATCCGCCGCCCGTTCCTCGGCTTCCGAAAGCATGGAAAAGTAATAATCCGGTTTCAGTTCCCGCCCGAAATAGGCGTTCATGATGTCTCCCAGCACCACGCCCAGGGAGCCGCCGTCCATCAGCAGATGATGCACGTCCATAAACAGATAGCACCCCTTCCGGCCCCGGAACACGTTCACCTTGCACAGGCAGGCATTCAGGATACGGGTAAAGGGCAAAAGCAGGATATCCGAAAGCGCGTCCTCCGTTTCCGGCAGGATGTCCCGCACCTTCACTTCCGGCAGCAGGCCGGGTACATACTTCTGCTTCAATTCGTTGTTTTCGTCAAAGAAGAAAGCAACGGATAGTGCCGGATGGTTCTTCAGCGCTTTGTTGACCGCGGCGCAGAGCCTTTCCGCGTCCACATCCTTTTCAAACCGGGCCAGGAAGTGCATATTGCTCCACATGGTGGAGCCCGGGCGGAACAGTTGGTTGTCGATCATCTGCAATTGCAGGGGGGACAGGTCGTGGGGAACCAGGCGGGCCTTTTGCTCCCGCTCGTCCAGGCTTTCCCGTCCGGCCCGCTTTGCCAGTTCTTTGGCGATGGCCCCGGGCGTGCGCAGCTGGAACACGTCGGCGGCGGTGAGCCCGTCGAGCTGCGCTTCCGACAGCGCCACCATGGCCCGCAGGGAATCGCCGCCCAGGTCGAAGAAATCGTCCAGCAGGCCCACTTTGTTTTCCTCCAGCTTCAGCGTCTTGGCAAAGGCGGCGCAGAGGATTTTTTCGGTTTCCGTTTCGGGCGGGATATATTCCGCTTTCAGTTCCTGCAAATCGGGCTCCGGCAGGGCCTTGCGGTTCACCTTGCCGTTGGTGGTCATGGGCATTTCGTCCAATTGCATGAGGACGTTTGGCACCATGTATTCCGGCAGCTTTTCCTGCATGAACGCTTTCAGGCCGTCAACTGAAACAGCTTCCTTGGCGGTGAAATATCCGGCTAAGTATTCCGTTCCGCCGGTCTTGCGCACAGCGGCGGCGCTGCTGGAAACGCCGGGGAATTCCGTCATGACCTTTTCGATCTCGTCCAGCTCGATGCGGAAGCCCCGCAGCTTGATCTGGTTGTCGATGCGCCCGAAAATGCGGATTTCGCCGTTTTCCGTCCAGGCCGCCAGATCTCCGCTGTGATACGCCCTGAGGCCCTTATGGGTGAAGAACGCCGCCGCGCTCTTGTCTGGCAGGTTCACATAGCCCCGGCCCACCTGATCGCCGCAGATGATCAACTCGCCCTTCTGGCCTACGGGCAGTTCGTTGTCGAAGGGGTCGGCCACATAGAACACCGTATTGGCGATGGGCGGGCCCACCGTCACCTGCTCCCCGCCGGTCATCAGCGCGGCGGCGCAGCCCATGGTGCATTCCGTGGGGCCGTACACGTTCAAAATCACGCTGTCCTGCCTAAGCTCCCGCAGCCGGTCGTAGAGCTGCCGGGGGAACGCCTCCGCGCCGATGTCAAAGAAAGTGAATTGCTTGATGGCTTCCCTGCTTTCGGGGATTTCCAGCAGACTCAACAGATAGGTGGGCGTGCAGGTGATGCCGTCCGCGCCCGTTTCCTTCACCAGCCGGGCAAACAGCGCCGAATCGTGGATTTCCGCCTCTGTGGCGATGACCACGGTGTTCCCGTTGCAAAGCGGCACAAATTCCTCCACCACGGACACGTCGAAGGAGAAGGAGGCCAAGGCTAAATTCACCTGCCCCGGAGATGCGTAGTGCATGATCTCCAGTGATTTTTCGTTCCGGTGGACGTAGTTCATGATGTTCCTGTGCTCGATCATCACGCCCTTGGGACGGCCCGTGGAACCGGAGGTATAAATGCAGTAGGCCAAATTTTCGGGAGAAACAGCCACGTTGGGGTACGCCGCCGTGATCATGTCCGGGCGGATTTCGTCTAAGCTTTCCACCTGGAACGCTTCCTCCAGCGTCAACACCCGGCAGCTTTTGGCGTTAAGCTTTCGCCCTTCCATTTGCCGCTTTGTGGACAAAAGCAGCGGGCAGGCCCCGTCCTCTAAGCAGAAGTCGATGCGGTCGTCCGGGTATTCCGGGATGAAGGGCAGGAAAGCAGCTCCGGCTTTCAGCACGGCGATTTCCGCCACATACGCCCAGATTTCCCGGTCGAACAGTACGCCGATCAGCCGGTCTGTCCCGGCTCCCGTTGCGATCAGAACCTTCGCCAAAGCATTGGTCAACTGATCCAATTCCCGGAAGGTAAGGCGCTTGCCCGCCGCCATGACCGCCGTTTTATCAGGCTGGGATAGCGCATGACGGTGGATTTGCTCTTGAACCGGAATGAAATCCATGGGCACGGCGGTATCGTTGAATACGGCCAACTGCTTCCAGTCTTCTGCCGTCAGCAAAGAAATTTGCCCGATGGAAGAAGCGGTCAAAAGCTGCTCCGCCGTGGTAAACAAATCCTGCGCGAAGCGGCGCACCCACTTTTCCGTGAACTTTTCGTTCCGGTATTCGATGGTCATGTTGTACAGTCCGGCGGTGGAGAAAAACTGGATGGACATGCAGCCCGTCACCATGCCGGTATGGTAGTGCTCCATGAACCACTTGTCGCCCTGCAGCAAAGCTTCACCCGCTGACGTTCCCATGTTGTCCGTAAAGAGATCGCCTTGGTAAATAAATTCAACGTCCTCGTTCACAGGGCAGGTTTTCAGCACCTCGTCAAAGGAATAAATATCGTTGGCCATGGTGGTGAAAACCTGCTTGCTGACGCCCCGCAGGAAGTCTCCCACGGGCTGATCCCTGCGCAGGTCGCCGTAAACGGGAATGCGCTTGATCAGCGTGCCCATGGTATGGCTCATTTCCGAAAGCGGGCGGCCATTGTATACCGTGGAGAAAGAAACGTGCCTGCTGTTCAGGTACTTGCCTAACATCAGGGCCATGGCGCCCGTGAAGAAGCTGCTCTCGGAGATATGCTCTTTGTCACAGAACGCCTTGACCCGTTCAGCGGTCAGCGTGCCGGGCTCATAGCGCATGTTTTCGCTGACGCCGGGGGTCAGCGGGCCGTTCAAATCGCCGGGCAGGGCGGGCACGTCCTCCGCGTCCCTGAACAGGTTCAGGTAATAATCCTTTGCTTTTTCGTGGGTGCCGTCCGCAAGCTGTCGTTCCTCGATCATGGCCGCCTGCTGGATGGTGCATTCCTCGCCCGCCAGGGGCTTTCCCGCCAGCGCCCGGTTCATTTCCGCGATAAACTGGCTGATGGCGGTGCCGTCGAAGAAAATCAGGTGGGATTTGATGGCGAAATAGCAGCGGACCGGCGTGCGGTATACCGCCAAATGCAGCAATACGCTGTCCATCATGGGGACTACCGGCATAAAAGTTTTCATGAAGTCCAGCCGGATTTCTTCCGTACCGTCGAATACCGGAATGCTGATTTCCTTATCCGGCGTCATCACCATCCGGGGCATACCGTCCGCGCCCGCCCGGATGATATACTTCATGCCGGGATGGGCGGCGATCAGCGCCCGCGCCGCCCGGATCAGCTGTTCCGCCGTGACTTCCGGGGCTGCCTGCGCAAGATACGAGCAGGTATAGGTTTCCTTGCTGCCGCCAGTCATGCTTTCCAGATAAATGCCCAATTGGGTCTTGGTCAGCGGGTAATCCTCCCGATCCATGGGCGGAAGTTTCGCGTCCTTTTTGGATTCCAGAAAAGCCGCCAGCTTCCGGGGCGTGGGATGGGCGGAAATATCCTGGAAGGACAGGGCATAACCGTCCAGGCGGCTGATGAGCACCGCCGCGCTAAGCGACGTGCCGCCGCACGCGAAAAAGTCCGCGGTCACGCTGGCCCGCTCCATTTCCAGGGTCTCGGCAAACGCCTGGCAGATGGTTTTCTCCAATTCCGTTTCCGGCGGCTCGTATTCCGCTTCCTCCGTCCTGATTTCCAGGGCTTTCAGGGCCTGAAAATCCACCTTGTTCCGGTCGTTCCGGGGCAGGGCGTCCAAATGCACGCAATACTCCGGAACCATGTACTCCGGCAGGGATTCGCCGATAAACGCTTTCAGCGCTTCCGGGGACGCTTCCCGGCCCGTGTAGTAGCAGCAGATATGATCTCCGCCGTTCACCTGAACGGAAACGCAGGCCGCTTCCTCCATGCCCGGAAATTGGGCAGCGGCGCGGCGCACCTCGTCCAGCTCCACCCGGTAGCCGCGCACCTTGACCATGTGATCCTTCCGGCCATGGAAAATCAAATCGCCGTTTTCGTCCCAGGCCATATAATCGCCGGTGTGGAACAGGCGATGTCCTTGCAGCGACGGATGATCGGTAAACTTTTTGGCTGTTTCTTCCGGCAGGCCGTGATAGCCGATTGCCATATAAGGGCTGTCAATGCACAGCTCCCCGATCACGCCGGGCTCCTTCAGGAATCGGCCTTCTTCGTCCATTAAATACGCCGAAATGCCCCGGCAGGGCTTTCCCAAAGAACGGGCGTCGCCCTCGCCCATCCGGTGCATCAGCATGGCGGGGGATTCGCTGGCCCCATAAAATTCATAAACCAGAGGGTCGTCTTTTGTGTGCTCCACCCGCGCCTTTTCGCCGGAAAGCAGCACGTATTCAAGCGGCAGCGGCCCGTGCAGCTTGCGCATGACGCCGTACATCTGGGGCGGCAGGAACATGCCGGTGATCCGCCGCTTTCCAAACAGTTCCCAGAGCATGTCCACGTTTTTCCGTTCCGTTTCATTGGCAATGTATACGCTGCCGCCGAAGAACAAGGGAAGGGTCAGGTCGATCAGGGACGCGATAAAGCTGAAGCCCGCGATGCACAGGGTACGAGTGCTTTCGGATAGAGGAAGAATCCCGGTCATGGTATCGGGATTGACGTTCAGCTCCTTCTGGCGGTGAATGACCCCCTTGGGCTTTCCGGTGGAGCCGGAGGTATACAGGATCAGCCCCTCCGCGTCCAAATCGGAATGATCCAGGGCGGTGTCCGCTTCGGGCACATCTTCACCCTCCGGGAAAACGTCCTCTAAGAACAGGCAGGAGGTGCCCGCCAGTTCTTTTTCCCGGTCCTTCATGGTGACGCAGAGAGCGCAGCCCACGTCCTTCAGCATGACGCGCACCCGTTCCGCCGGGTATTCCGCGTCCATGGGCACGGCGGCGCAGCCTGCCCGGAGAATGGCCAGCAGGGAAGTCAAATACTCCTTCGTCCGGGGCAGCAGCAGCGCGACCCTTGCCGCTTGCTTTCCTTCCCGGGAAAGCAGCAAAAGAATCTGTTCCGCCAGATAAGCGGAACGATGATTCAACTGCTCATAAGTATACGCGCCCTGGATGTCCAGCACGGCTGTAGTCCGCAGATGTTTCGCTGCCTGTTCTGAAAACCGATGAATGAGAGTTGCCATCTACTGATCTTCCTTTCCTGAAACCATGCGTTGCGCTTATTCGCCCTGCAATCCCCGATTCATGATGTCCATATAATCATCGTAAGGCATAAAACTGAATCCCATTTGCGCCCAACATTCCGAGTAAACCTGTGCGTCGCACAGAAGATCCCCGTCCTCTTCCATCTTCCTGGCCAGCAGATACATGCACAGTTTTGATCCGTTGGGCAAAACTGAAAATGCGCTTTCCCAAATCAGGCATCTGCCGATGCGAACCCCGTACTGACCGCCTGCCAGTTCTCCGTCGATATATGCTTCTGCGCTGAATCCATATCCCGCCTGCCACAGCCCGAGATACGTCTTTTCCACGTCGTCATTGATCCAGCTTTCATCTCCTTTGCTTTCCCGCACTTCCCGGCAATGATGCATGGTATCCGCAAAATCACGGTTCATCTCCAGCGTGACCGTGTGCGACCGCATGAACCTTCTCAGATTTTTGGACAAGTGAATCTCTGATGGACGCAAAACAAATCTTTTTTTCGGGCAGAACCACATCAGGGGAAGTCCATCCTCACTCCATGGGAAGATGCCCCTGCGGTAAGCCGCAGCCAGCCATTCAACCGTTATATCCCCTCCGACAGCCAGAAACCCCGTCTGCGACGCAAATCTGGGATCTGGGAATTCCGGCTTTTCGTCATCCAGAACAAACATATTGATCGGACGCTTTCGCAACTGATCAAAATCCCCATCCGAAAAATCCGTGACATATTCGTCCCGGACATCCGGCTCCTCCCCCGTTTCCTTCACCTCAGCGATGGCCCTGATCATCCTTGTCACCCTTCGGGCAAGGTCCCGAAACTGTTTCAGACGGTCCTTTTCTGTGTCAGGCGCATCGCCATTCTCATGATTCCAGAAGGGTACGGAAGCAATTTTCATTCCGCTGAGCGCAAAATATTGATTCAGTGTATCTATGCTTCCGACAAGATCGCAGTTGTCACCCGTTACCACGCAGGCACCGACCTTCATCTTCTTGGAAAATGACGTGCTGCGAAATAATCTGTCGAGAAAGGACACCAGTGTTCCGCTGGGAGAATTGAAAGTAACCGGACTTCCGACAATGAGCGCGACAGCCGTTTCAAATTCCGCGGCAATATCGTTTAGCAGATCATCCTGAAAAATGCATTTCCCGCTTTCCCCGCAGCCACCGCAGTCCGCGCAGCCGCGAATTGCCTGATTTCCGATCTGAACAGGAAGGGATTCATAACCTTCCTCCTCAAAAACGCGAATCATTTCATTCAGTGCTTCCGCTGTACGCCCATCGGCGTGTGCGCTTCCGTTCAGTAAAACAATCTTTGCCATTCTCTTATCCCCCTTCTGCTCCTGTGTATGTTCAAAATATCCGCTACATGCCAAACGGTCTTACGATTCTTCCGCCTGCTCGCCCAGATGACGGTCTTCACCGCTGCGCCACCACCAAAGAATACAACCCGCCATCATGACCATTGCAATCAGCTCCGAGCCCGGCGTAGCCAGCCAGAGCGCATCGGCGCCAAAGAGCAACGGCAGCATCCAGACAAGCAGCAAAGGGCCGACGACGCCCTTTGCCACGGCAATCAACAGGGAAGCGGTACCCTGATTCAATCCCGTGAAATAGGAGCCGGCATAAATCGTGATGCCATTCATCAGGAAGTAAAGCGAAACCAGCCGCAGCGCGCGGACAGACAGCTCCGTTAATTCCTGATTATATCCAACAAAAATGCGGGCGATAGGTTCGGCGAAAAGGATACTTATGATTGTGATCCCAAAATCAAGCACACCCATCAGAAGCATGCCTTTATGCCACAGATGATGAAGTTCTTTCTTGTTGGCATGGCCCAGATGATAGCCTACTACGGGTACAATGCTCATACTGATTCCATAGAAGGCTGCGTTGAAAAAACCGCCCACATATTCGCAAACCGCATACGCTTCCACGCCCGCGTCCCCAAAATACCGAATCAGCTGCAGGTTGAAAAACACTGCCACAACAGCGTAAGCAACCGAATCTACCATTTCCGAAACACCGTTATATGCTGCCTGACCAAGCGCTTTCAGATCGGATACGGGACGGGTGAAGCGCAAACCTTCTTTGTTTTTCAGAAAAAAAACAAACGGAATGATTGAGCTGATCACGCACGCAATCCCGGTGGCAAATGCAGCTCCCCCCAGACCCCAGCCGAAGCCAGCCAAAAAAGCCCAGTCCAGCATGATGTTCAAACCAGCGCTGGAGATCGTAACCGCCAGTCCGAGTTTCGGCCGTTCAGCCGCGATCAGCAGGGGATGAAAAGCCATGGCCAGCATCTGAAAAGGCATGAATAATGCCAGCACATGTCCGTAAGCAATACAGCATTCCAGCATGTCATCCGATGCTCCAACCCACCTTGAGATCTGCGGCATCAGAACATACATTGCTCCGGACAGAACGATGCCGATCGCAGCTAAGGCCATGATCACCATGGTCATCAGCTGATTCGCTCTCTCTCTGTTTCCTTTACCGATCTCTTTTGACAGAAGAGCGCTGGCACCGGTGCCAAACATAATCCCCAGGCTCATAAAGATCAGTAGAGGAGGATAAATCAGGTTCTCAGCTCCAAAGGCTGTTTCTCCAATATAGTTGGAGATGAAGTATCCGTCCACCACTTGATAGGTGCTGTCTACGATCTGCATGCCGACGCTGGGCAGGGCAAACAGCAGGATCGTGGAGCATTTGAAATGATCTGACAGTTGAATGCGTTTCATGGAACCTTCGATTTCCCTTGTATATTCCCCGAGCTTCCCAAATTACCCTTCTGTAAACCATAATAATATACGGGAGTCAAAATTGCAAGCTGTTCCGGAACGAAAAAGGCCCTTCTTCCGCCTTTCATATCGCAGGTTCTTTATATCGCGGCTTCCCAATCGAGCTTTTACAATCCTTTTCTTTCTCATTCGATGGTCAGGATATCCTCGAAGCCAGTCACTTCAAACACTTCGCGCACGATTTCTTTGACGTTCGTGATTTTCATTCCGCCCTTTTTGCTTATGATTTTAGCACATTGCAAATGGGAATGCCAGTACGCACTGGTGAGTTCCGGCCGCATACCCCGTCTGACCGCCTGACGAAGCTCACAGAGGTGGACTACGACCCGGATGCCACCTGTCCTCGCTGGATCAGCTTCATGGATGAGGTGTTCGAGGGCGACCAGGATCGCATCAAGTATCTTCAGAAGGCCGTCGGTTATGCGATGAGCGGTGATACGCGCCTTGAGTGCATGTTCATTCTGTATGGCCCGACAAGCCGCAACGGGAAAGGCACGACCATGGAAACCGTGCTGCGTATCCTGGGCGAGTACGGCAGAACGGCAAAGCCTGAGATGCTGAGTAAAAAGGGCTTTGCTGATTCCAGCGGCCCCTCCGAGGATGTGGCGCGTCTGAACGGAGCCCGGATGGTCAACGTCTCTGAGCCGGAGAAGTCCATGGTGATTGATGCAAGCCTGACCAAGCAGATGACCGGCAACAACACCCTGACGGCGCGCTATCTGCGGGAAAACAGCTTCGAGTTCAAGCCCCAGTTCAAGCTGTTCATCGACACCAACCATCTGCCTCAGATTTCAGATATGACGCTGTTCGAGTCCGACCGCATCCGCATCATTCCGTTCAACAGGCATTTCAGCGCCGAGGAGCGGGATATCGACCTGAAGTCGTTCTTTGCGGAGAGCCATAACCTCTCTGGCATTCTTAACTGGTGTCTGGAGGGCTATCGGCTGTACCAGAAGGAAAGGCTGAAGATGCCGGAAAGCGTCCAGAAGGCCACCAAGGAGTACCGTGACCAGTCCGACAGGCTTTCCATGTTCACCAACCAGTGCCTCAAGCGCGAAGCAGGGCAGGAGCTGAGGGCGCAGGCTGTCTATTCCCGTTACAAGGATTGGTGCGCCGAGAATGGCTTCAAGTATGAGAACGCAGCCAACTTCCGCAAGAAGATGGAAACGGCTGGCTTCGCGTATCAGCGCCGTCGTCCGTGGAACGAGAAGGAAGGGAGCGAGAAAACCACAATGGTCAACGACGTGACATGGGAAGTCAATGAAGAGCCTGTAGGAAATTCCTTGAAAATGAATCAAATCTTATCGATTTTGGATAACATCACGCTTTATATACATTTCAGTTAATCTTTTTTAGGCATAAATCAAGTTTTTCACTTATTTGAACGCTTTCTCACACAAATTTTTATAGAACTTTGATATGATGTATATCATCAATGAATATTATTCTATGTTCTTCTATGTTCTTGATTCATTTTAGAACATTTAAGAGAAAGATGACTGAATACATTCCACAGCCTAAATCAACGCCGACTATATTCGGAACTATTTTATCAATAACAGTCATAGTCGTACCTATCGTGCAGCCCTTTCCAGCGTGGACGTCTGGCATGATACGGATTTTTGAGCCTATAGAAAATGGATAATCGCACATACGACGAATCTGTAAGACAGCTTCATTTTCAATAACGCTTGCGTAACAAACTGCTGAGTTGACTTTACCTTGAATTTCCATCAAAAACTTATAACCTTCCCAATAAATTAATTATTTTCTCTCTGTCGCCTAATTTCTTCCCATTCACGTTCCTGTCTGCGTGCCAGTTCTAACTCCGCTGACTTGCTGTCAATATATTTTCTCAATGATGTATTGACGAAATCTGTAATTTTAGTTCCCTCGTGTTTAATTAATAGTTTCATGTTCTCTGCAACATCTTCTTCGAGATACACACTTATTTTCGTAGCCATAGTTTTTGCTCCCTTTCAAAATTAAATTTTGCTTATTCTACCATAATCATGAGAATATAGCGTCACTAATCGCATTTTCACACACGCTGTTTATCCTATCTACTGCATGTGAATATATCTGTGTCGTGCTTATGTTGCTATGCCGGGCGAAGGCTTGAACTTCTGCCAAGTCTGCTCCGGCTAATAGTGAAAGCGTTACGGCGGAATGTCTCAAACTGTGTGCGCTCCAACGTGGCGAGTCAAATCCAGCTTGTCTCATTGCCAGCTTCGCTAT
>JAFUFC010000124.1 GCA_017470095.1 Clostridia bacterium | reverse complement strand
GCTGGAGACCAGCTTTTCGGTGGTGTAGCCGAATGATTCAGAGGACTGAGCCTTCATAGCGGCATTGATTGAATCCTTGGTGATGTCCTTGCCCTTGACGACGGCCACCAGGATGGTGGTGGAGCCAGTGGGCACGGGCACGCGCTGAGCGGAGCCGATCAGCTTGCCGTTCAGTTCGGGGATGACCAGGCCGATGGCCTTGGCAGCGCCGGTGGAATTGGGCACGATGTTGGCCGCGCCGGCACGGGCACGCTGCAGGTCGCCCTTCCGATGGGGGCCGTCCAGGATCATCTGGTCGCCGGTGTAAGCATGCACGGTGGTCATGATGCCGCTCACGATGGGATAAGCATCATTCAGGGCCTTGGTCATGGGGTCCAGGCAGTTGGTGGTGCAGGAAGCGGCGGAGATGATGGTGTCTTCCTTGGTCAGCTTATCGTGGTTGACGTTGTAAACGATGGTGGGCAGGTCGTTGCCGGCGGGGGCGGAGATAACAACCTTCTTGGCGCCGGCGTTGATGTGGGCCTGGCTCTTTTCCTTGCTGGTATAGAAACCGGTGCACTCCAGCACCACGTCCACGTCCAGTTCCTTCCAGGGGCAGTTGTTGGCGTCCTTTTCAGCGTAGATGCGGATTTCCTTGCCATCCACGATGATGGAATTTTCGGTGGCTTCGACGGTGTGCTTGTTTTCGCCGATCACGCCGCAGTAGCCCTTCTGGGCGGTGTCATACTTGAGCAGGTGGGCCAGCATCGCGGGGCTGGTCAGGTCGTTGATGGCGACCACGTCGTAGCCCTCAGCGCCGAACATCTGACGGAAAGCCAGACGGCCAATGCGGCCAAAACCGTTAATAGCAACTTTCACCATGGGAAACTCCTCCTTCAATGTACATTGACAGGTAAACATTTACCATTCCCTATTATAACCAATCCGTTGGAATTTGACAAGCCCCCATCCGGGGCAATTTCCGCCCGCTGGAGCGCTCTTTGCCCGGATACAAATGCGGAAAAAGGAGGGCGGCGAGTCAATTTTGCCTTGCCTTTCTTCCTATGATATGCTATATTCAATGCGGTACTTTTTATCTTTGTTTGAGGAGAACACCATGAAAAAATGCGCCTGGTTGGCCCTGGCCGTGATGCTGCTGCTTTCCCTTTCCGCCGGTGCGGAGGAAGAAACGGCGGCAGTGGAAGCGGGCCCTGTTTTGCAGATCACCGAAGCTTGCGCCGACAACGATTTTGTGTGGACGCTGGATTTTTTGGATTACATTGAATTCCATAATGCCGGCACATCGGCGCTGAACCTGGGCGATTACCAATTGCAGGTGAAAAAAAAGACCGTTTCCTTACCGGACGCCTGTTTGGAACCCGGGGCTTACTATGTGCTGCCCTGCGATGGAAAGCAGATCCCCACACTGTCCAAATCCGGCTGCGCCGTGTCCATTTTGAATGCGGATGGGCATATGGTAGACTCTGTCATCCTGCCTTCGTGCAAGAAGCAGGTGTGGCTGCGGGAGGAAGGCTTATCCTACATTCCTTCCCCTGGTTACCCTAACACGCGGGAGGGCGCCGCGGCCTGGTATAACAGCGTCAAGAACGACCTGGTCATCAGCGAAGCGATTAGCGCCAATTTCAAGGGGTCCCAAAGCAAGCAACGGGGCGTGGATGTGGTCGAGCTGCGCAACACGGGCAAAAACAGCATTAAGCTATCCAATTATTACTTGTCTGATGATCGGGATCGCCCGGCCCAGTATCGCTTGCCGAATGTGACGCTCAAGTCCGGGGAGTATTACACCCTGTATTGCACCGACAATAAGAGCGATGAGCGAAACACTGGGTTCAAGCTTTCCTCCAAGGGCGAGGTGGTGTACCTGTCCCGGGGGAAGAACACCATTGTGGACGCGCTGAATATTCCGACCCTGCCGCTGGATGATTCCTACGGCCGGAAGGGCGGCGTGCCGGGGTACTTTGATAAGCCTACCCTGGGCAGCGGCAACATCTCTACCCAGTATGCCCGGATCGCGGCTCAGCCCCAGTTCAGCGTGGCCTCCACCGGCGGCTGCACCGAGGCTTTTACCGTGGAAATCATGGGGGAAGAACCCATTTATTATACCACCGACGGCAGCGTGCCCAATTCTTCCAGCACTGTGTACAAGGGCCCCATCACCATCCAAAAAACCACCACCCTCCGGGCCCGGGCAATCCCCGGGGATGCCGCCCGCTCGCCGGTGGCCACGGCGGAATACCGGTTTGATACCGCCAAGTACACCCTGCCCTGCGTGGTCATTTCTGTGGACCGGGATTATATGACCAGCACTAAATACGGCCTGTACCGCCACCCGGAGGACCGGGATCTGGAGGTGCCGGCCACGGCAACGTTTATAGACCCCGACGGCAGCGTCAGGTTCTCCCAGGATTGCGGATTCAGCGTGGCGGGGCAGACCTCCCGCGTCCGGGATAACCGGGGCTGGAAGGTGTCTTTCCGCAGCAAGTATGGCAAAAATATGCTGAATTGCCAGACGTTTGACGATTCGCCCATTACCACCTTCGACTCCTTCGTTTTCCGCCTGGGCACCACCGGCAACCCCATCCATGATATCCTGGGCACCGCCGTGGGCGTCGGGGCGATGGAGGATGTGCTGTACCAGAATTACCGGCCGGTGAACCTGTTTATTGCCGGTACTTATTACGGCATTTATTACATGCGGGAGCACGTTAACGCCAATTTTATCGCCAATCACCTGGGCGGTGATAAAGACCATGTGGACATGGTCTACTGCGTGGATGAAACCAAACTGGGCAGCAACCGGGATTGGGTGGCGCTGGTGGAATACTGCCGCACCCACAACCTGGCTAAGCAAGAATGTTACGATTACGTGGCCCAGCGTATCAACGTGCAGAGTTTCATGGATTACTTTATCTGGCGGCCCTATACCGGGGATACTGATCACCCCAACATCCGCTACGTCCGCTCCCGCAACGGCAGTGATCCCCGCTGGCACATCGTGATTTATGATATGGACTGGGCCTTCCAGAAAAAAGATATTGGCATGGATAAGTACACCTATAAAAAGTACGATGAGGCCAAGCACAACAACGTGGTCATCTTCTCCCTGCTGAAAAACAAAGGGTTCCGCCAGGCATTCCTGGAGCGGCTGTCCTATCACATGCGCAACACCTTCGAGCCCGGACGGGTCACCGGCATCCTGGATGAGCTGAATGCCGAAGTGAAGCACGATATGCCGGCCAGCCAGAAGCGCTGGCATTCCAGTATGACCGCTTGGAACAATGCCGTCAAGGGCATTAAAACCTTTATTAAGACCAAGACGGTGGACCGGCGCACACTGCTGCTGAAGGAAACCCAGAAATTCTTCAAACTCACCGATGCGCAAATGAAGGAATATTTCGGCAGTATTAAATTTAAGTAATAAAGGCAAAAGCTGGTTTTTCATTTCGAAAGATGCATCCTTCCAAATTTAAAGATGCATTCTTCCAAATTTAGAAACAGGCTCTCATACTATTCTCCGTCTAAAACAATGAATCTCGGCTTGCCTTTTCCGCACTGGCTTTGCATCATTCCGGTCAACGTAGCGCAGCTACGCCTCCCTTCATTCAGCTGAACCAGAGCGAAAAATTCACCACCGAATCGTTCAATCTTTTAGACGTCATATAGTATAATATTCAAGCGGTGTAACTTCCGTGGTTCTGCAAATGAAAAAAGCCGTCGGCGCCGACGGCTTTTTTGTTGAAGAATGGCATTTACAGCGTCATGATCCGGGCAGCGGAATCGCCGTCCAGCCACAGGTTCCAATCAGGGTGGGTTTTCAGGATGGTGGCGGGCACTTGATTGGTGCAGGGCTGGCGGAAAGTGTTTTCAATGGCTTCTGCCTTTACGGTGTGGGGCACGATGGAAACAATGCACTTGCTTTGCATGATTTGCGGCACGGACATGGAAATGGCCTGCTTGGGCACATCGTCCGTCGTGGCAAACCAGCCTTCTCCCACTTGCTGGGCCTTGCAGCGGTCATCCAGGTTCACTACGATGTAGCTTTCCTGTGTGTTAAAATCTGCGGGGGGATCGTTGAAAGCAATATGGCCGTTTTCACCGATGCCGATCACGCCCACGTCGATGGGCTTTTCCCGCAGCCGCCGGGTGATGTACGCGATGTTTTCTTCTATATTTCCCTCGCCGTTGACGAAAATCGCTTCCTTCACGCCGCCCACTTTGTCCACAAACCGTTCCTTCAGGTACTTCCGGAAGCTGGCAATGTGGCTTTCCGGCAGCCCCACGTATTCATCCAGGTGAAACATGGTCACCTTTTTCCAATCCACCGGCAGCTGAACCAGGTATGCGAACATATCCAATTGGGACGCCCCTGTGGACAGCAGCAGCCGGGCTTCTCCTTGAGCGGCAATGGCTCCCTGCAACTTGCCGGCGATAAAGGCCGCGGCATCCTTTCCCATGTCTTCCGTTTTCGCAAACACATTGATGCGCATAGCAGTTCCTCCTTGATGTTTTTTTATTGAACGCGCGTTCCGCGCACATAGACCTGCTGAATGCGGATATCCTGGTCAAAGACCACAAGATCCGCCTGCTTCCCAGGGGCGATGCTGCCCACCTTTTCAAAAAGACCGTACAGCTTGGCGGGGTTTTCTGTTATCAGCTGCACCGCTTCCGCCACCGGCATGCCCGCTTGCTGCACCATCACCCGCACCAGCCGGTCCGTAGTGGCGATGCTTCCGGCAAAGGCGGAATGGTCGAGCAGCTTGGCCACTCCGTCCTCCAGGATGACTGGAATGCCATGGTCCTTGCTGCCCAGCCAGGAAGGGCCTTCCGGCAGGGTGGCCCCGCGCATGCTGTCGGTAATGAGAGAGAGGTGGTCGTGGGCCTTGCATTTCAAAATCAGCCGCAGCAATTCGGGCGGCAAATGTTTGCCGTCAGCGATCAATTCCAGGTGCATCTCATCCAGCAGATACCCCGCTTCAACCGCGCCCAGCACCCGCTGGGCATGAACGCGCTGTAGCAGGGGCATGGAGGAATAGAAGTGAGTCATGTGGGTGAAGCCATGGTCCAAGGCCCGCAGCACATCGGGATACATGGCCTCGGTATGGGCAATGGACAACAGAATTCCCTGGGATTGGAGGAAATCTGCCATCTCCAGCGCGCCGGGCAGCTCCGGCGCCAGGGACCAGCGGATGATGTGTCCCCTTCCTTTTTCCATCACTTCCCGGGCATAGCCTGCCGAGGGGGCGCGGATGTATTCCGGCGGCTGCGCTCCCGCCTGGGAAAGGGCGATCACCGGCCCCTCCAAGTGAATGCCCATCAGGTTGGGCATGGCGTCCCGGATGGCCAGCGCCTGGTCATACAGATCAAAGAAGCGGAATAATTCCGCGTCCGGACAAGTGACGGTGGTGGGCGCAATGGATGTGGTGCCGTGACGCATGTGCGCCCGGGCGGCTGTCAAAATCGCTTCCAGGGTGCCGTCCATAAAATCCGCGCCGCCGCCGCCATGGCAATGGGCGTCTATGAAGCCGGGCGATAAATACGCGCCAGCCAGATCCACCCGTTCAAAATTGTGATAGGCTTCCGGCGCCGGACCCTGGCCCACCGCCGCGATGGTTTCCCCCCGAATGGCCACATAGCCATCTGGCAGCACCCGGTCTCCCTGCAAAAGGGAGGCGTCGGTGAAGAGAAGCTTTTTGTCCATGCTGCTTTACCTTCGTTCTTCTTTCTGCGTTGTTTTCATTATTAGAGCCTGTTTCTCCATTCGGAAAGATGCATTTTCGGCACCTCGGGCTGCGCTTTGGCGTTGCTTTTCCTCGGTTAACTTCCAGTCAACCATCGTCAAAGCGCCTGGAATGGCGGCCTGAGACGCTGGAAACAGCACATTCCTCATTTAAGAAACACACCATGGTAGAATTACAATTGGAACAGGGTCACCTGGTTGGTTTCGGCCAGGTCCTTTAAGCAGCCGTGCTCCCGCAGCAGGTCCAGTACGGCGCTGGATACCTTGCCCCGGTTTTTCAAATCTTCCACCGAAATGAAGGGAATTTCCCTTGCTTCCACGATGCTCTGGGCCACCGATTCGCCCAGGCCGCCCAGGGCGGTGAAGGGGACCCGCAGGCCCTTGTCTCCCTCGGGGATGAAGCGGCTCACATCGCTCTTGTACAAATCGGCGGGCAGGAAATGAAAGCCCCGGGCCATCATTTCCAGCACCATTTCCAGGGCGGTGATGGAATCCTTGTCCTTGGCGGTGGTTTTCTTTTCCTGGTCCAGGGCGTACATTTCCTTTAATTTTTCCCGCACCTGGTCGATGGGCAAGATCATGGTGGCGGCGTTGAAGCCGTCGCCGCGAATGGTAAAGTAGGCGGCATAGTAGGCCTGGGGGTAATAGACCTTATACCAGGCCACCCGCAGGGCCATGGTGACGTAGGCGGCGGCGTGGCCCTTGGGGAACATGTACTTGATTTTGCGGCAGCTTTCCTCAAACCAGGCGGGCACGTTGTGCTCGTGCATGGCTTCGGCCATTTCGGGCTTGAGGCCCTTGCCCTTGCGCACGAATTCCATGGTGTCAAAGGCCATTTTGGCCGGCACGCCCATTTGCATCAGCTGGTTCATGATATCTTCGCGGGTGCACAGGCACTGGCTCAGGGGCACGATGCCCTTGTCGATCAGGTCCTTGGCGTTGCCCAGCCACACGTCGGTGCCGTGACTCAGGCCGGAAATGCGGATCAATTCCTGCATGGTGGAGGGGTGGGTGTCTTCCAGCATCTGGCGCACGAAAGCGGTGCCGAATTCGGGCACGCCGAAGGTGCCGGTATTGCAGCCGATTTCTTCCTTGGTCACCCCCAGGGCGGCGGGGGAGGAGAACAGGCTCATCACCTGTTTGTCCCCCAGGGGGATTTTTTTGAAGTTGACCCCCGTCAATTCTTCCATCATGTGCAGCATGGTGGGATCGTCGTGGCCCAGAATATCCAGCTTGACCAGGATATCGTGCATGGAGTTGAAATCGTAGTGGGTAGTGATGGTGGCCGACTCCGTATCATCGGCAGGGTGCTGCACGGCGGTGAACTGGCAGATATCATATTCCTGAGGCAGCACCACCATGCCCGCGGGGTGCTGGCCCGTGGTGCGCTTTACGCCCACGCACCCGGCAGCCAGGCGCTCCTTTTCCGCGTCGGGCACGGTCAAATTGCGCTCCTCCAGGTATTTGAGCACGTAGCCGTAGGCCGTCTTGTCCGCCAGGGTGCCGATGGTGCCGGCCCGGAACACGAATTCCTCGCCGAACAATTCTTTTACGTAATTGTGGGCCCGGGGCTGGTATTCGCCGGAGAAGTTCAGGTCGATATCGGGCACCTTGTCGCCCTTGAAGCCCAGGAAGGCCTCGAAGGGAATGTCAAAGCCGTCCTTCACCAGGGGGTTGCCGCAGACGGGGCAGATCTTGTCCGGCAAATCGACGCCGATGGTGTACTGGGGCGGGATATCGAAATCGGCCTTGCGGCAGGTTTCGCAGCGGTAGTGGGGCGGCAGGGAGTTGATCTCCGTGATGCCGGTCAAAAACGCCACGAAGGAAGAGCCCACGCTGCCCCGGCTGCCCACCACATAGCCATCCGCCAGGGATTTTTTCACCAGCTTCTGGGCGATCGAATACAGCGTGCAGTAGCCGTAGCCCACGATGGCGTTCAGTTCCTTATCAATGCGCTTTTGCACGATGTCGGGCAGCTCGTCGCCGTAGAGCCTGTGGGCGGTGCCATAGGTGAGGGTTTTTATATCGTTTTCCGCTTCAGGCCAGAAGGGAGAGAAGGTGGTTTTTCCTTCCGGGTGCGGCGGGAACAGGGCGGGCTTGCCCACCCGGTCGGCGATCTTCTTGGGGTTGGTGACCACTACCTCGTAGGTTTTTTCTTTTCCCAAGTAGGAAAATTCCTCCAACATTTCCTCGGTGGTCTTGAAATACAGGGGCGGCTGGTGGTCGGCATCGCTAAACCCCTGGCCCGCCTGAATAATGGAGCGGAAAATGGCGTCCTGAGGGTCCAGAAAATGCACATCGCCGGTGGCGCACACGGGCAGCCCCAGCTTTTCGCCAAGCCTGACGATGCGGCGGTTGAATTCCCGCAGGGCTTCTTCGTTGGCCACCCGGCCTTCCCGCAGCAGGAATTCGTTGTTGCCGATGGGCTGGATTTCCAGATAATCGTAAAATCTTGCGATTTTCGCCAGCTTTTCATCGCTGGCCCCATCCACCATGGCGCTGAACAATTCGCCCGCTTCGCAGGCGGAGCCTACGATAATGCCTTTGCGGTACTTTTGCAATATGGCCCGGGGAATATGGGGCTTGCGGCGGAAATAATGCAAATGGGCTTCGGACACCATGTGGTTCAGGTTGGTCATGCCGTCCTGATCCGCAGCCAGGAGAATGATGTGCCAGGAATTGCCCAGGGTGTAGCCCTTGGATACGTCGTTTAAATCTTTTAAGGTGACAGCGCCTTTTTTCTTGGCGTCCTCGATCATCCGGGCCAGGCACTGGGCGGTGGCGGCGGCGTCGTTGACGGCCCGGTGGGCGTCCTTGAGGGACACGCCCAGGCGCTTGCACACGGAGCCCAGCCGGTGGGATTTCAGCTCGGGATACAGCTTCCGGGCCAGGGTCAGGGTGTCCACCTGGGGCACCTCATAGGTGATCCCCAGGCGCTTTAATTCGCTCTCCAGCACAGCGCAGTCAAATTTCGCGTTGTGGGCGGCGATGGGACAGCCGTCCATGAATTCCAGCAGCTTGGGCAGCGCCTCAGCGGCGGTGGGCATATCCCGCAGCATTTGATCGGAAATGTGGGTGATTTCCGTAATCTTGGGGGACAAAAGCACTTCGGGGTTCACCAATTGGCCGTAGGAATCCACCACCTGGCCGTGGGCCAGCTTCACCGCGCCGATTTCGATGATGCGGTCCTTGGCGGTGTTCAGGCCGGTGGTTTCAAAGTCCAGCACGATGACGGGGGTGTCGATGGGCAGTTCATCATCCTTTCCACTAACCACCGCGTCGTCGTCGGTCAAATATCCTTCCACGCCGGGAATCAGCTTGATGCCGTACTTTTTCGCCGCGCCAAAGGCTTCGGGGAAGGCCTGCACCACCCCGTGATCGGTGACGGCGATGGCTTCGTGGCCCCATTTGGCCGCCCGCTCAATGAGGGCGGTGGCGCTGGAGACGGCGTCCATGTTGCTCATTTGGGTGTGCAAATGCAGCTCGATGCGCTTTTCCGGGGCGTTGTCCATACGCATGGGCAATTCACAGCTGGAGATATCCCGGGCCATGATGCCTGTTTCGTGGGAGAAATTATCATACTGGGCGTCGCCCCGCACCAGGATGCCCATGCCGGGCTTGATGGCGGCAACCACTTTCTGCACGTTTTCCCGCTGCTCGTCGGTGATGGGCGGGGGATCCTCGTCCTTCCGGGGCTTGGGCCGGTAGCGCAGGAAAATCTTGCACCGGATGGTGCTGGTATAGTCGGTGACCAGGAAGGACAAAAGCACCATTTCGCCGCCGGCCACTTCCTTGCTTTCGGCGGAAAGCACCTTGCCCCGGATGACCACCAGGCCGCTGTCGTCCCGGATCTCGCTGATGCTGACGGGCGGGTCGCCGATGGCCTTTCCCCGGATACGTGGGTCTTTTACCGCGGGCTTTTCTTCCGCCTGGGCCTGGGCGGCCAATTCTACATACCGCTGGGCCCGCTCGGCGGCCACCCGGTCCTGCTCCTCCCGCTCCTGCTGCAAGGCCCGCAGACGCTTTTCTTCGTCGCCGCAGATGCGCAGGGCCACTTCGGTGTCCAGCCGGAAAATATCCTTGATCACCTGGGCCAGTTGCTCCTGCACGCCCTGCTTTTCCATGTAGTGGTAGGAAAATTCATCGGGCAATTCCAGCGTCACCCGGCCGTTGCCCGGGGTCCAGCGCAGGTCAAATTCCCAGGACACTGCCGCGGGATAATGGCGGATGAGAAAATGGTTGAGGGGCGCGGCATACTTATCCGGGTTTTGCAAAAATTCCTTCGCCAGGGACGGGCTGGCTACCCGCAGCGAAAACCGCAGCCCTGGAAATGCTTTTTCCAGCGCCGTTTTGATCACGAAAAAACCTTTCTCCCCGATGAGCACGTCGGAGAGGAAGGAAAAATAGGCTTTGTTTTCGCTTTTTACGTACCGCACCCGTTCAATGGCGATCTTGCCCTCCGTTTCGGGCAGCGCCTTGTGCACGGCCTGTAGCAATTCGTCGTATGTCATGGATCGTATCCTTTACATGTGCTTTGATGAGCGTGCTGATTCTATCGATCAATGGAAATTAAGTCGTCTTATGTTCCGTCATTCAACCAATATTTCCATATCGACGCACGCCCAGACGCCGATTGGCATTTCACATTTTCGCCTGTTATATTCTTTAAAACCAATGGACTCATAACAGTGCAATGCGCTATCGTTGTTCGCAAATACACCAAGATCAATTCTTTTTGCCATTAAATTTTCTTTCACATATTCAATTCCCAGGAGAAGCATTTCTTTTCCGTAGCCTTTGCCTCTTAAAGCAGGATTCACGATAACAAACCCAAACCGAACCGTGCGATCGTCATTTTCCTTTGGATAGCGGATGATAAAATGACCCATGACATGATCTTTTTCATCAACCGCGGTAAGCGGAATGAATCTTCCTGTTTTGAGCTGAGGCGCATAATGATCGTCAATATCCTTTTCCGTCAGGGGAAACTTATTCAATCTGTCGGCGGACCATTGATATAATTCTGTTTCTGTTCTGAGCCATTTGCTAAGGATTGCGGAATCCTCGCCGATATATGCCCTTAAAACCATATGTTTGAATCCTCCCGCAAATCCCGATTTATAAAACGGGAACGGACTGCAAATATTCCCGCACGGCCCGGGTCATGCCCTCGGCCAAATCGCCGGTCAGCTTTTTCACCGGCTTGCCCTTGATGTAGAGCGCGCCGCAGTCCTTGCCGCCGCACAGGGCGATATCAGCGTCCCGGGCTTCGCCGGGGCCGTTGACCACGCAGCCCATCACCGCCACGGTGACCGGCTGGTCGATATCGGCAAATTCCTCCGTCACCCGCTTGGCGATGGCCGCCACGTCGATCTGGGTGCGGCCGCAGGTGGGGCAGGAAACGAAGCGGATGCCCTTGCGAAGCCCCAGGGCCCGCAGGATGTCGAGAGCGGCGCGGGGCTCGTTGACGGGATCGCCGGTGAGGGAGACGCGCACGGTATCGCCGATGCCATCCAGCAGAAGGGAGCCAATTCCGATGGCGGATTTGATGGTGCCCTGGCCGGGCAGCCCCGCCTCGGTAACGCCCAGATGCAGGGGATAATCGCAGGTGTCGTGCATGAGCCGGTAGGCCTCCACCGTCAGGGGCACGCTGCTGGATTTCAGGGAAATAACGATATCGTCAAAATGCGCGCCCTCCAAAATGCGGATGTGGCGCAGGGCGCTTTCCACCATGCCCTTGGCCGTCACGCCGCCTTCCCGCTCCAGAATATCCTTTTCCAGGGAGCCGGAGTTGACGCCAATGCGGATGGGCACGTGATGGGCTTTGGCGCAGTCCACCACTTTCCGCACCTTGTCCTCGCTGCCAATGTTGCCGGGATTGATGCGCATTTTGTGGATGCCGTTTTCCATGGCGGCGATGGCCAGGGTGTGGTCGAAGTGAATATCGGCCACCAAGGGCACCGGGCTTTGGTCCACCAGCGCCCGCACAGCCCCGGCGCAGGCCCGGTCGTACACCGACACCCGCACTAAGTCGCACCCGGAGGCGGCCAGGGTCTTGATCTGGTCCAGCGTGGCCCCCACGTCCCGGGTGTCCGTATTGGTCATGGATTGAATGGAAACGGGGCTGCCGCCGCCGATGGCCACGTTTCCGGCCAGCACTTGCTTCTTCGCGCCCATGGAAATTCATCCTCCGTTTTTCAGGGTTTTATCGGAATATTTTCAGTACGTCTTTCAAGGTCATCACGATCATGAAGCTAAACAGCAGCAGGTAGCCCGCCGTGTGCACATACGCTTCCACCTTTTGGGGCACCGGCTTGCGGCGAATGCCCTCGATGATCAGGAAAATGATGCGGCTGCCGTCCAGGCCGGGGATGGGAATCAGGTTGAAAAGCCCCAGGTTTACGGAGATCAGCACCAGCAGTTGGGCATAGGTCAGCCAGGCTTCGGCCCGGGAGGTCTGGGCGGCAGTTTGGGTTTCTTCCGCGATCAATTGAATGATGCCCACCGGGCCGGAGGATTCCTCAAAGCCCTTGCCGGTGGTAACCAGATCCCGCAGGCTGGTTAAAATCGCGCCGCCGGCCCGCACACAGTAATCAGCGGCCAATTGCGCCGCTCGGGGGAGCGCGACGGGGGTGTAACCCGGGGTGTACTGCACCAGCAAAGTGATGCCCAGCAGGAAGCGCTTTTCCGTTTCGTCATACCGGGGCGCGGCGCGCAGGATGAGGTTTTCGCTTCCACGCTGCACGCCGATGGCCAGCATGTCGCCCTCGGCCTGGTACTGATCGATGAGCTGAGATATTTTGTATGCGTTTCCATCGTCGGAAAGGCCCTTTGCGTCCTCACCGTTAATGGATAAAAGCACGTCCTGTGGCTGTAATCCCGCTTCTTCCGCCGGGCTGCCGGGCGCGACGGACTGGACCACCGTGTAGCCGTACACGCCGTTTGTGTCCTCGCCCACGGCGCCAAAAATGCACATGGCCACGATGAGCGCCAGGAGGAAATTCATCATGGGGCCCATCAGCACCGTGAAGATCCGCCGCCACACGGCGTAATTGCCCATGGCCCGGGGATCATTTTTCGCCTCCGTACCCTCGGTGTCGTCCTCGCCGTAGAACATGCAGTAGCCCCCTGCGGGAATCAACCGCAGGAAAAACTGGGTGTCGTGCTTTTTGCCTTTCCAGGAAAAGATTTTCGGGCCGAACCCAATGGCAAATTCCTTCACCGGGATGCCCGTCATCCGGGCGGCGAAGAAATGGCCGCTTTCGTGCACCGTCACCATGATGCCCAGCATCAGGATGGCGGCCAGGATGTAGAGAAACGTCATAGAACCTCCTTGGGGTTGCGAAGCGGATAGCGGGAGGGAACCCGCTTTTAAAACCCACAGTGAATTCCCTCCTGAACCTCCCTCCCGAAAATCTCCCCGGGATGGACGGTGGTAACACGATCAACTTTATCCTCCCATAGAAACGGGAGGAACCGGTTTATTGTATGACAATTTTCTGATCTTAATCCAGCATGGCCCGTGCCGTTTCCCGGGCCAGGGCGTCGGCCCGGTCAATATCTGCCAAGGCGTCAGCCGGCAGGTGGCCGTGCCGCTGCAAGGCTTCCGCCACAATCTCCGGGATGCGGCCAAAAGGGATTTTTTCTTGCAGGAAGGCATAGGATGCTTCCTCATTGGCGGCGTTGAGCACGCAGGCCGCCGCGCCGCCGGCCTTCAAAGCTTCATAGGCCATGCGAATGGCTGGGAATTTATCCGTGTCCGGTTTTTCAAAGGTCAATTGCCCCAGGGCGAACAAATTTAGCTCCTTCGCGCCGGTTTCCAGCCGCTCCGGGTAGCTCATGGCGTACAGGATGGGCACCTTCATGTCCGGGCTGCCCAGCTGGGCGATTACCGCCCCATCCCGGAACTGCACGGCGGAATGGACGATGGATTGGGGGTGCACCACGACTTGAATCTGCTCGGGCCGGGCGTCAAAGAGCCATTTCGCCTCAATGATTTCCAGGGCCTTATTGAACATGCTGGCGGAATCCACTGTGATTTTGGCGCCCATATTCCAGGTGGGATGGCCCAGGGCCTGGGCCACGGTGGCGGTTTGAATGGCGGCTTTGTCCCAGGTGCGGAAAGGACCGCCGGAAGCTGTCAGCAGGATTTTTTCATATGGATTGGGCCCGGCGCCCTGCAAACATTGGAAAATGGCGCTGTGTTCGCTGTCGACCGGAAAAAGCGATCCCGGAGGGCAGGCGTTCATCACCATTTGGCCCCCGGCCACCAACGTTTCCTTATTGGCCAGCAGCACCCGCTTGCCCGCTTTCCGGGCGGCCATCACGGCCTTGAGCCCGGCCACGCCCACCACGGCGGCCAGCACGTCTTCTCCTTCCGCCTGGGCGGCTACTTCTTCCAGCGCGTGGGGCCCGAAGCGGAATTCGCAGAAGGAGAGATCAGCGGGCACCTGCGCTTCCTCGCCGGTCAACGCGGCCAGCCGGGGACGCAGGGCGCGCACCTGCTCAAATAAAAGCGCCGCGTTCCTGTGGGCGGTCAGGGCCGTCACAAAAAAGCGGTCGGGATGCAATTGCAGCACCTCAATGGCCTGACGGCCAATAGAACCGGTGCTGCCCAGAATGGCGATGCCGCGCTTCATGCATTTTCTCCTTTTAGGGAATCATCAAAGATGACAGGTTCAAGTACACATACATGATCACCGTGGACCAGTATACGCTGTCCAGCCGGTCCATCATGCCGCCGTGGCCGGGGAAGATGGTGCCGAAATCCTTCAGCCCGCAGTGGCGCTTGATCAAGGAGGCGAACAAATCGCCCATTTCCCCGGCAAAGCCGCCCAGGAAACCCAGAATCAGGAAATGCCACCAGGGGGGCATGGGCGCAAACGGGGAAAAGCCACCCCACACCGCCATGGCGAAAATCATGCTGCCTGCCATGCCGGCCACAGCGCCCTCCACAGATTTGTGAGGGCTCACCGCCGGGCAGAAGGGATGCTTGCCGAACCGGCTGCCAAAGAAATAAGCCAGCGTATCCCCAAAGAGGGGAACACCAAAGGCCATCACTGTCAGCATGAGCTGATCGGCCCGGTCTGGGGCGTTTTGCAGTCCCAGCATGCACATGCCGGGCAGCAGCACGCAGCCCAGGGGCATCACCGACACCAGAATATCTTCCAGCCGGGGCTCGGGCCGAAACATCACCACCGTGGCCACCAGCATGGCGGCCCCGGCCACCAGGGGCAAAAGCAGCGTCACGCTGCCCATTAAATTAAACAAGGGGATCGACAAGGCCAGGCACAGCCAGTTGGGCCACTGCACGGGCCGGTGCCCCGCTTCCCGCAGCGCCCGGTAGACCTCATACATAGCCAGGCAGATAGTGAGCATATACAGCACGGAAAACACCCAGCCCCCAATGGCCAGGGCCGTGACCAGCAGCGTCACCAGGCATACGCCCGTAATAATCCGGGTGATCATGAATTCCGTCCTCCATATCGCCGGTCGCGATGGGCAAACGCTTCCAGCGCCTGATGATAATCTTCCAAGGAAAAATCCGGCCACAGAACGGTGGGGAACAAAAATTCGGCATAGGCGCACTGATACAAAAGAAAATTGCTCAGCCGCATTTCCCCGCTGGTGCGGATCAAAAGGTCGACGTCCGGCAGGCCGCGGGTATACAACTCGTCCGAAAGGGTTTTTTCGGTAATATCCTCGGGCTTAATTTTCCCGGCGGCGGCCTTGGCCGCCAAGCTCCGGGCTGCCCGGACCAATTCGGCCCGGCCGCCGTAATTGATGGCGATGTTGAGCTTTAAGCCGGTATTATTCTTCGTGCGTTCTTCCGCGTTGATCAGGGCCAGGCGCTGTTTTTGCGGCATGCCGTCCTTATCGCCCAATATACGGATGCACACGTTTTTTTCATCCAATTCATCAATTTCCGATGTGAAAAATTCCAGCAGCAGCCCCATCAGGGCCTCCACCTCGCTGGGATCCCGCTTCCAATTTTCGGTGGAAAAAGCGTAAAGGGAAAGCGCTTCGATTCCTATATCGCTGCTTTCCCGGATGATAGCCCGCAAAGCCTCCACACCAGTGCGGTGGCCCAGGGCAATTTTGATTTTGTTTTTCTTGGCCCAGCGGCCGTTGCCGTCCATGATGATGGCCACGTGGCGGGGCAGGGGAGTAACTTCCGTCATGCGTCCTCGTTTTCCTGCGGCGGGGTTTGATCATAAAACCGGGCCGCGATCCATACCCCTTCCCGGCAGGCCACCACCCGCAGCGTGCCTGTCGACCGAACCTGCCCGTCCTTCCGGGGCGCGGCGGTTTCGATGATGCGCGGCGGCGTTTGCCCTGCCGGGAGGGAAGAAAGGGCCTCCTTCACAGGACGGCCCAGCACATTCTGCATCAGACTTCCATGATCTCCTTTTCTTTTTCAGCGGCGATCTTGTCGATTTCCTTGATCTGGTTGTCGGTCAGCTTTTGCAGCTCCTCTTCCGCTTTGCGCTGATCGTCTTCAGTGATCTGGGAATCCTTCTTGAGCTTTTTGAACTGCTCCATGGCGTCCCGGCGCACGCCGCGGATGGCCACCTTGGCTTCCTCTGCGCCCTTGCGCACCAGTTTGGTCAATTCCTTGCGGCGTTCTTCATTCAATTCGGGCACCACCAGGCGGATCAATTTGCCGTCGTTGGAGGGGTTCATGCCCAGGTCGCTCTTCTGGATGGCCTTTTCCACCAGGGGAATGGCCTTGGGATCCCACAGAGCGATGGTAAGCAGCCGCGGTTCGGGGCTGTTGATGTTGCCCATCTGCTTCAGGGGCGTTTGGGTACCGTAATAGTCCACCACGATCCGATCCAGGATCTGCGGGTTGGCGCGGCCTGCTCGCAGGGCCAGCATGTCCTTTTGATAAAATTCCCGGGTCTTTTCCATTTTTGATTTGGATTCGGTAATCACTGCACGGTACATGTTTGATTCCTTCCTTTCGTTATCAGTATCGAAATTGTTGATGCTATTTTACCCTGTTTCCGGTGATTGCGCAAGAGAAATTTACCCTTATTTATTATGGAAAGGATTTTTTTCTTCTTCGGGGATGCTTCGCCCCAGCATTTGCTCCGCCAAGGGCCAATTGCCCGTCTCGATGGCGTGGCGAATGGCGGTGGAAGAGATGCGCGTGCCGTCCGGCAGCGTTACCGCCGGCACCACCGTTAAGCCAATTCCCGCTTGGCTGCACATTTGCCGCAACGCTTCAATCCCCCAGGCGCCTTTGTAGCCGAATCGGTGATCGTCCCCGCAGACCACGTGACGGGCGTTCAGCCTGTTTAATACGATTTGCCGAAAAAAATCATCCCCGCTCATGTGGCGCATATCGTCGTCGAACGCGCTGACGGCCACCTCGTCTACCCCCGCGGAACGGAGCAACCGCTCCCGCTGGGCCAGCGTGGTTAATTCAATCCCCTTGCTGCCCGGCGCGTGATCGAAGGTGTGTACGCATACGCGCAGGTTTTCTTCCTTTGCCGCTTTTTTTGCTGCTTCGATCAGGGCCAGGTGCCCTTTGTGCACTCCGTCAAAAAAACCCAGGCAGACCACCGAGGGCGCGCACTGCTGTCCCATGGGCCGCTATCTCCTTCAACTTTCCAATTCTGTGATAAACACAGCCTATATTTTATCATACTTCCTGCCATTATGCAACAGAACGGCTGGCTCCCGCCCTGAAGGAAAGAAACGGGATGAAAAAGGCAAAAAGCGGAAAAAACGGACGAAAAAAACCGAATCAGCACAATGGAATCTACTGAATCCTATTGATTTTTCGGATTTAGTTTTGTATAATAGATGTGTTGCAAATTACTGTAACACACTAAAGCCGTGAAGTTTTTCGACGGAGGGGGATGGTTCATCCCACGCGAAGGAAGACGCGCGGCGGCAGGGAGCGGGTTTATTTTCCGCGGCTAAACGCGGTGAAATAAAAATTTTTGGAAAGGAAGGAAAATTCAATGAAGAAATTTTCCAAGATTCTGTCTCTGGTGCTGGCGCTGTGCATGCTGTGCAGCGTAGCGCTGGGCGAAAGCGTGCAGCTGGCTGCCGACGCGCAGACTGAAGTGGATACCGAAGCTTATGAAGCGGCTTCCACCGAAGTTTACAATGCCGTGCTGGGCGACTTCTACACCAGCTATCTGGCTGCCAAGGAAGCTGAAAACGTGTCTGAGCGCTATGCGCTGATGGCCGTTGCTGAAGCAAAGATCCTGGGCTCCGCCGTGATGATCCCCATCGAAAGCCGCGGCGGCAACTATGCCATCACCCGCGTTGCGCCCCGGTCCGGCAACACCACTCTGTGGGGCAACGACTCTGACCGCGTGCATCAGCTCATCGTCGTCAAGGACGCCATCCTGACCACCGAAGACGTGGAAGCTCTGCGCGCCCTGTGGAACGAAGTGCATGGCACCGGCGAATATGACGCCAAGGCCAAGGCTTACCTGGCTGACAAGGGCTATGAACTGACCGACGTTTACAACTATGCTTACAGCAGCGACCCCAACACCTGGGACGTGCTGGCTACTTCCAAGCAGGCCGACTCCCGTGCCATCATCAACACTTATGACGGCCTCTACGAATATGACGAAGAAAACATTCAGCAGCCCGCTCTGGCCACCGGCTACACTGTGAGCGACGATGGCCTGACCTACACCTTCACCATCCGCGAAGGCGCTGTGTGGGTGGACAGCCAGGGCCGTAAAGTGGCCGACGTGAAGGCTGACGACTGGGTTGCCGGTATGCAGCACATGATGGACGCCGCCGAAGGCCTGGAATACCTGGTTGGCCCCGAAGGCTGCAACATCGCTGGCGCTGATGCTTACATGAACGCTAACGGCAGCTTTGAAGACGTGGGCGTGAAGGCGCTGGACGACCTGACCCTGCAGTACACCCTGGCTGCTCCCTGCCCCTTCTTCACCACCATGCTGGGCTACGGCGTGTTCGCTCCCCTGAGCCGTGACTATTACACCTCCCAGGGCGGCCAGTTCGGCGCTGATTACAACGCTGAAGCGGAAACCTACCTCTACGGCAAGGATCCCGACCACATTGCCTACAATGGTCCCTACCTGGTGACCAACGCCACCAAGGAAAACACCATCGTGTTCCAGGCCAATGAAAACTACTGGAACAAGGAACACATCAACATCCACACCGTGAACTGGTACTTCAATGATGGCACCGACGCTCTGAAGGCCTACAACGACTTCAAAGCTGGCATCCTCTCTGGCTGCGGCCTGACCGCTTCCAGCCTGGAGCAGAGCAAGGTGGACGGCCTGTTCGACAAGCACAGCTACGTCTCCCAGACCGACGCTACCTCCTTCATGGGCTTCTTCAACGTGAACCGTCATGCGTTCTCCAACTTCAATGACGCCACCAAGGCCGTGTCTGCCCAGACTGTGGAAGACGCCGCTCGCACCAACGCCGCCATGAGCAACATCAACTTCCGTCGTGCCCTGCTGATGAGCCTGGACCGCGGCGCTTATGAAGCTCAGACCGTGGGCGAAGACCTGAAGTACGCTGCTCTGATCAACTCCTACGTGCCCGGCAACTTCGTCTCCCTGGAAGAAGACGTGACCATCGACATCAACGGCACTGCCACCACCTTCCCCGCTGGCACCTACTATGGCGAAATCATGCAGGCCCAGCTGGATGCTGACGACGTGACCGCCAAGGTGTGGGACGCTGACACCCAGATGAGCTCCGGCTTCGACGGCTGGTACAACGTTGAAAACGCTAAGGCTTACCTGGCCAAGGCCATCGAAGAACTGGCTGCTGAAGGCGTTGAAATCAGCGCTGACAAGCCCATCTACATCGACGTGCCCACCTTCACCGGCAGCGAAATCTACAACAACCGTGAAGAAGCGCTGAAGCAGTCCGTGGCTGCCGCCACCGATGGCTGCATCGTGGTGAACAAGGTGGATTGCCCCACCAGCGCCGATTGGTACTATGCGGGCTACTACTACAACCTGGGCCACGAGGCCAACTTTGACCTGTGCGACCTGTCTGGTTGGGGCCCCGACTACGGCGATCCGCAGACTTACCTGGATACCATGCTGCCCGATTATGCTGGCTACATGGTGAAGGCTCTGGGTGTGTTCTGATTCATAAAATCAGGCTTCGCCTATATAGTTTGACAATGGCGGGGGATGACGGTTTCCGTCATCCCCTTCGCCGCTGTCAATCTGGAAAATCCCCCATTATCCTGCTTGACGCGTGATGGCGGAAAAGATCAATAAATGAGAGTGATTGTATGACGAAATATTTGCTCCGGCGCATTCTGCACGGCCTCGTATCGGTGATCATCGTGGTCGCCATCGTGATGGTGCTGATATATTCCTGCCTGGATCGGCAGCTGATTTTCGCCCAAGATCCAGTATATGTGCAATTGGGCAACAACCAGAAAACGGTGTATCAGTACCGCAAGTGGGAAGACTTCGGCTACATCGATTACGTTCCTTACGCGGAATGGCTGCAAACGCTGGTGGCTTCCGGCGAATTGACGGCGGAAAGAGCCGCTGAATTATCCGCGTTTGGCCAAAAGGCGTCGAATGATTCGGAGGAAGTGGCGGAATACGTCGCCCGCTTTACCGCTTATTACGAAGGGCAGGGCTACGCCGTCACCCGCTTGGATGCCAAGCTGTCCAAGAAAAAGGTGGCGCCCGGCGGCCAGCAGCAATTGTTCGCCTATAAGGATAAGCCCCTGATGGGCCGGCTGTGGAATTACCTGACCAGCCTGGTCAGCGTGGACAATATCCATTATGTGCAGGAGGATGTTGGCCAAAGAGGGCTGACCTTTACCCTGCATGATCCTGTCTATGGCGGGGACACGTTTGCCCCAGCCATTATCGGCAACGGCACACTGCATAAGTATCTGCTGTACACCGATCATCATTTCCCCTTCGTTCACCAAAATCTGGTGACCATTAATCTGGGCAAATCCTATACGGTCAATTCGGGCGTGGATGTGTTCCAGAGTATGAACGCACCGCAAGGCTCTTATGTGACCCGTGTTCTCACTTATCCCACCGGTCTGACGGAGAACAGCGCCGATGACTTGCATAGCGCTACGTATTCGGCCGGCTCTCGGGATGCCAGCCTGGTGAACCGGGATCGCTTCACCGACGATTACACCAGCGTGGTGACCATCAAGAGCGGATTAAGCAAAGTGGGCTACTCCTTCGTGATTGGCATTATCGCTGTGTTCCTTGCCTATTTGATTGGCGTGCCGCTGGGCATCGTGATGGCGCGCAAGAAGGATAAGACCATTGATAAGATCGGCACGGTCTACATCGTATTCATCATCGCTGTTCCTTCTCTGGCGTACATTTTCCTGTTTAAAGCCATTGGTTACAGCATGGGCTTGCCGACCACTTTCAATATGGATTCTGTTGACTGGCGCATGTATGCGCTGCCGATCATTTCCCTGGCGCTGCCGTCGGTTGCCAACCTGATGAAGTGGCTGCGCCGCTACATGATCGACCAAATGAACGCGGATTACGTGAAGTTCGCCCGCAGCGGCGGTTTGACCGAGCGGGAAATCTTCTCCAAGCATATTTTGAAGAACGCCGTCATCCCCCTGGTGCACGGCATTCCGGCCAGCGTGCTGGGCAGCCTGGTTGGCGCCATCATCACCGAGCGTGTGTATGTGGTGCCTGGCGCAGGTAATTTGCTCACGAAGGCCATCAATACTTATGACAACGGCGTCATCGTGGGCGTGACCTTGTTCTACGCGCTGCTGTCGGTGGTTTCCATCATCCTGGGCGACGTGCTGATGTCGCTGGTTGACCCCAGAATTTCCTTCACGGAGAAAGGGCGGTGATCGGGCATGAAAGTCAATAATTATAACGAACTGGTTGATTTGTCGGACCTGAGCATGTCCGAGGCCGAGCTCTTCGCTCATGTGGACCATAACGATCTTGAATCCGAAAAAATCACCGCGCCCCGGTATTCCTACTGGAAAAGCGTGTTTCGGGTGTTCTTCCGCAAGCGGATCAACATTGTGATTCTCACGTTGTTTGCCATCATTTTGGCTTTCACCTACATTTATCCCCTCATGGTGGATTATGATCCTTTCCAGAACCTGATGGATTCTTCCGCCAAGCATTTGCTTCCTGGCGCGGCCTTGAATAAATTGGGCCACAGTATCCACTGGATTTTGGGCTCCGGCGCGTCTGGACAATCCACCTTTGACGCCGTATGGTTTGGCAGCCGCATTTCCATCACCATGGCTTTTATCTGCGCGGCCATCAACATGACGGTGGGCATCCTGGTGGGCTCGGTGTGGGGCTTTTCCAAGAAATTCGATATTTTCATGACCGAGGTGTACAACATCATCGGCAATGTGCCCTACATCCTGTTCATTTCCGTGCTGGTGCTCATTTTCTCCGCCGGGTTCTGGACCATGGTGTTCGCCCTGACGATCACCGGGTGGCTGGGCATTGCCTACTTCATCCGCACCCAAGTTATCATCATCCGCGACAGGGAGTACAATCTGGCTTCCCGCTGCCTGGGCACGCCCATCCTGCGTATCGCCATGAAGAACATCCTGCCCTTCATGACCTCCGTCATCGTGACGCTGATGGCCACGGAAATTCCTTCTTATATTTCTTATGAAGTGTTCCTTTCCTATATCGGCATGGGCATGTCGGATATGTCCCTGGGCCGGCTGATCTATCAGGCGGAAAACGCCATGCTCACGCCCGGCTGGCAGTTTGAGTTCTGGTCCCCGGTGGCTGTGGCCTCCATTATCACCGTGGTGCTGTATGTGGTGGGTCAGAACCTGGGCGACGCGTCCGACCCCCGGACACATATGTAAGAGGTGCGGCATGGAAGAGAAAAAAGTATTGCTGAGCGTGCAGGACCTGGTGGTCAAATTCCGGGTGCGCGGCCGCATCCTGACGGCCATCCGGGATATTTCCCTGGATATTTACGAAAACGAGTCCATCGCCATCGTGGGCGAATCCGGCTCTGGTAAATCCGTATTCACGAAAACCTTTGCCGGTATGCTGGATGGCAACGGCTTCATCGATCAGGGCGATATTTTCTTCACCGACGATGAACTGGCCGATACCACCGTCATGCTGGATAACGGCGCCCGGGCGTCCATTCGCCGGGCCCAGGAAAAGCTGATCCAGAACGCGCGCTTGCTCAAAGGTGCAGACGTCTACCATCAGATGGAGGCGCTCCAGGCCGAAAAGCGGAGCCGTACCACCATGTCCGAGGAAGAAGCGGACAAGTGGGACACCGAAATCGGCGATCTGGTGTTCAAGCGCACCGAACTGTTCAACCTGAAGCAGACCTTCGATACCTCCAAAGAAAAGGATAAGATTAAGGCTGCGGCGGCGGAAATTTCCGCCCTGGACGCCAAGGTGAAGGAGCGTCAGGCCGCCCGGGCCGCCCGGGTGAAGGAACTGAAGGCCGCTGCCCAGGCGGATACCGCCTGGCAGAACGACTGGAATCAGCGTATGGCGGTGCTGAAGGCCCAGTATGAAAAGGATATTGCCCAGTCTGTTTCTCCTGAAACGGAAAAGCAGTGCGCCCGGGTTGCCCGGGAAATGTACCTGTCTGTGGGCCGCTATCGGGCTACCAAGCGGGTGCGCGCTCTGCGCCAATTGCAGGAAGAAATGAAAAAGGCCATGACCAAAGGCATTGACTTGAGCGACGATACCGCCCTGAACAACGCCTTTGACCCGGTCACCTTCCGGGTGAAGCTGCTGGACGAAAGCAACGAAAAGCTCCATGGCGTGTGCGCCGTGAACCTGGCCAAGATCCGGGACAATGGAGACTGGACGCAGATCCGCGGCCGCCGCATTGCCACCGTGTTCCAGGACCCCATGACGAGCCTGAACCCCATCATCACCATCGGCAAGCAGATCACCTCCATCATCATCAAGCATCAGCACTGCTCCGAGGTGGAGGCACGGGAGCGCGCCGTGATCCTGATGAAGAAGGTGGGCATTCCCAATGCGGAAAAGCGGTTCGACGATTACCCCTTCCAGTATTCCGGCGGCATGCGGCAGCGCATCGTCATTGCCATCGCCCTGTCCTGCCAGCCCAAGATTTTGATCTGCGACGAGCCCACTACCGCTTTGGACGTGACCATCCAGGCCCAGATCCTGAAACTGCTTAAGGATTTGCAGCGGGAGTTTGATTACACCATCGTGTTCATCACCCACGACTTGGGCGTGGTGGCCAACGTGGCTGACCGGGTGGCCGTCATGTATGCCGGACAGATTGTGGAAGTGGGGCAGGTGGAGGAAGTGTTCTACGATCCCCGCCATCCCTACACCTGGGCGCTTTTGTCCTCCCTGCCCCAGCTGGCGCAGAAGGATAAGCCCCTGTACTCCATCACGGGCACGCCGCCATCTTTGTACAACAAGATCGTGGGCGATCCCTTCGCCCCCCGGAATCCCTACTGCATGAAGATCGACACCTTGAAGGAGCCGCCCATGTTCCGGGTGACGGATACCCACTACGCCAAGACCTGGCTGGAGGACCCCCGCTCCCCCAAGGTGAAGAAGCCCGAGATCATCGAAAACATCCACGAAAAACTGCTGGAAGCATTCAATATTTAACGAGGAGGAGACAGCAAAGTGCCTGATAACGCGAAAGAGGCCAAGCGGAGCGCCAGCGCGGCGCATCTGCCGGAAAAAGGGCCGGTTAACGAGGATGGCCGCGAAATCCTCCTGTCCCTGAAAAATGTGGATATCACCTTCGGCAAGGACGATAACGCCGTCCGTGCTGTGAAAAACGCGTCCTTCGATATTTTCAAGGGCGAAACCTTCTCCCTGGTAGGCGAGAGCGGCTCCGGCAAAACCACCATCGGCCGGGCCGTAATTCGGGTCAATCCCTGCGCGGCGGGTGAAATCCAGTATAAAGGCGTGCGCATTTCCGGAAAAATTCCTCGGTCTTTGGATCGGGAAGTGATCCGCAACGTGCAGATGGTGTTCCAGGATCCCGCCGCCTCCCTGAACGAGCGCGCTACGGTGGACTACATCATCTCCGAAGGCCTGTACAACTTCCACCTGTTTAACAGCGAGGCCGAGCGCGTCCAAAAGGTGGAAACCATGATCAATGAAGTGGGCCTGCTTCCCGAGCATTTGACCCGCTATCCCCATGAATTTTCCGGCGGCCAGCGCCAGCGCATTGGTTTGGCCCGGGCCATGGTTATGGAGCCGGAATTGGTCATTGCCGACGAGCCCATCTCCGCCCTGGACGTGTCGATTCGCGCCCAGGTGCTGAACCTGCTCAAAAAGTTCCAGCGGGAGCGGAACGTGACCTACCTGTTCATTGCCCACGATCTGTCCATCGTCCGGTTCATTTCCGACCGCATCGCCGTTATCTATAAGGGCGATATTGTGGAAGTGGCCACCACCGATGAACTGTTCAATTTCCCGCTCCATCCCTACACCCGGTCCCTGATTTCTGCCATTCCCATTCCCGATCCCAAGCTGGAAAAGCACAAGGCGCTGTTCACTTACGACCCCTCTGTGCATGATTACAGCCAGGAGGAGCCCAAGCTGACCGATATCGGCCATGGCCATTATGTGTTTGGCAATTCCAAGGAGATCGAGGAGTACAAGGCCCTGCGGGAAAAGAACGTGCCCCTCAAATCCATCACTTTGCTGGACGAAAACGAGGAGGCGCCCCAGGAGCAGGCGCAGGAAGAAGCGGAGGATGAATTCCTTCAGACCCCTGTGCACGATACGGGCAGCATATGGTACACGATCCTGTCCTTCTTCCTGCCCATCCTGGGCCTGATCGCCGCGGCGATCTTCAAGCATTTCCATCATTTCCGCAACCAGAAAATGTGCAAAAAAGGCGCGATCGCCGGGCTGATTTTGATTGCCGCGGTGCTGGTGCTGTTTGGCATTTTCCTACTGCTGAGCATCGTTTGATAGGGAAAACATGAAGCGTGAAGCGTTAGACCGCACAGCGAACCGACCCAAACCGGTTCAGCGCATTGAGCTGAGCGATAAGCATTTCACCCTGAAGACGGCAGCGTTCATCGGGGCCTTGGTCATTTTGGCCGGGGTCCTGATTTATTCTGTGCTGACGCTGCTGCGGGTGGAAAATGGCTGGACCGCCATCGAGGCGGATAGCGGCGCGGGCCTGGGGGCCGGCGCGGAATTTGTGTTCAATTACGAACTGGGCGCGGACGGCGAATCGCCTGCGATTGCCCGGAAGGCGCTGACCATGCTGTACACCACCGCGTCGGTGCGAGCGTACCAGGTGCTGGACGCCCGACAGACGCATATGGGAATTCAAAACCTGTGGCAGGTGAACAGCCACCCCAACCAGGAGGTGCGGGTGGAGCCCGAATTGTACCGGGCCTTGGAAAAAATGGAAAGCGCCGGCCGGTGGCTGTATCTGGGGCCCATTTGGGAATCTTACCAAAGCCTGTTCAATAGCGCATCCGACGCGGAAGCGGCGGCTTTCGATCCCTTCTTGGATGAGGAAACCCGGGCCTGGGTAGCGGAAGCGGCGGCATATGCCATGAACCCGGCGGATATCTCCCTGCGTTTCCTGGGAAACGATACGGTATGTTTAACGGTGTCCGACCGCTATGCCGCCTTCTGCCGGGACAGCGAAACTACCGCTTATCTGGATTTTTCCTGGATGCGCAATGCTTTTGCCGCCGACTGTATTGCTGAAGCGTTGATCGAGAAGGGCTACACCCACGGTACCCTGTCCAGCTTGGACGGCTTCACTCGGTGCCTGGATGAACGGAATACCCTGTACGCCCAGAACCTGTATGAGCTTCAGGACGGCCGAGGCGTGCCGGTGGGCCGGCTGGAATACACCGGCCCCATGACGCTGGTAACGCTCCGGGCCTTCCCGATCGACCCAGCGCACGAAACCCACTATTACGTATATGGCATCGGTGATATCCGCACCGCTGCCATCGACCCGCAAGACGGCCTGTGCAAGGCGGCGTTTCCGTTCCTGTGCGCGCTGTCTCGCCACCAGGGATGCGCCGATGTGCTGCTGTCCCTGCTGCCTGCGTATATTGCCGACCAGCCGGATGAAACGGCGCTGGAGGCCATCCAAAATGACGATCTGGGCATCGTTCGGGTAGAAAACGGAACCATCGTCACCAATACGAGCCTGGCCCGGTTTTCCCCGGCGGAATAAGAGGGGCAGGGAAGGAACCCATACAGGCGATACAAAAATGCAAGGGCGAAGATGATCCGCCCGAAAAAGCTGGCAATTGGAGGAGGGAATTTTGTTGAAAGCACCGTTTTCAGCTTACCTGACCGGGATTGAACCGGGGCTCAGGCGGCTGGTGGAGCTGCTGGGCAGCCATTACGATTACGTCAGCATCCTGGCCACTGATTCCGTGGGATTCAGCATGGGCATAGGCCAGCGGGCCAAGGCCGTGAAAAACGAAACCATGACCACCGAGCGGGGCCAGGTGGTGCGGGTGCACCGGAATGGCCTGTACAGCGAATACGCCTTCAACGCTTTCGAGCCGGAAAAATCGGAGGAGAAGGCGGCGGAAATCCTCAAAGCGCTGGACGCGCAGCTCATGGTGCTGAAAGCCACCGGCAGCCAGGTGTACGATACGGCGGCGCTGCCCGATGAACCCTGCGAATTGACGGCGGAATTTGACTGTGAGATTTTGCCGGAGAATTGCGATCAGAAGCAGCTGATTGAGCGGCTGACCGCCCTGTCCAACGCTGGGATGGCGCGGGGTAAGGACATGCTGGACTGCCGGGTCAGTTTTCAATCCACCCACATTTCAAAGCTGTTTCTTACCGCCAACCGGCATATGCGGCAAAGCTATGTGTACTCCGAAGGCGCCATTCTGCCCATTGCCATGCGGGAAGGGAAGAATGCCCTATCCTACGAAAGCGCGTCTGGCCGCAAGGGCATAGAGCTGCTGGATGAATTGGAAGGAAAACTTGACAGCGCCCTGACGGCCGTTGAAGACTGCCTGCGGGCTGATCACATCGAGCCCGGGGAATACGATATCATTACCTCTCCGGAAGTATCCGGCCTGATCGCCCATGAAGCGTTCGGTCATGGGGTTGAAATGGATATGTTCGTCAAGGGCCGGGCCTTGGGAGCCGATTACATCGGCAAGCGCGTGGGAAGCGACCTGGTGACCATGCACGAAGGGGCCACCTGCGCGGTGGATGTGACCAGCTATGCCTTTGACGACGAAGGCACCCTGGCCGGGGACGTGATCGAAATTGAAAATGGCATCCTGCGCACCGGCATCTGCGACGCTTTGTCCGCCCTGCGGCTGGGCACTGCGGCCACTGGGAACGGCAAGCGGGAAAATTACGCCCATAAGGTGTACACCCGCATGACCAACACCATTTTTGATTCCGGCCATGCCACCTTAGAAGAAATGATCGCTTCCGTTCAGCACGGCTACCTGCTCCGGGGCATGCAGTCCGGCATGGAGGATCCCAAGCACTGGGGCATCCAGTGCATTATCGAGCGGGGCTATGAGATTGTGGACGGCAAGTTGACCGGCAAAGTGGTATCGCCCATCGTGATGACCGGCTATGTGCCCGACCTGCTGGGCTCCGTGTCAATGGCCAGCGGCGACCGGGAAGTGTTTGGCTCCGGCGGCTGCGGCAAGGGCTATAAGGAATGGGTCAAAGTGTCCGACGGCGGCCCGTATTTGAAGGCCCGGGCGCACTTGGGCTGAGGAAGGAGGATCAAAGCCATGATGGATGCGTTGTTGGATATTCTGCGCGCAAGCGGCGCAGATGGTTGGGAAGTGACCGATACGGCCACTGAAAAATGGGAATTTTATTTTATCCGCCACCGGCTGGACCAGAACCGGGCGTCCCAAGTGCAGAAAACAAAAGTTAAGGTATACCGGCTCAGCGAAGATCAGCAGTTCCTGGGCAGCGCCACAGGGGAAATTGCCCCCACCGCCACAAGGGCGGAAGCGGAACAGACGGTGACCCGTCTTCTGGAGCAGGCCGCCCTGGTGAAAAACCCGGCTTATACTCTCCGCGCCCCTGCTCAGGCCCCGGCTGATGCGGGGGAACAGGTGGATGTGGCCCAGGTGGCCCGGGATTTCATCCAGGTCATGCAGGAACTGCCTGAAACGGAGACGGAGGATATTAACTCCTACGAGATTTTTGCCAGCTTCGTGAACCAACGTTTCATCAGCTCCACCGGCATCGACGTGACCAGCGTGTATCCTTCTTCCATGATCGAGGTGGTGGTCAACGCCCGGAAGGAAGGGCACGAAATTGAACTGTACCGCAATTACACCTCCGGCACTTGCGACAGGCAAATGCTGAAGGAAAACCTGGCCGAAACCCTGCGCATCAGCCGTGACCGGCTGCACACCGTGCCCACCCCGGCCCTGGGGAAAGCGGACCTGGTGCTGAGCAACGCCGCTGCGGTGGACGTGTATGATTGGTTCATCAGCCGCATGAGCGCGGCCATGAAGTATCAAGGCTTGAGCGATTGGGAAATCGGCCAGTCCGTGTGCGAAGGGGAAGGCGGAAGCAAGTTAACCATCCGGGCTGTCAAGCATTTGAAGAATTCCTCTCGGAACGCCGCTTACGATGCGGAGGGCGCGCCCATTCGGGATCTGACCCTGATTGACCACGGCGTGGCGAAAAACTGGTGGGGCAGCCGCCAGTTTACTCAGTATTTGAAGATTGAGGACGCTTTCATTGCCGGCAATTTTGATGTAAGCGGGGAAGGAGAAGCGGAAGAAGCGCTCCGGACGGGCAAGTACCTGGAAGTGCTGGATTTTTCCGATTTTCAGGTGGACGCGCTGACCGGCGATATCGCCGGGGAGATCCGGCTGGGTTACTGGCACGATGGCGAACAGGTGCAGATCGTGTCCGGCGGATCGGTGTCCGGCAACATGCGTAAGCTTTCGGGCGTGCTGCGCTTTTCCACCGCCACCCGGCAGTATGACCAGTACCTGATTCCCCATATCACTCGTTTGCCTGGCGTTACCATCACCGGAGGGGCGGAGGAATAATTTTATTACAGCCAATCATCGGCCATCCCGGCGTGTTCGGGCATGGTCGTTTTTTGATGCGCCCGGTGGTTTTGAAATGAACGGGATTCGTGCCTTTTCCCGTTGACAAGGCCCCTGATGCATGGTATGATAGGCGGGACTGAAAACGTTACCGATAACGTTACCGGAAAGGAGACGCCGCCATGAAAATCGATACCATCCGGGATATTGCGGAGCGTGCCGGCGTCAGCGTGACCACCGTATCCCGGGTGCTGAACAACCGGCCGGATGTGAGCCGCGCCACCCAGGAGAAGGTGCGGCGGGTGATGAAGGAGAGCCATTTTGTGGGCAATGCCAATGCCCGGGGGCTGAAGAGGGCGGATCAGGAGATGGTAGCGGTGATCGTCCGGGGGAGGCAGAACCCTTTCCTCAGCGCCCTGGCGGAGGAAATGCTGCAGTGCGCCGCCCCGGGCAAGGCGCCCTTTGCCCTGGAGTACATCGATGAGCAGGCGGACGAATTCCATCATGCGCTAATGCTGACCCACAGCCGCCGAGCGTCCGGGCTGATTTTCCTGGGCAGCCGCATTGACGACCGGTGCCACGCCATCGATGGGGTGAATCTCCCCATGGTGTTTGCTACCGTTACGACCCAGGGCACGCCCATGGCGCGAGCCTCCTCCGTTTCGATGGACGATCGGGCCATGGCCTGCCAGGCCATCGAAGCGCTTTTGCAGCGGGGGCATGAAAAAATCGCCGTATTCGGCGGCGATCGGCAGGGCACGGACAGCCTGGCCCTTCGGGCATTGGGGGTGGAAGACGCCTTCCACCACCGCGGCATGCAATTGGAAGAAGGTCGTTATGTGGAGACCCGCTTCACCCTTTCGGATGCTTATGAGGCGGCCCTTTCCTTCTTCCGCCGCTGCCCGGATACCGACGCCGCCTTCTGCATGAGCGACACGGTGGCGCTGGGGGTGATCAGGGCCCTGGTCGATTTGGGCCGCCGGGTGCCCCAGGATGTGAGCGTGCTGGGCATTGACGGCATCGAAATGGGCCGCTATTCTTTGCCCCGGCTGTCCACCGTGGCCCAGCCTATCGGCAAAATTGCCCGGGAAAGCGTGGCGGTGCTGACCGAAATGATGGAATCGGGCGCGCACGCCCGGCATGTGACGGTGCCCGCCTCCCTGGTCCTGCGGGAATCGGTGCGTGAAGCGTGAAGAAGAGCCGTTCAAACACCTGATTATACTGATATATGGAAAGGATAGGATGAACATGCGCCAAAGCGGGATTCTGATGCACATTTCCTCTCTGCCGGGGCCAGGAGGCATTGGCAGCCTGGGCAGGGAAGCCTATGAATTTGCCGATTTTTTGCATGAAGCGGGCATGGTGATTTGGCAGGTGCTGCCTATGGGGCCCACGGGCTACGGCGAATCGCCCTACCAGTCCACCAGCGTATACGCAGGCAATCCTTTGCTGATTTCGGTGGAAAAATTGGAAGAAGCAGGATTATTTATTCGGGAGTCTGGGCAAGAATATATGCCGGATCATCTGGAGCGGATCGACTACGAAGCGGTGCGTGCCCATAAGATGGCGCTGCTCCGCGCCGCCTTCGCCCAGTGCGAAATGAAGATGCAGCGGGAAATGGCCGCATTCATCAAGGAGAACCGCTGGGTGCAGGATTTTGCCCTGTTTACTGCGCTGAAAAACCATTTCGGCGGCAAGATGTGGACCCAGTGGCCCGATCAGGGGGCGAAGATGCACCAAAAGGACGCTTTGGCCAAGTATCGCCAGGAATTGGAGGAGGAAATTCGCTTCCATCTGTGGTGCCAGTGCGTGTTTGCCCTGCAATGGCAGGAATTGAAAAAATACTGCAATAGCCTGGGCATTTCCCTCTTTGGCGATATGCCCATCTACGTAGCCGAGGATAGCGCCGACACCTGGATGGAACCCAAGGTGTTCCAGCTGGATAAGGACCGGGTGCCCCGGCGGGTGGCAGGCGTGCCGCCGGATTATTTCTCCGCCGATGGGCAATTGTGGGGCAATCCCCTCTACCGGTGGACGTACCTGTGGTTCCGCCGGTATGATTGGTGGGTGCGGCGCATGGGCCAGATGGCGAAGATGTACGATATCATCCGCATCGACCACTTCATTGGCTTTGCCAATTATTATTCAATTCCCCATGGCGCGCCCAACGCTCGGGGCGGCAAATGGGTGATCGGCCCGGGCAAAAAGCTGTTCAAGCGGCTGCAAAAGGAGCTGCCGGGGTTGGATGTGGTGGCGGAGGATCTGGGCGCGGTGAACGACCGGGTGCGCAGCCTGATCGCCTTTACCGGCTATCCGGGGATGAAGGTGCTGTCCTTCGCCTTTGGGGCAGACGACGCCAACATTCATCTGCCGGAGAATATTCCGGAAAATACCGCTTACTACACTGGCACCCACGACAACGTGACGGCCTTGGCCCGGATTGAAACCTGCTCCGACGTGGAGCTGGATGCCGCCAAACGAATCGCCGGCTTTGAAAACAAAGATGACGCACCCTGGGCCATGATCCGCACGGTGTTTGCCAGCCGGGCCCGCATCGCTGTGGCTCCCATGCAGGATGTGCTTTCCCTGGGCGATTGGGCCACCATGAACCGGCCCGGCACCGTGGGCGGCAATTGGCTGTGGCGCATGAAGCCCGGCGCCGCCACGAAGGAATTGGCCCGGAAACTGAAACAACTGAATGAAGAAACCAACAGGGGGTGAATCATTGGATGATGACCGCGGAACATTTGATTGCCCGGGCGGAGGAACTGCTCCTGACCCGGGAACACAAGGCTTTGCCGGAGGCAGACGCCATCCAGCTGCATGAGGCCCTGTCCGCCGCTGCTATGGAGGAGCTGGCCCCCGTGTGGGCCCAAAAAGAACAGGAGCGTGCCGGAAAGCGCCAGGCCGCCTATATTTCCGCTGAATTTCTGGTGGGCAGGCTGGTGTACAACAATTTGTTTTGTATGAATTTGTTGAGCGATGCCCGAGATTTGCTCCGGGCCAAGGGCGTCGATTTGGCCATGCTGGAGGATATCGAGGACGATGCCTTCGGCAACGGCGGCTTGGGCCGTCTGGCCGCCTGCTTCCTGGACAGCGCGGTCACCCACGATATTCCCTTGACCGGCTACGGCCTGCGCTACCGCTACGGCTTGTTCAAACAGTCCTTTGTCGATTGCTGCCAACATGAGGAGCCGGACGACTGGTCCAAGTACGGCGATCCCTGGTCCATCCGCCGGCTGGATCAGGCAGTGGTGGTGGAAATGAAAACGGGCAATGTGCTGGCCGTGCCCTACGATATGCCCGTGGTGGGCTACGGGGCAAGGAACGTGGGCACCCTGCGCCTGTGGCAGACCGAAAGCCTGCACGAAATTGATTTTCCGCTGTTTAACGCGCAGAAATACGCCGCCGCCTCCGCCGATAAAAACAAGGCGGAGGACATTGTGAAATTCCTCTATCCCAACGATTCTATGCGGGAAGGCAAGCAATTGCGGGTGAAGCAGCAGTATGTGCTGGTCAGCGCTACCATGCAGGATATTCTGCGCGCGTACAAGGCCCGCCACGGCAACGATTATTCCTGCTTTGCCAAGGAATACGCCGTGCAGCTCAACGACACCCATCCCGTCATGGCCATTCCTGAATTGATCCGCCTGTTGATGCTGGAGGGCGTTCCCTTCGATACGGCGTTTGAAACCGCCCGGGAAACCTTTGCCTACACCAACCACACCGTCATGCAGGAGGCGCTGGAAAAATGGGATCTGGCCCTGCTGTCCTCCGTGTGTCCGGCGGTGGTGAACGTGATTAAAATGATCGATGCCCACTTCAAGGCGGACATGAAGCGCCTGGGCTATCCCGTCCAGGCCGATCGCTGCGTCATCGAGGGCAAGCGGGTGCACATGGCCCAGCTGGCCGTGTATGCCACCCATGCCACCAACGGCGTGGCCGAACTGCACAGCCAGATCCTGAAAAAGGATGTGTTTTCCGCCTGGTACCAGGTGTACCCGGAGCGGTTCCAGAATAAGACCAACGGCATCACCCAGCGCCGGTGGCTGGGCCTGTGCAATCCGGAGCTGAGCGGCCTGATCGCCGGCAAGATTGGCGAAGGGTTCCTGACCAATCTGGATGAGCTGGAGCGGCTCAAGCCCATGATCGATGCGGCATTCTGCGATGCGTTCCGGCAGGTGAAGCGGGAAAAGAAAGCGCAGCTCTGTGCCGAAATTGAGAAGCGGGAAGGGGTGCGCCTGAATCCCGATATGCTCTTTGATGTGCAGGTGAAGCGGCTCCATGAATACAAGCGGCAGCTGATGAACGCTTTCTCAATCCTGGCCATTTATAACGGCCTCAAGGATGGCGCCATCACCGGTTTTGCCCCCACGGCCTTTATTTTCGGGGCCAAGGCCGCCGCGGGCTATGTCCGGGCCAAGGCCATTATCCGTTTCATCAACCGAATCGCGGAAAAGGTGAATAATGACCCCGAAACCAGCGACCGGCTGAAAGTGGTGTTCGTTCAGAATTACAATGTGTCCTGGGCGGAGAAGATCATCCCCGCTGCCGACGTGAGCGAACAGATTTCTCCCGCGGGCACCGAGGCCAGCGGCACTGGCAATATGAAGCTGATGCTCAACGGGGCCGTCACCCTGGGCACCTTCGATGGGGCTAACGTGGAAATTGTGGAGCAGGCCGGCCGGGAGAATAACTATATTTTCGGGGCCACGGTGGAAGAAATCAACGCCTTGAAGCCCACCTACAACCCCCGGGCCATTTACGACAGCGACCCCGTGATCCGCAAGGCGGTCGACGCCCTGATCGACGGCACTTTCCCCGATGAGGACGGGGCGTTCCGGGAATTGCACGACGCGCTGCTCAAGGGCGCTTCTTGGCATCAGCCCGATCACTACTTCATTTTCAAAGATTTTCCCTCTTATTTGGCCGCCAAGCTGCAAGCCAACCGGGACTACGCTGCCGACCCCGCCGGCTTTGCCCGCAAGTGCCTGGTCAATGTGGCCTCCGCCGGCAAATTCTCCTCTGACCGCACCATCCAGCAGTACGCCAGGGAAATTTGGAACGTGTGATGCATAGGGGCTGTCAGCATCGGACCGAAAAGCAGCAAACCGGCACATACCTGGAACCTCAGAAAAATCAAGGAATTGCAGGGGACGGATGATATCCGCCCCCTGCATTGCTTGTATGCTTTGCCAATCATCATCCGCAGGATGGGCGCGGAGCCCCTGCGGGGCTCCATGATTTTTTCACCAATTTCCCTATGGACGAATAAAAAGAAACGTGATAAAATAAATTGTTCGTGTGTTTTTCACGATTTTTCGCAATTCAGAAAGAGGAGGCAGCGTTTTATGCCGACTACGCAATTCGATAAAGAATCCATCAAGCAATCCATTCTGGGCAAATTGCAGCGGTACAACGGCCGCACCCTGGCCGACGCCACGGAGCAGCAGGTGTACTATGCCGTGGCGTCCACCGTGCGGGACCAGATCATGCAAAAGTGGGTGGCCTACCGGGAGAAGGACAAAAAATCCACCGGCAAGCGGCTGTATTACCTGTCTGTGGAATTCTTGACAGGCCGCAGCCTGCACTGCAATATTTTGAACCTGTGTTCCAACGATACCTACCGCCAGGCCCTGGATGAACTGGGCATCAACTGGCGTGAGATCCTCAAGGAAGAGCCGGAACCGGGCCTGGGCAACGGCGGTCTGGGTCGTTTGGCCGCCTGCTTTATGGACAGCCTGGCTTCCCTGTCCCTGCCCGCCATGGGCTGCACCATAAGGTATGAATACGGCTTGTTCCGCCAGAAGATTATTGACGGCCAGCAGGTGGAAGTGCCCGATGCTTGGCTGGAAAACGGCAACGTGTGGGAAGTGCCGGATATGGAAGATACCTGCCAGGTGCATTTTGGCGGCTATGTGGAAGAAACCCAGGCCAACGGCAAAATGCAGTTTATCCACAAAGATTACCGCACGGTGGAAGCCGTGCCCTACGATATGCCCGTGTGCGGTTATGACTGCGAAACGGTGAATACCCTGCGTATGTGGCGTGCCCGCAGCCCCAAGCAGATGGATTTGTCCACCTTCAACAGCGGCAATTATTCCAAGGCTATGCAGGAGCAGGAGCTGGCTGCCGTGATCAGCAAGGTGCTCTATCCGGAGGATAATCACCGGGAAGGCAAGGAACTTCGCCTCAAGCAGCACTATTTCTTTACCAGCGCCACTTTGCAGTATGCCATCAAGGATTTCAAACGCCGCTTCGGCAATGATTTCATGAAGCTGCCGGAGAAGATTACCATCCACATCAACGACACTCATCCGGGCCTGGCGATTCCCGAATTGATGCGCATCTTGATGGACCAGGAGGGCCTGGGCTGGGAGGAAGCTTCCTACATCGTGCAGCACACCGTGGCCTACACCAACCACACCGTTATGAGTGAAGCGCTGGAAAAATGGCCTGAGGATATGATGCGCAGCCTGCTGCCCCGCATTTATATGATTCTCCAGGAGATCAATCGCCGGGTCTGCGCCCGGTTGGCCGATCACTTCCACAACGGGGCCGATCCCCGCATTGCCCGCATGGCCGTTACCGCCTATAACCAGGTGCACATGGCCAACCTGTGCGTGGCCATGAGCTATTCGGTCAACGGCGTGAGCCAGCTCCACGGCGAAATCCTCAAGCAGGATACCTTCCGGGATTATTATGAATTCTCGCCCAAGAAATTTTCCGCCATCACCAACGGCATCACCCATCGCCGCTGGCTGATGAGCTGCAACGACGGCCTGCGTACCCTGCTGAACGACACCATTGGCGACGGCTGGGTGCGGGAGCCGGAAAAGCTGAAGGAACTGCTCAAATACCGGGATGACCCGGCTTTCCAGGACGCGTTTGCCAAGGTGAAGCGCCAGAATAAGGAGCTATTCTCCAATTTCCTGATGCAGAACCAGAAAATGAGCATCGATCCTGATTTCATGCTGGATGTGCAGGCCAAGCGGCTGCATGAATACAAGCGCCAGCTGCTCAACGCCCTCCATATCATGGTGCTCTACAACCGCATCATGGACGATCCTAACTTCACCATGACGCCCCGGGTGTTCGTGTTCGGCGCCAAGGCCAGCCCCGGCTACTACATGGCCAAGCAGATCATCAAAATGATCATCGCCATCAGCAAGCTGATCGACGCCAGCCCCCGGGCCAAGAAGTACCTGCGGGTGGTGTTCTTGGAAAACTACTGCGTGTCCGCCGCCGAGCGGCTGATTCCCGCTACGGATGTGAGCGAGCAGCTTTCCACCGCCGGCAAGGAAGCCAGCGGCACCGGCAACATGAAATTCATGATGAACGGCGCGGTCACTATCGGCACCATGGATGGTGCCAACGTGGAAATGTATGAGCAGGTGGGCAACGACAATATCTATATCTTCGGCATGCGAGCGGACACCGTCAGCGATCTGTATCGGGAGGGCAATTATTCTCCTATGCATATCTATGAGAACAACGCCGAATTGCGCCGGGCCCTGCTGCAGATCATTGATGGCACCCTGTTCCCTGATAACCCCGCCGCCCTGCAGGATATTTACCATAACTTGCTCTTCTCCGATCCCTACTTTGTGCTGAAGGATTTTGGCTCTTACTCGATGGCCCAGCGCCGTATCGACGCCGATTACCAGAACAAGGAAAAATGGCTGCACATGGCGATCACCAATACCGCCTGCTCCGGCATTTTCTCCTCTGATCGCACCATCCGGGAATACAACGAGAAAATTTGGCACCTGAAATAAACAGCAACGGCCTGACGGCCTGATTGTGAAAAAAACCACTTCGCTTCCATGACGGGGCGAAGTGGTTTTTGTATGGAGATTGCCGATTATGGCGCATGATTTGGGGCGAATGATATCCGCGCCTGGTAATACCAGGCGGCGTTCATTCGCGATGGGCGTGCCCTGCTGGAGCAACGAGGCTCCGCGGCGCTTCATACCACCAGGGAAACCACCAAGTAGATCCCGCAGCAGATCAGATTTGCCCCCAGGATGCACGCGTCCTTTTCTTCATCATCCAGATCTTCAAATGCGATCCGCGGTTCTTCATCAATGAAATCAATGATGTCGCCGGTTTGCTTTTTGGGCTTTTTGCCCGGATTGAACCGCAGCATCAGGGCCTGGGGCAAATGGGCGCCGTCCAGCCGCAAAAAAGCAATCCATGCCAGGGCGGCAAAGAGCACGCCGCACAGCAAAAACAGGGTGGATTTTAAGCTCCTCCCGGCGGCGGGGGAGAGGAAAAAGTTTGCCAGCAGCACTGCGGCCAGGCTCACCATCAACCGGGAAAAGGCCATATATAGGAAGGGACGCAGCATGTAACGCTGCCATATGCTCCGCCATTTTTTCATTCGTTCATCTCCCTTCCGCTTTATGATACACATATCGGCGGGAAAAAGCAAGCACTGCGAAAAATGCATTTTTAAGCATAAAAAAATTCAAATTGATGGAATCTAGAGAAAAAAACGGGAGAAAATTGCATAATAATTGTTTTTAAAGTGTTTTTTGCTTGACGGTAGGAGGAAGGGCAGGTTATAATTCAACATACATCGTTGAAGGTGTAATACAATTGAGGAGGAACTGAACATGAAAAAGCTGCTTTCCTTCGTGTTGGCGATGGTCATGATCCTGTCCGTTGCCTCGTTCGCAAGCGCGGATGAAATTAAGGAACTGCATACCTATGAAACCCAGAGCCGTGAAATCGAGACCTGGAACGTATTGATGTCCCAGAAGGCTGTGGATAACAACGTTATGGTCAACCTGGTGGACGGCTTGCTCACCAACAACAACAAGGGCGAACTGATCCCCGCGGCCGCCAAGGAATGGTACAGCGAAGACGGCGGCGCCACCTGGACCTTCAAGCTCAACGAGGGCATGAAGTGGGTGGACCAGAATGGCACTGTGAAGGCCGATGTGAAGGCCTCCGACTGGGTCACCGCCATGGAATGGGTCGTGAACTTCTCCAAGAACAACGGCACCAACACTTCGATGCCCTTCCAGATGGTCAAGGGCGCCAAGGAATACTATGAGTACACCAAGGAACTGGCCGCCGCGGAAGGCGAAGAAGCCGCCAAGGCCCTGACCGCCGACGGCAAATTCGCGGAAATGGTGGGTGTCAAAGCAGAGGATGATCTGACTTTGGTATACACCGCCACCTATCCCATGAGCTACTTCCCCACCGTGTGCACCTACACCAGCTTCTATCCCCTGTCCCCCGAGCTGATCGCCGAAATCGGCGTGGATGGCTACAAAGCTGCTGAGCCCGCCACCATCTGGTACACCGGCCCCTACATCATCGAATCCTTCACCGCCGGCAATGAAAAGGTGTTCAAGCAGAACCCCGAATACTTCTATGCCAACGATACCGAGGGCCATAAGCGGTTCGAGCGCGTCATCATCAAGATGATCGAATCCCAGGACGCCGCTTACCAGCTCTTCCAGACTGGCGAACTGGATCACGCCACCCTGTCCCCCTCCAACCTGAACATTATCAGCAACAATCCCTCCAACGAGTTCTATAAGAACCTGGTGGAAGCTCGTCCCACCAAGTATTCCTATCAGATTCACTTCAACTTTGACAAGCTGTTTGAAGATGGTACCGCCGATGAAAACTGGAACAAGGCTGTGGCCAACGAAGCTTTCCGTCAGCTGTTCTATTATGGCCTGGATCTGACCCAGTATCTGCGCACCATCAACGCCATCAACCCCCTGGCCTGTGTGAACTACGCTTATTCCGCCAACAACGTGGCCGGTAAGTCTGACGGCACCGATTATGCCGCCATGGTCGTGGCCGCTCAGGGCCTGTCCTATGCTTCCGACACCTACATGCGCTATGACGCTGACAAGGCTGCTGCCCTGAAAGCCCAGGCCAAGGAAGAACTGACGGCCGCGGGCGTCACCTTCCCCGTCAGCATCGATTACTACATCGCCGGCGGCGACCAGACCCAGCTGGATCGGGCCAACGCCCTCAAGCAGACCATTTCCGATTACTTCGGGGATGACTTCGCTGTGCTGAACATCAACACCTATGTTTCCAGCATTGCCAAGGAAGTGGCTGCCCTGCACAAGGCTTCCATCTACATCAACGGCTGGGGCGCTGACTTCGGCGATCCCATCAACTTCCTGAGCCAGGAAACCTACGGCGAGGACAGCGCGTACTACACCGTGACCTACTCCTTCGCCAACAATGCCACCGATGAAAACCTGATCGCTGTGTACAAGGAATTCACCGATCTGACCAACGCGGCCCACGCCATCACCGATGACGACGACGCTCGTTACGACGCCTTCGCCAAGGCTGAAGCATACTTCCTGGAGCATGCGCTGTGCGTGCCCATCTACTACGATGTGCAGTGGGAGCTGACCTGCATCAACGACTACACCCGGGTGTACAGCCCCTATGGTTCCCAGACCTACCGCTACGTGAACTGGGAAACCAATGATCAGATCTACACCAGCGAAGATTACGCCGCTTTCGCCGCCGCTCAATAATTTTCCTGAGAAAGATCAACTGAATCATCCCCGCGCCGGCGTCCAGCGAGGCACCCGGCGCGGGAAACGGGGGGAGGCTCCCTACAACGGAGTCTCCCCATTTACCTATTGTATGGGAGAGAACAAACGTGGCAAAATATCTCTTAAAACGCCTGCTGCAATCCGTGGTCACGATTTTGCTGATCGTATCGGTGGTGTTCCTGCTGATGCGGTTGATGCCCACGGATTACTATTTCAGCGAAGATGAACTGATGAAGCTGACGGAGGATCAGAAGCAATCCCGCCTGGAAGCGGAAGGGCTGCTGGATCCACCGCTGGTTCAGCTGGGCAATTTCCTGGTTCGCCTGTCGCGCTTTGACCTGGGCACGTCCCGCCGCATCCAGACCAATAAACCGGTGGTGGATGTAATCGGCAGCCGGTTTGGGGTGTCCATGCGGATTGGGCTGACCGCCCTGGGCATCGCGCTGGTGATCGGCGTGGTGCTGGGCGTGCTGCAAGCACGGTTTAAGGGGCATGCCATCGATCACGTCGGCACGGGCTACACGGTGTTCATCAACGCTGTGCCCACGCTGGTGTCCTACTCCCTGGTGCTCATTTTCGGCGCCCGGGTGCTGGGGCTGCCCTCGCTGTATTCGGTGCGCAAGGTGCAGCAGTCCTCGATTCTGCCCATCGCCTGCCTGACGCTGACGTCGATTGCCGGTTACATGCTCTGGACTCGCCGGTACATGGTGGATGAATTGAATAAGGATTACATCCGCCTGGCCAAGCTGAAGGGATTGAATGACCGGCAGGTGATGTTCCGCCACGTGCTGAAAAACGCCTTTGTGCCCCTGGCCCAGTATCTGCCTTATTCCGTGCTGATGACGGTGGGCGGCTCCCTGCTGGTAGAAAAGTTCTTTTCCGTGCCGGGCATGGGCCCGCTGCTGACGGACGCTATTTCCCGCTATGATACCAACGTGGTACAGGGCTGCGTGCTGCTGTACGCCACGCTGGGCGTGGTGGGCGTGCTGCTGGGCGATCTGCTGATGGTGCTGGTCGATCCCCGCATCAGTCTGTCCGGAAAGGGGGAGGTGCGCTGATGAGCAAGCAAAACAAGATCAAATCCGTTCAGGAGCTGGAACAGCCGGTGGTGGACCTGAGCATCGACTACAATACGGTGGATCAGGAACCCAAGAAGGAGCGGCCCAGGGGCCGGGAATATCCCCAGTCCCGCAGCCGGATGCCGGAAAAACAGCTGTTTGAATTCGCGGAGTATAAAGCGTCCGACGCTGAACGCACCGGTTACTCGAACTATTCCTACTGGAAAAGCGTGTGGCAGAATTTCCTAAGGAACAAGCCGGCGGTGATCATGTCGGTGGTGTTCATCCTGCTTTTTATTTTCACATTTGTGTCACCACTCATCAGCAAATACACCGTTGAGAGCATCCGCATCGATTACGACCGGATGTTCACCAGCCCCAATTCGGAATTCTGGTTCGGCACGGACAACATGGGCCGGGATTACTGGTGCCAGGTGTGGTTCGCCACCCGAACGTCCATTTTGCTGGCGGTGCTGGTGGCCGTGGGAGAAATTATCCTGGGCACGGTGATCGGCCTTTTGTGGGGCTATGTGCGGAAGCTGGACCGGTTCTTTACCGAACTGTATAATTTTGTCAACAACGTGCCCACGATCATTTACATGACCCTGATCGCCCTGATGGTGGGCAAATCCTTCCTGATTATGGCCCTGGCCATGATTTTCTTCAACTGGCTGGCCACAGCCCGGAACGTGCGTAACCTGGTGCTCATGTACCGAGACCGGGAATATAACCTGGCCTCCCGCTGCTTGGGCACCAGCGTGGGCAGCATTCTGGCGCGCAACATTCTGCCTTATCTGATCAGTGTGATTATCCTGCGCCTGGCCCTGGCCATCCCGGGCACCATCGCCTATGAAACCACATTGACCTACCTGGGCCTCATGGATGTGTCCCGGCCGTCCCTGGGCATCCTGCTTCGCAACGCCCGCTCCTTCTTCCTGGATTATCCTTATCTTTTGGTGTTCCCGGCGGGCATCGTTTCCATCATTACCATTACGTTCTACCTGGTGGGCAACGCGTTTTCCGACGCCTGCGACCCCCGCAACCACGTGTAAGGAGGGCACAAAGCAATGAGCGAAGCCATGAAGCAAACCGTTGATTTTGATGCCCGCGCCCGTCAAGTGCTGTCCCAGGTGCCGCTTTTGTCGGCCCGGGATGTGGAGGTCACCTTTTCTCTCCGGGGCAATAAATTGACCGCTATCCGTCGAGCGTCCCTGGATCTGTACGAGGGCGAAACCTTGGCCATCGTGGGCGAATCCGGCAGCGGCAAGAGTGTGTTTACCAAGTGCTTTGTGGGCATGCTGGACAAAAATGGCAGCATTACCCACGGCAGCATTCAGTATGACGGCCAGGAATTGACCCAGCTGAGCGAAAAGGAATGGCTGAAGATCCGGGGCAAGAAGATCGCCATGGTGACCCAGGACCCCATGACCAGCCTGAACCCGCTGAAAACAGTGGGCTACCAGATTCAGGAAGCAGTCGAACTGCACCAGGGCCTGCGGGGCAGGGCTGCCAAGGAAGAAACCCTGCGCATCCTGGAAGCCGTGGGTATTTCCGATGCCGCCCGGCGGTATAAGCAGTATCCCCATGAATTTTCCGGCGGCATGCGCCAGCGGGTGGTCATCGCCATTGCCGTGGCCTGCCGGCCCCAAATCCTGATCTGCGATGAACCCACCACCGCCCTGGACGTGACCATTCAGGCCCAGATCCTGGATTTGATTCGGCGGCTGCAAAAAGAGCAGAACATGACCATCATCTACATCACCCACGACCTGGGCGTGGTTGCCAATGTGGCCGACCGAGTGGCAGTGATGTATGCCGGCCAGGTGATTGAAATCGGCATGGCCAATGAAATTTTCTTCGACCCCTGGCACCCCTACACCTGGGCGCTGCTGTCCGCCCTGCCCCAACTGGGCGTGAAGGGCGAAAAGCTGCCCGCCATTGACGGCACGCCGCCCAACTTGTTCAACAAAATCCAAGGCGACGCCTTTGCTCCCCGGAATAAGCATGCCTTGAACATCGACTTCTTGGAAGAGCCGCCCATGTACGAGGTCACGGCCACCCACCAGGTGAAGGCCTGGCTGCGGGACCCCCGGGCGCCCAAAGTGGATCAACCCCAGTCCATCGCCCGCCTGGCCGAATCCAAGACCGAGACGGGCACCGATCCCAACGCCTATCATCCCCACCTGGACCCCAACCGGGAAACGCTGATCCAGGTGAAGAATATGCAGGTCACCTTCGGCACTGGCCGCAAGAAATTTGTGGCGGTGGACGATGTGAACTTTGAAATCTACAAGGGTGAAACCTTTGCCTTGGTGGGGGAGAGCGGCTCCGGCAAAACCACCATCGGCCGGGCCCTGGTGCGCATCAACCCTATTACCGGGGGCGAGGTATACTTAAACGGCCAGAAGATCAACGGTAAAATCAGCAAGGAGCAGGATTTAAAGGTCATCCGCAGCTGCCAGATGATCTTCCAGGATCCCATGGCTTCCCTGAATGAGCGCGCCAAGGTGGATTACATCGTTTCCGAGGGCTTGATCAACCATCACTTGTACAAGAATGAAGCCGAGCGGGAGGAAAAGGTGCAAAAGGCCCTGGAGGAAGTGGGCTTGCTGCCCGAATTCTCCAGCCGCTTCCCTCACGAATTCTCCGGCGGCCAGCGCCAGCGCATCGGCATCGCCCGGGCCCTGATCATGGAACCCCAGTTCATCGTGGCGGATGAGCCCATCTCCGCCCTGGACGTGTCCATCCGCGCTCAGGTGCTGAATTTGCTCAACGACTTGAAAAAGAAGCGCGGGTTGACCTATATGTTCATCGCCCATGACCTGAGCGTGGTGCGCTTCATTTCCGACCGTATCGCCGTTATTCATAAGGGCCGGATCGTGGAACTGGCCGAAGCGGAAGAATTGTTCTTCCATCCGCTCCATCCCTACACCCGGGCCCTGCTGTCCGCCGTGCCCAATCCCAACCCCTACGTGGAACGCAGCAAGCAATTGATGGTGTATGACCCCGACGTGCACGATTACAGCGTAGATAAGCCCATCTGGAATGAAATCCTCCCCGACCACTTCGTCTACGGAAATGAACGGGAGCTGGACGGCTACCGGAAAGAATTAGGGCTGTAATCTTGAAAGAAAGGGATAGGTTGGGGCTGCTTCAGCTCCAGCCCCCGAACCAGGGGGGATGATCCCTCTGGCCACTTGCCGCGGAGTTATAGGGCCGGCGGAGACCTCTGTTGTTATAGCAATAGAAAAAAACGGAGCAGTTCAGTGAATGAACTGCTCCATGATTTTGTATGGAGTTTCTTTAGATCACTTTTTCCCCGCAGTAGGGGCAGCAGCCGTTAGCGTCAGGCTCGGAAACGGCGGTGCAGAAGGGGCAGGCCACTTTTCCGACGATCGCCTGGGGCGCGGGGGCTTCCATCACGCCTTCGTTTTCTGTTTCTTCCTCTTCTTCCGGCACTTGCAGCAGGGCGCGGCGCAATTCTTCGCTCAGGGCCTGGTATTTTTGGTAATCTTCGCAGTGAGTGGTATCCGGCTCCTGGGCGGTATACAGCTTCACGTTGGCCAGCAGCCCGCTGGTTTTCAGGGGCACGCCGGTTTTGATTTCCACATTGTTTTTGTTCACCCGGAAGCGCATATCGTCAAAGAACGGATGATTGACCAGCACGTTCAGGTAAAACCGATAGCTATGGGTATGCCGGGGCGGATCGTAGCTGACCATTTTTCCCTCGTCATTCTTGGTCTTTTCCTCGATCTTGCTGTGGTCGATTTCAATTTCGCAGCTTTGCACCTGGTCCAGGCTCAGCACATCGGGATTGTCGCCCATGCCCTGGCCGCTGCGGCGGATGATGAACTGCTTCTTTTCATCGTCAATCAGCAGCAGGTTGCCTTCGCCCAGGGTACGGCTGGCCTGAAACGCGCTGACCTTTTCCTTGTTTTTCTCCCGGTAGGCCAATTGATCCTTGATATCCTGCACGGTGGAGCGGCGGCGGTCGGAGAACCAGGGGGACAGCTTGCCTTCGCATTCCTTGCACAAATTGCCGTCTTCCAGCTTCCGGTTCCCCAGGAAGCGGATGCGCTCGCCGCAGACATCGCAGTATTTTTTATCGAACAGTCCCATATCGGTTCCTCCTTTGGTGGATCGGTGGGTGAAAACGCGTTCTTTCCTGTATCTTACCAGAAACGGGATGGAATGGCAAGCTTCGGTGTCATTCGCCCAGCAGGCGCAGAAAATTGCCGCTGAAAATCTTTTTCAGCGCTCGATCGCCCAGCCCCAGGGACAGGAGATAGTCGATCTCCGGCTTGGCTTCCCACATGGGAAAATCGGTGCCAAACAAGACCCGGTCCTCGCCATATACATCAATTAATTCCCGGGCCCGCTCCTTCGATAACGCGAAGAAGGAGGAGGACGTGTCCACATACACATGGGTGTCCGCCAGGCAGCGGGCAGCTTCGTCCCATTCGCTGTACCCGCCAAAGTGGGCGCAGATCAATTGTAGCCGGGGGTATTTTTTCAGGATCGGCGGGATCAGGGAGGGGTTGGAATTGTGGTAACGCTTGTCCCCGGTGTGGTACAGCATGGGGCAAACGCCTTCGCAGGCGGCGAACAGCTTTTGTGCCCTTGGCTCGCTCAGACTGAAATGCTGCATATCCGGGTGCAGCTTGATGCCCTTCATGCCGGCTTTTAGGATGCGCTCCACTTCTCGGCCCGGGTCGTTCATATCCGGGTGCAAGGTGGCAAAGCCGTAGAGGAAATTCTGGTGGGCATGGACGGATGCGATGAGGAAATCGTTGATATGCTGCACGTGGGCGGCGTCCACTGCCACGGCCAGGGCCAGGCATTTGCTGACACCGGCGGAGCGGCTGTTTTGGATCAGGGTGCCGACGGTGCCATCCAGGCCCATGTCGATCTCATAAAAATTTCCGATGCTTTTCACCGCTTTGGCGGCGATTTTTTCGGGGTAAATGTGGGTATGGCAATCGATGATGGTATATTCCATAGGCGCTCCATTCTGACATCCATTTATATGTATATTTCCACGGCGGTGTTTTCCTTGCCTTTTTTGCTCAGGCTTTCGATCCCCATGTACCGCATCCGGCCAAAGCCCCGGGTGGAAATCACGTCCCCCGGCTTGGGGGTGTGGCCCGGGCTTTCGCACAGCCGGCCGGACACATACACCTTCCCCGCCGGAAACAAGCTTTGCGCGTCGCCCCGGCTCAGCTTGTACACATGGGCGATCAGGGCATCCAGCCGCTGAGAGGACAGCTGCACCACCCGCTTTTCCGTTTCAAATAAGGCGCCTTCCGGCAGGGCGCCGATAATTTCACAGGACAAGCTGGTGCGCCGGGCCTGGACGAAATGATCCATGATGTAAGGGGCGATGCGCTCCTCGCAGAACAGGTACGCCGCGTCCTTTTTTACCACAATGTCGCCCAGCGTTTCCCGTTCGATGCCCAGGGCCATCAGGGCCCCCAGATAATCCCGGTGGGTGAGGGCTTCGGCAAATTTGGCGCTGGCCGGAGCGATTTTTAAGCACACGATGGGGAAGGGGGCGTCATAGCCGCACAGGTCTTCGCTGCCAAAACGCAGCATCTGGCGCTCACATCCTTCCGCGCCCCCAAACAGGGCGTGGGGCACGGGCGGCAGGGACGGAATCAGGGCTTGGAACAAGCTTAGCTCCGCCAATCCCAAAAAATGGGTGAAGCAATACACGCCCTGGCCCCAGCTTCGGTTGGCCAGTTCAATGAGCCGCTTCTTGTCCAGGTCTTCAGGCATTTTCCTTCCCTCCCAATTTTCTATTATAGCATCTCCGCCCACGGGGCCGCAAGGCGTATCCTGCTTGCGAAATGTTCTTTTTCTTGGTACAATGAGGGCACAGAACAAGCGGAGGTTTTTTTCATGGAAAGCTGGGATTTATATGATGAAAACCGGCAGTTGACCGGGGAAACCATGGCGCGGGGCGAGGCTGTGCCGCCGGGGCGATACCACCTGGTGGTGAACGGCCTGTTTTTAAACGGCAAAGGAGAAACTTTGCTGCAGCGTCGGACCAAGGACAAGGAAATCATGCCCGATATCTGGTCGGTGGTGGGCGGATCGGCCCTGCTGGGCGAGGACAGCGCCGCCGCCATCCAAAGGGAAACGGAGGAGGAAATGGGCTTTACGCCCAATTTGCGCCGGGGGAGGGTGTTCCTTTCTGAAAAACGGGACAGGCCGGGGAACGGCTTCTTCCGGGATGTATGGCTGTTTCACCAGGATGTACCCCTGTCCCACATGCGCTGGCAGGAAGAGGAAGTGCAGGACGGCATGTGGATCCTGCCGGAAAAAATCGCGCGGGATCGGACGCTGTGGGAGCAGATGACCCAGTTGTATTTCTGGGAAAAGGCGTATCCCTACCTCTGCCTGGAAAGCATGCGCGTTCGCATCCCCCTGGGCACGTACCGCCATTATAAAGGAAATTTGTATCAGGTGGAGGGCCTGTCCCTTCACTCGGAAACCTTGGAGCCCATGGTTAACTACCGGGCGTTGTACGGCATGGGCGAACGATGGGTGCGGCCGGCAAGCATGTGGAATGAGGAAATTGTGCTGCCGGACGGGCGGACGGCGCGCCGATTTGCCTTGATGGAATAATTTTTTTGTTTTTTCGGCATGAAAGCCATTTGCCGGATCGTTGGATGATTGAAAACCACCAGGAAGGAGGCCGGGCGGATGAGCTTGTTTTTCCGAACATCCCCGTCCTTTGAAACATTGGCTGCCCAGGCGGAAGGACAGGTGTACAAAACCTGCTATCACATGATGGGCAACGCCGAGGACGCCGCCGACTGCGCCCAGGAGGCCATGCTCCGGGCGTACCGGGCCTTTCCCTCCTTCCGCCGGGACGCGGAATTTTTCACCTGGATCACCCGCATCGCCCTGAACGTGTGCACCGACGCGCTGCGAAAGCGAAGGAACGTGGTTTCTCTGGACGCGCTGCGCCAGGAGCAGGGCTTTGATCCGCCGGACGAAGGCAAGAGCGCCTATGTGCAATTGGAGGAAAAGGAGCGGCTGCTTTTGCTGCGCCAGGCCCTTGCTCAATTGCCTGAGGATGCCCGGCAGTTGATCGTCCTGCGGGATTTCCGTTCTATGTCCTACGAGGAGATTGCCGCCGTCACCGGCGCGCCCCTGGGCACGGTGAAGAGCCGCATCAGCCGGGCGCGGGAAAAATTATCGCAGCTTTTGAAAAAATCTTCGGAACTTTTTTCTTCCCCATCCGTCTAACGTATTGAGAGGAGACGAAAACATGAATTGCAAAGAATTTTCAGATCTTCTCGACGCCTTCATGGACGGCACGCTGCCTGACGAGACGACGGCCCACATGCGGGCCCACGCGTCGTCCTGCGCTTCTTGCGCGCAGATGCTGCAATTGTGCAGGGATTGCCGCTTGGCGGATGAGGAAACCGAGGCGCCCGCTTCCTTCTCCGCAGCCTGGCGGCAGGCCATAGAGGAGGAAAAATATATGGAGAAAAAACAACGGAACGCAGCCCAATGGAAAAACTGGCTGGCCGCAGCGGCAGCCCTGGTGTTCGTGGTGGGGGGCACCCTGCTTACCCGGGATGACGTGCCCCGGCAGAGAATAAAAAATACAGCCGTTTCTTCGGCAGTAGTCCCCAGTGCCCGGAAGGCCGCCGCCGATTACGCGCTGTCGGATGCTTATGAGTACGGTGAATACGAATTGGAAGAAGCGGCGGACATGGAAGCCCCCATGATGCTGGCCATGGGCAATGGAAGCAGAAGTGATGGCGGAGGAGCCACCGCAGCCGCGAAACAGGAAAAAATCATTCGCTCCGCCAGCTTCACCCTGCGTACCGCCGCCTATGACGCCGATCTGGAAACCGTTCAAAACCTGACGGAGCAATTGGGCGGCCGGATCGAGTATCTGTCCGCCAATGGCGACGCGGCCAGCGGCCAAACCCGCATCGCCAATCTGACCCTGCGTATCCCGGCCCAGCGGCTGGATGAATTCCTCACCGGGGCCCAGGCCATCGGCCATGTTACCGCCCTGACCCAGGAAATGGAGGATGTGAGCGATTCTTACTATGATATTCAGACCCGTCTGGACACCCAGAAGGAAAAGCTTTCCCGGCTGCAAACGCTGATGGCCACCGCCGATAAAGTGTCCGATTTGATCGAGATCGAAAGCGCCATTGCCGATGCCCAGTATTATATCGATCGGTACACCTCCCAGCTGAAAGGATATGACGGCAGGGTGGATTACAGCACCGTGCGGGTGACCATCCGGGAAATCAAAATCGAGGAAACGGAGGAGGCTTCTCTGGGGCAACGCATCCTGGCCGGGCTGTCCTCATCCGTTGAAAACGGGGCCCTGTTTCTCCAGGATATGCTCATTTTCCTGGTTTCAGCGCTGCCCTGGATCGCTGGTATCAGTGTGATCGTCCTGGCGGTGCGCGGCATTGCAAAGTGTCATCAAAAGAACAAACAAAGGGAGTGAAAAACGATGAAAAAGTTCCTGTCTCTGGTTTTGATTGTTGCGTTGGTTGGTTTGCTGTGTGTGTCTGCGTCGGCGGAGGAAAACCGAGTCATCCGCGTTTCCGGCAATGCCACTGTGTCCCTGGCTGCTGATTTTGCCACTTTGCAGATCGGCGTCAACACCCGGAACGCTTCCATCGGTGAGGCTCAGGCAGAAAATGCCCGATTGATGCAAGCGGTCATTGCCGCCATCCAGCAGGCCGGCGTCGGCGAAAAAGATGTTATTACCAGCCAGTTCAACGTGTACAGCAATTATGATTACAGCGTGGATGACCAGGGCCGGGAAGTGCGGACCAATTACTACCAGGTGGAAAATATGCTGTCTGTCACTGTCCGGGATCTGAGCCGGGTGGGCGCGGTGCTGGATGCCGCCATGAACGCTGGGGCCAACACCACCTACGGCATCACTTTTGATTCCACCCAGGCCAACGAGGCTTATCAAAAGGCCCTGACTCGGGCCGTCCAGGACGCGGCCATGAAGGCCCAGGTGCTCTCAGATGCCGCCGGGAAGGAACTGGGCGAGCTGATCACCGTCGACGCCAGCCAGGGCAATTATTCCTACGGCGTCAGCAATGTATACAGCGCCAAGGCGGCTTCCGATGAAACGGCCATCATTTCCGGTGATGTGTCCGTCACCGCCAATGTGGTGCTGGAATATGAATTTAAGTAATAGGAAGAATTGCATCCTTGCGCTCCTTCGCGGCGATATTTGCGAAGGGGCGCTTTCTGTTTTCCGAACGATTTTTTAATGGCAAACTGCAAACATTTAATTATATCCGAACAATTCAAAAAGCGCCATTTTCGATCGTTCGCGAGCGGGAAAAAGATCAAAACAAAGTGAAAAAAAGTTAAAAAAAGGTGTTGACAAGGCGGAGAAGGTGTGTTATTATAGCTGAGCGCTTTGAGAGAGCGCAAGAATCTTGAAAACGATACAGAGTAAATGAGGAAAGAAACGACAGTTAATTCTGAAATGAG
>JAFUFC010000123.1 GCA_017470095.1 Clostridia bacterium | reverse complement strand
TCCATTCCAGGCGCGATTTCTCTGGAACAGTTTCACAATATGGCCAATCCGCAGGCGCATTATGAGACAACCGGACGGGAAATCTGGGAGGATCTGGGTGAGAGCCTGGCCTGGTTTGTGGCCGGTGCGGGCAGCGGCGGTACCTACAGCGGCGCCATACGTTACATCAAGGAGAAAAAGCCCTGTGTCCAGGGTGTGCTTGCTGATCCAGTCGGCTCCACGATGGGCGGCGGCGAACATGGGGATTACGACATTGAGGGTATCGGCAACGACTTCATTGCGGATACGATGGATATGGGCCTTGTGGACCGGGTCATCAAGGTAGCCGACCGGGAGGCCTTTCAAAACGCACGGCTTCTGGCTTTACGGGAAGGCATATTTGCAGGGTCCTCCTCTGGTGCAGCGCTGGCGGCTGTGCGCAAGCTGGTGGACAGCGGCGCGAGAGGAACCATTGTCACCGTTTTTCCGGATCGTGGAGACAGATATTTCAGCAAAGGGCTGTATGACTGAGGGGAAAGACGAATGCCCCTGCAGCAGCTGAATGACGTGATCGCCATCGCGGAGACCGGTTCCTTCAACCGCGCGGCGGAGCGGCTGTACATCTCACAGCCGTCCCTGAACAGCGCGATCAAGGAGCTGGAAAAGGAATTGGACGTGATTCTTTTCAACCGAAGCGGTAAAGGCGCAACCCTGATGGCGGAAGGCTTGAACTTCCTGCCATATGCACGCTCTGTGATCATGCAATACCGGAATCTTCTGGACGCATATGGCAAAGCCGGCTCCAGAAGAGAGCGATTTGCAGTTTCCACACAGCATTATTCCTTTGCAGTGAAAGCGTTCTCTCTTCTGACCCACGTGTATGACTTGGCAGAATACGATTTTGCGATCCGGGAAACACGAACGCAGCAGGTCATTGATGATACTGCCGCCGGCAGAAGCGAGATCGGCATCCTGTATCTCAGCGATTTTAACCGCAAAATCATCACCAAAATGCTGAACGAAAACGGTCTGTCCTTTCATCACCTGATCGACTGCCGTGCGTATGTCTACCTTTGGCGCGGTCATCCCCTCGCCGTACGGAAATCGATCGCTTTTGATGATCTTGCGCCATAGCCGTGTCTGTCCTTTGAGCAGGGTGAAAACAGCAATTTCTACCTTGCGAAGGAAATCCTTTCCACCAATGAGTATCCCAGGATGATCAAATGCTGCGACAGGGCGACCATTCTGAACCTGATGATCGGCTCACTCGGGTATACGCTGTGCTCCGGTATCATCTGTGAGGAACTGAACGGCAGCGAATATCTTGCCGTTCCCTGTGAGGTGGACGAAGAAAACCCCAACAGCGTCATGGAGGTCGGCTACATCGCACTCAAGAGCAGCATGCTGAGTCAGATTGGAGAAAGGTATGTGGACGAGCTCAAACGGTATCTTGAAACGGAGACAAAGGCGGGCAGCGTATCGGCAACGTCACCAGCGCGCGGAGGGTGAAGACCGCGGCTTAGGATGAAGTGACCGCCAAAGCCCCCTGGACCAGCTGCCATGCTTATAGGCAAAATCTATCAAGCACAATTTACTTTTCGTATTGGACAATAATCTACTATGTCGATAGAATAAACTCATTAAATGAAAGGGGGAGCAGGAATGCGACGCCGATGCAAATCCTATGCCGTGCTGCTGAGCCGGAATCGAATGCACGGTGCTATAGCCTAAAGGCAAGGCCGGGGTTTCATAAACCTTTACATCCCGGTTCGAGTCCGGGTAGCACCTCCAATAAAAGCAATGAACGGGTAGCACCTCCAATAAAAGCAATGAAAAGGAGAAAAACCATGTCAGATATTAAGAATTCCGCGAACTGGTCCTTTGAAACCAAGCAGCTGCATATCGGTCAGGAACAGGCTGATCCTGTAACCGACGCCCGCGCCGTTCCGATTTACGCGACGACCTCCTATGTGTTCCATAACAGCGATCACGCCGCTGACCGTTTCGGACTTCGGGATGCTGGCAACATCTATGGCCGCCTGACCAACCCGACCCAGGGTGTGTTTGAAGCCAGAATTGCGGCCCTGGAAAATGGCAGTGCGGCGCTGGCGGTTGCCTCCGGCGCAGCGGCCATTACCTACACCTTCCAGGCGCTGGCCAGGGCCGGAGAACACATCGTGGCCTCCAAGACCATCTATGGCGGCACCTTTAACCTGCTTGAGCACACCCTTCCCCTGACGACCGGGATCACGACCACCTTTGTCGACCCGGATGTGGACGGCAGCTTTGAAGCAGCCATCCGCGAGAACACAAAAGCGATCTTTATCGAAACGCTGGGCAACCCCAATTCCAATATCATTGACATTGAAGCGGTTGCCAGGATTGCACATGCCCATGGAATCCCGCTGGTCGTGGACAGCACGTTCGCCACGCCGTACCTGGTGCGGCCCATCGAATACGGGGCTGATATTGTGGTTCACTCCGCCACCAAGTTCATCGGCGGACACGGAACGGCCATCGGCGGCGTGATTGTGGAGGGCGGCAAGTTTGACTGGAAGGCCAGTGGAAAGTATCCCTGGATCAGCGATCCAAACCCAAGCTACCATGGGGTTTCCTTCTATGACGCAGTGGGGCCCGCCGCATTTGTCACCTATATCCGGGCCATTCTGCTGCGCGACACGGGATCGACCTTGTCCCCGTTCCATGCTTTCATTTTCCTGCAGGGACTGGAGACATTGTCGCTGCGCGTAGAGCGCCATGTGGAAAACGCCCTGAAAATCGTTGATTACCTCTCGAAGCATCCCAAGGTGGAGGCGGTGCATCATCCGGCGCTGCCCTCAGAGCCAAGCCATGCCCTGTATCAGAAGTATTTCCCCAATGGGGGCGGCAGCATCTTTACCTTTGAGATCAAGGGAGACAGCGGCACCGCCAAGAAGTTTATCGACAACCTGGCCATCTTCTCCCTGCTGGCCAATGTGGCAGATGTAAAGTCCCTGGTCATTCATCCTTATACCACGACCCACAGCCAGCTGACGGACGAGGAGCTGCTGGACCAGGGCATACGCCCCAACACGATCCGTCTCTCCATCGGCACGGAGAACGTGAAGGATCTCATCGCCGCGCTTGACGCGGCATTCGAAGCAGTCCAATAATTCGTTGGAAACAGACGCAGAGGGATGCGAACGCGGTCGTATCCCTCTGCATTGCATCAATCTGCATCCTATCAAGAGACGAAGTCGGTGATGAAAGTGCAAAACACACCGTCTGCGCTGCGGCGCGGTTCCGCGCGCTGGCTGACAACAACAGCGCTGCTCATGGGGATGAACATCGTTCTGTCTCTGAGCATCTTCAGTATTCCTGTTCCGGGCGGCCATCTGTACTTCTGCGACGCTGTGATCGATACAGCTGCCATTTTATTGGATCCCCTTGCGGCGTTTGTGGTAGGCGGCGTTGGTTCTTTTCTGGGCGATTTCTTCTTTTATCCTGCCCCGATGTTTGTGTCCCTGGTGACGCATGGGCTGCAGGCCATCGTCGTTTCTGTGATCTCACACAGCCGTTTGAGCAAAAAGCCTGTGCTGTCATCAATCATCGCGGTCACCGCGGGGGCGGTCATCATGGTAATCGGGTACACACTGGGCAGAGCGTACATCTATTCAACGCCTGAGTACGCCGTTTTGAAGCTGCCTTTTGAGATTCTGCAGGCGGGCTTTGGGGCGGCGGTGTCTGTCATTCTTTTGTATCCTATGCGGCTCAGCTCCGCTTTTCGGCGGATGATACACGATCAATAAGGAGTGGAAAGCATGTCTTCATCCTTCCGTTCAAACAGGAAGGCATTGCGTCTGAGCCTTGCCATTTTCCTTGGCCTGGTGCTAGGCGCTGTATTCGGACTGGTGATGCCTGACTGGGCGGAACCGGTAACCAGCCTGATCAGCACCGTCTATCTCCACAGTCTGACGATGATGATCTATCCGCTGGTGTTCTGCTCTCTGATTGTCGGCATCAAGGGAATCGGAAGCATATCCGCAACCGGCTGGGTGGGCGGGCAGGCACTGCTGTACTTCATTGGGACAACGCTTGCGGCCAGCCTGCTGGGGCTGTTTCTTCCCAAGGCGCTGAATATCGGGGCGGGCGTAGCTGTTGAGATGGCGGAAGCCGAAGTACAGGCGGCAGAGTTTACAAGCATGGCGGACACACTCAAAAACCTGATCCCCGCCAATCCGTTTGCGTCCTTTGTCAACGGAAACATGCTGCAGGTGCTCGCGTTTGCCATCATCATCGGGATCACGTGCCTAGTCCTGGGAGAGAAGGCAACTCCCTTTGTCAGGCTGTGTGAGGCGGTTGACGAAATATCTGTGAAGATTGTTTCGGCGGTTATGCATACCACGCCGATCGGTGTGTTCTGTTCTCTGGCGGGAACAGTTCATGTGAACGGCCTGAAGACCATTCTGTCTCTGGCGGCGGTGCTCGGCATCCTGTATCTGGTCATGGCGCTGTATATTTT
>JAFUFC010000122.1 GCA_017470095.1 Clostridia bacterium | reverse complement strand
AGGATAATGTGGCGGGCAAGGTCAGCGATGAACGCTATATCGCCATGAGCGCATCCTATGAGGATGAACAGGCGACACTGAAAGCCGAGGTTACTGCCTTGCAGCAGGAGATCGAAGCGCAGAGCAGCCAGTTGGAAGGGCTTGAACGTTTCATCCAGACGATTCGGCGCTATGATGAGCTGGATCATCTTACGCCCTATGCAGCCCGCGAGCTGATCCACGCTGTCCGTGTTGGCAAGGCCGAGAAGATTGACGGCAAGCGCTATCAGGAAATCCGCATCGAATATGACCTTGTAGGCTTCATCCCGATCAATGAACTGCTGAAAGCAGTGCAGGCGGCATGACCTGAAATCATGCCGCCCGCAGGATAACCCAAAAGTATGTTTTATGAACATTTAGTCTTATGTTTATACATATTTTATGTTTATACATAGATTTGGTGTAGGGGCGGATAGTATCCGCCTGTTCACCAACGCACGCGAAACGGAGAAAATACCATGACCGAATATCGCTTTGGCCACCCGGGGGACGAGGAAGACATCCTGGATTTTATTAACCTGGTGTTCAGCCAGGCGGCCCGGCCCCATCATTTTGACCGGCTGCTGCCCAAGGTGTATGCTCATTCCGGGTACGCGCCCCTGCACGCCCTGGCCGTGACCGAGGGCCGCATCCGGGGCTGCGTGGCCGTGCTGCCCCTGACAGTGCGCCTGCATGGGGAAACGCTGCAAGGCGGCTATGTGGGCTCCGTTTCCGTGCATGAGCGGGCCCGGGGCGAAGGCCACATGAAGGCCCTTATGCGCATGCAGATCGAAGCGGCCCAGGCGCGGGGAGATGATTTCCTGATCTTGGGGGGCCGCCGCCAGCGCTACGGCTATTACGGCTTTGAAAAAATTGGCGGCATGGCGGAGTTTTCCATCAATGCCGATAATGTGCGCCATGCCTTGGCCGAGGCCGATGGGGAGTGGGTGGCCTTCCGCCAAGTGGAGGGCCCCCAGGACCGGGCGCTGCGCCTGATCAGCGCTTTGCACGCAGCCCAGCCATACCGTTGCGATCGGCCTGCGCAGCGGCTGTATGACACCCTGACCAGCTGGGAAGCGGAGCCTTTCGTGATCAGCCATCGGGAAACCGGCGAATTCCGGGGGTACCTGATCGCTGCGGATAGCCGGATCACAGAACTGGTCCTGGTGGAGGAAGGAGATCTGCCCGCCGTGATCAAGGCCTGGATGCGGGGCAGAAAGGGCTGCGCCGTGTTGGCCCCGCTGTGGCAGCGGGCTCGGGTGAACGGCTTGAAAGCATTTGCGGAAAACGGGCGCGTGGGCGATGAGGAAATGATCAAGGTGCTTTGCTGGCCCCGGGTGCTGTCCGCCGCGCTGCGGATGCAGCAGGCGGTTCTTCCCCTGCCGGAAGGCACCGTTATTGTGGAGATCGCCGGTCAGCGCCTGGCCCTGACTGTGGACTCCAGCAGGATCACCGTGGCAGAAACCGATCAAAAGCCGGATCGGGTGCTGACGGAAAAACAGGCCGCTGCCCTGTTCTTTTCTCCTTTGAGCGCCCTGATGGAGGGAAACGCCCTGCTCCGCGCCTGGCTGCCCCTGCCCTTGGGTATGCCGCCCGCGGATCAATTCTGATTCGGCTTTTATCATGAGGATGACGAATCGAAATTTGTGGAGGGCAGAAATATGAGGGCACCATTTCAGATACTGGCGATACCTTATAGGAAAAAGCCGGAGCTTCAGTTTTGTGTTCTTCACCGTGCAGACATTGACCAGTATCAGTTTGTTGCCGGCGGTGGTGAAGATAATGAAAAAGCTCTTGATTCGGCAATCCGAGAAATCAGAGAAGAGACTGATACCAAAGCTGAACATGTCATAGAACTTACATCCATGGCGTACATTCCTGCAAATGTGATTTCAGAAAAGCACAGGAAATTATGGAGCAAAGATACATATGTAATTCCTGAATATGCGTTTGGTTTTGAATGTGATACGGATATAAGCCTTTCTGATGAACACATTGGCTTTGAGTGGTTGAGTTACGATGAAGCCGTGTCAAGATTGACATGGGATTCCAATAAAACAGCTTTATATGAATTGAATTGCCGTTTGCTTGCAGAATGACATATTCCAGTTGATCGCTGATAGAACCTATTCCCACACCCTGAACCGGGGCGCATCGTGCCCTGGCCCTATCCTGGCGATGCGGCTGGAAAACGTCAACCGACGACCTGCGCCTGGAGCCTGGATGCCCGCAAGGGAGCTTTCGGGCCGAAAAAAAGCCGGAGACCGGCTGAAAAATATGCGAGCGTATTTTTCGACTGGCCTGCGGCTTTTTTCTTTTTTAGTTGCTGCTTTTTGCGGCGATGAAAGGTGTTCTTTTCGGGGCTCTTTCGTGCGCCGAAAGGGAAGGCCCCGTGTTTATCTTCATTTACTCCGCCAGCGTGCCCATGGGGTCCCAGGGGGCCAGCTCGATGGGCTCCAGCTGGGCCAGCACGGCCAGATCGCCCAGGTATTCTTTTTCCACGGCGGCCTGGAACACATATTCGTCGAACCAGGTGTCGGAGCAGACGTAGTAGCCCTTGGCGCCATTTTGATCGCCCCAGCTGTTTTCGATCTTCCAGCGATTGGGCTTGCCGTCTTCGATGTTCACGCCGGTGATGACCATGGCGTGGTTCATGGCGGCGAACCAGTAATTCAGGCTGTCCTCTTTGGAGATGGTCAAATCCAGGCCGGTGAGCAGTTCATAGTTGAAGCTTTGGTCGTCCCACACGCCGCCCTGGCGCTGGCCGAACTTGCCCACGTCGCTGCCGAACCACACCACCTTGCCCGCTTCCAGTTGGCGGATGATGGACTGCTTAAAAACGTCCATGGGCAGATTGAGGTGTTTAACGATCTGGCCGCCTACCACGTTGCCCAGCAGCCGGATGGTGAAGGTCTTTTCGTAGGGCTTATCGGCGGTGGGGGCGTGAATGATGCTAACAGTCTCATCCAGCAGATTGCCTACATACTTTTGGCAGAAAGATTGGGGGGTATAGCCCTTTTCGATGTGATACTGCTTTTCCTTGTCCACGTATTCAAAATCAAAGGTCTTGGGCGGCTCGGTGTAGCAGGCGCACAGGAAGGAATAAATCTGGTCCAGCATCCGGGCTTTTTCGGCCTGAATTTCATTTTCGCCCTTCTTTTCGGCCACCATGGCCCGCAGCTTCACGGCGCAGATTTTCAGGTTGCGGTTGAGCAGATGGTTCATGGTATTGGTGTTGCTGGACTGGTAGGTTTCATCGTACACATCCTTGGGCACCACGCCGTACTTGCGCACGATGTTGGCAAACATATCCCACTGGCCGCCGTCATGGACGCCGGTGGTCAGGATGAAGGCCACAGTGCGGTCGTCCGTGGGCAAATCGGCAGTTTCCAGAATGCTCTCCAGGAAATAATTGGCCCGCTCAAATTTATCCCAGAAGGCCAGATAGCTTTGACTCAGCTCAAATTCTTCCAGGTTTAGCTCCTTGGCGATGCGTTCCCTGAGCACATTGGTGGCGGCAAAAAGCCAGCACCGGCCGCTGCGCTGCTGATTGGCCACGGGCAGCGTGGGAATTTCAACGGAAAATTTCTGCCGCATGGCAAAGGCGGCGGGGGACACGTGGGCGGCGGCGTTGATATCCGATTGGGACAGGGCCATCGTAGCCAGCTGACGGGTTTCGGATTGGTGATAATGGGCAGACCATTGGCTTAACTGCTCTTGAGAAATGGGCGTTTTGTTCATCACTCGATCATTCCTTCCATCATACTGTCCGCCGGATCAGCCAGCGGCAATCTTCATTATACGACAAAATCCCCGCCGGAACAAGGGCATTTTTGTCCATGATTGTCCAAACGCGAGGGATAAAAATAGTTAAGTGGTCAGGATGGCGTCGCACAGCCGGGGCCAATCCTCGCTGTCAAAGTAGGCTTTTTCCAGCGGCAACCAGGTGGATTGAAAGCGCTGGTAGAGCCCATCGCCTCGAGCCCGGAGCCGGGCGTCCTGGGTAGCGGCGGTGGTGCGCAGAAACAGGCGTAGGTCGTAGATATCCCGGTAGCGGGGATGGAGGGAATAAACGCCCTCGATCAGCAAAAGGCGCCCCGGTGAAATGGTGCGGGTTTGGCTGATCCGATCATGATGGCAGTCATAGACCTGGTAGCAGACGGGCGCGCCAGCGCGCAGGGGGGTGGCCACCTGGGCGTCAAAGCGCTCGTAATGGATGTTGCCGCCCTTCTCCGCGTACCGCTTCGGGGTGCGCAATGCCGGCGGCAGAAAAAAATCATCCATGGGGATCACCGGCGCTTGGAAATGGGCGGACAATTGGGCCGCCAGGGTGGATTTCCCCGTGGCTGCGCCGCCTTCGATGGCCACGATCAGGGGCTGGTCCACTTCCAGCCGCCTTTCGATCAGGACCCGTGCTTCGTGGAACGCGCTCATGCTTCCCCCGCCATTTCCTTGAGCATCCGCACAGCTTCCGCCGTCAGTGTGCGCAGAGACAAATCGCCCACGCCCACGATGATGTTGCTGCAATGGTTCACCGGCAGTAGCAGCTTTCGGGCGGCGCTCTGGCCCACGGCCAGGGCCATGGGGGGCGTGATTTCGCCCAGCAGGGAATCGGCAATGGCGATGCCAATGGGCCCGGTGATCACATCGGCGTTCCGGGCGCAGACGGCCACGGCGTTTTCTCCCGTGGCGCCTTGGTGAGCTCCGGCCTTGAGCATGGCGGCGGTGGCGGTAGTATTGGTGCCCACCACGGTGATGTGGCAGGGGAGGGCGGAATCCCGAATGGCCTCCACCAATTGCCGGCCGATGCCGCCGCCCTGGCCGTCGATGATTAAAATACGCAAGGGTTTCATAGCTTTCCTCCGTTTTGAAAAAACCGCCGGCAGATTGATGCCGGCGGTAATATTGTATGTGGGGTGCGGGTTTACTCGCCGTCCTCCGTCCGCTGGGTACGGCGGCTGCGGCGATGGCGGGTGACTTCGGCTGCTTCTTCGGCTGCTTCCTTGGCCACCGGAGCGGACGCGCCGCCAATTTCCTTGGCCAGTTCATCGATGTCCTTCAGGGGCGATGAATTATCTGCTTTTTCCGTGTCGGCAGTTTTTTCGTCCGGCTTCTCAGGCTCAGCCTTGGGTTCTTCCTTGGGCGTGGTGCGGGTGACCCGGTAGCCGCCTTCGCCATCCCAATCGGGCAGATCGTCCGGGTCGGGCGTGTTTCCGGCGGGCTTGGACAAGGGTTTTTCAGCGGTCAGGACTTCATCGGGATGGAAATTATCCTCGGTGCGCACCTCGATATCTTCCAGTTCCTCATCGGTAGGCTCCGTGTAATCCCGGCGTTCGCCCAGCTCCAGATGGTCGTAAGCGGCGTTGGACTTGGCCTTTTTATACAGCCGCACGGCGGAGCTGACCAGGAACAGCACCAGCGCCACCCCAAACAGGGCGCCCACGATGGTGGTCGCGGTCATCAGCGCGCTGCGGGCCTGATGCAGCATGGGATCGGCGGGAGCAGCGCTGACCAAGGCAGGGGGCGCCACCGTCACTACCGGCACCGTGGTGGGCGCGGCGGTGGGCTGAGCGTAGGTGATCTGCACGGTGTTGGAGTCAAAGGTCATGGTGTTCTTCAGCGCGTCCTTGACGGAGGCGGTGAAGCGGAATTTGCCGGCCTGAGAAATGCGCACATCCCGGGTGAGCACCACGTTGGCCCCGGGTTCCAGGGACGCGATGGTGTAGATGGGGGTGTCGCCATGGGTGATTTCGATCTTGGAAGCCTGAACGTTGCTGTTATTGGTCACCGTCAGGTGGAAGCGCACATCCGCGGGGATGGCGGCCACAGTATCCTGATCGGCAGTCAGGTTCAACGTCAGCAGCAGGGTTTTTTCCGGGTCATAGACGCCGATGGTCAGTTCCCCGGCGCTTAAGGTGCGGGTTTCGCCGGTGTTGTCCGGCAAACTGGCGGTCACCTTAAAGGTGGTGGGCTCGGTGAGAATGAATTCCTTTTCTTCCACCACGGTGGCTCCCGCGGGGATGGACAGGTTGGTCAGAATTTCACCTTTCTTATCGTCAACCACCCGGACGTTAGAGTAGGATACATTGCCGTTGTTGGTGAAGGTGATGACCAGGGTGGCCGCTTCGCCGATATTCACGCCGGCAGTGGGGGTCGACAGATCGATTTTCAGGTTGGGTTTGGCCAGCGGGATGATGGCGTCATCCACTTTTTCGGTCAAGGTGCGGCTGCTGCCCTTGGTTTTATAGGTAATGGCGGCGTTGCTGGTCAGGTCGGCGTTGCCCATGCGGGATGTGAATGTGAGGGACGCTTTCTGGCCGGCGGCCAGGGTCTTGACGGTCTGGGCGGTTTTTGAAATATTTTCCTTCACGCGGATATCGGTCAGGTCAATATTGCCGCTGTTATAGAGCTCATAAGTAACGGAAGCCTGGCCGCCGGAGCGAACCACTTCCGGATTGATGGAGCGGGTGATGGACAGGGTCACCTTTTCCCCGGCGGCTTCGATGCGGGCAACGGCCTGGCGGTCAAACTCCACCAGTTCGCCATTTTCATCCTCCACGGCATAGCGCAGGGAATAGGCGAATTGGCCGGCGTCCAGCTGGGCCTGGGTCACGTTCCAAGTGCCTTCCCAGGTGCGGAACGCGCCGGCGGCCAGGGTATAGCTGCCCTGGTTGCCAAAGGAGGTGACCACGTTCCCCGCCGGGTCATAGAGCGTGACGGGGGTAGTCATATCCTCGCTGCCGGTATTGGCTGCGCGGATCGACACGGTCACAGGGCCGGGCTCTGTCAGGGCCTTGGGGGTCACCTGGATAGTAAAATCGATGGGGTCTCCCTCCGCCAGGGCCATGGCCCCGAAAGCAAACAGGAGCACCGTAAGCAGGGCCGTCAGCCCAGCGAGTTTGATCAGTTTACGACGGGCAAACATCATTGCCCCTCCCTCCTTCCCGGTATGCGCGCGCGCAGCGGGAGATAAATAGAAATCCACTCTCTTCATTTTAGTGCAAGAATGCGTTCATGTCAAGCAAAGGGTGCATTTTCCTGGGATTTTCCAGACAAATTTTACAGCTTTTTTGGGTTTTCGACAGTTTTTGTTTTTTATGGCAGGGCGAAGTTCAGCGCGTCGCTGGTTTCAGGTACGTTCACATAGGATTGGGGGACCTCGCCTACAATGATGGATTCGGCAATCAGCACCTGGCCGTTCAAGGCCACCTGTTTGGCCCTACTGGGGATCACCAACTGCACCACAGCGTGCAGGGATAGATAAATTTTATGCCGGGTCTGGTTGATGCCCGCGGATTCAAACTCCGTCGAGAAAGCGGCGGATACGGCGCTGACCGGCACGATGCGTACCTGTACCCGGGGCCCCAGGGCGGACAGGAAGGGGATGCCCAGGGCCGCCCCCAGGGGGATGGACACGCTTTGGGCGTCGGCGCTTTCCAGGTGCGCCTGGGCCTCCAGGGCGGTGGCGGTGGCCAATTCATTCATGCGCACGGCGTTGGCCTGCAGCATGGTAATGCGGCCAGTGGCGTCGGTGCGCACGGTGATCAGATCCTCGTAAGTGATATCGCCGCCCATCATTTCCCGCACTGCCTCGTTCATGTATTCCACTGCCATGGCTTCCGCCCGGGCGTGGGCCATATCCAGGATCACCGTTTCCAGATTCTTTTCCAGGAACCAGAACAGCAAAATGCAGCATAAAAGGATTAGCAGCAGCGTGCGTATGACACGCCGGACCGGTTTGCTCCGGGCGCCGTCCTTCTTACATGTAACGATTTTCATAGGCTTTTCCCTCCTGGGAAAGCCTATGCGGAAGGATGGAAAAGATTGCTTGTCAGCCCAGGGCCAGTGCCTGAAGGGCCTTTGCCACGCCGTCGTGCTCGTTATCGGCGGTGACGCGGGCAAATTCCGCCTGGATATCTGCCGGAGCGTTGGCCATTACCACCGGGCAGCCCACAGCGCGGAGCATATCAATGTCGTTATAGTTATCGCCCAGGGCCACGGCGGCCTGGGGATCGATGCCCCGGTGAGCGCACAGCTTTTTCACCGCCAGCCCCTTACTGATGCCGCCTACCATGATTTCCAGCATCATATCCGACGAGCGGACGATGCTTAGCTGGGGGAAGCGATTCTTCATCTGCCGCTCAATGTTCGCTGAAACAGCGGGATTGCAGATGCCCATGATTTTGTAATACGGCACATCCTCGGGCCAGACGCCCTGGGGCAGATCGGTAGCCCGCAGGCCCACGATATCTTCCTCAAAGCGCACCTTAGGATCGGTGCGGTCCCGCACCAGCCACTTGGTGGCGGAATACAGGCACCAGGCCATGTCGAACTGTTCCGCTTCCGCGAATTCGATGATTTCTTTGGCTTGTACCAAGGGCATGCCCTGGCTGTGGATCACCGTGCCGTCCTCCTCCAGGATCAGCGCGCCGCTGAAGCAGATGAGGGGGCCGGTGAAGCCGTTGGCTTGACGAATGGGCTCGATGGCCCCGGGGCTGCGGGCGGACACCAATGTGAAGGGGATGCCTTTGCTTTTTAAACCCAGGATGGCCGCCCGGGTAGCAGGGGTCACCTGATGGGCGTTGTTGAGAAGCGTTCCGTCAATGTCGCTGAATACTGCTTTGTACATGGGTTTTCTTTCGCTTTTACAGGCTCATCCAGCCGTCAAATTTCTGCACCAGTTCGTCATTGCTCTCGGTTTTTTCCAGCATCGAAAGGAGCTGGGCCGCCGCTTCTTCCGAAGGGGCGTCTTTGAGCATTTCCCGGATTTTCTTTTCCACCTGGTTTTCCTGCTCGGTCAGCAGCAATTCCGCCTTCCGGGTGGCAGCTTCCAGGGGATCAAAGCCCAGGGCGCCTGCGCCGTTCAAGGCCAGTTCCATATTGGCCGCGCCTTTGATTTCCTCTAAAATGGCATTGTCCAGCGCGTTTTCACAAGAGGCGAAGGCAATCATCGTTAAAGTGCCGCCTTCCCGGGTATTCCGGGCCGCGCCGAAATATTTCTTGGGCCGCAGCATGGCGCCGGCAGCCAGGCCGCTGTTGAGCGTCCGGACCGTGGCGGGCATGACTTGGTTGCAGATGCGGGCCATCCTGGTCAGGCTGTCCAGCAGGACCACCACGTCCCGCCCGTCCTCCACCAGGCGCTGGGCACGCTCCAGGAACAAATCAAATACCTTGACCTGGGCTTCCGGCGCCTGATCAAACGTGGTGGCGATCACGTCGGCCTTGAGGGTTTCCCGAACGTCGGTGACTTCCTCGGGCTTTTCATCGATCAAAAGCACCTTCACCTGGGTTTTGGGATAATTGCGGCTCACGGCGGCGGACAGCTTTTTCAGCATGCCGGTTTTGTCCGCTTTCGAAGCGCAGGTGATCAGCGCCCGCTGGCCAAAACCGATGGGGGAGAGCAGGTCGATCAAGCGCAGGGCGCTATCCTGGCTGCGGCCGGACAGATTGATGCGCTTGCGGGGATAAATGGCCGTGAACGTGTCGAAATTGGGCCGGGATTTTACTTCCTCCGCCGCGTGGCCATTAATATCGGTGATGTAGAGCATGGCGATGTACCGGTCGCTCTCCCGCTGAGGCCGGGTCTTGCCCGCAATGTAGTCGCCGGTGCGCAAAGAGAAGCGGCGGATCTGGGCGTTAGAAATATAAATGTCTTTTTGATGGGGATGCATCGTGCGCAGAATGCCGTAGCCGTCGGGATGCATTTCCAGCACGCCTTCCCCGTCGCCCACATCGCCTGCGGCCAACAACTCCGGCAGGCTGGGGCCGGGGGCATAGCCTTGCTGGGGCTGCTGCTGTTGATAGGGTACGCCGGGTCGGGCATAGGTGCTTTGCTGAGCCGGGGCAGCGGCGCCCTCTGCCGGTTGGTAATCCACGCCGGAAGCGGCATAGTGATTGGGCCGGTAATCATGGGCCGTAGGAGTCGGCTCCTGGGCTGTTTGATCCGGGCCGAACCGAGAGGTATAATTGGGAGACGGCCGGGTCTGGGGCTGGTTGGCGGCGGTATAGGTCCGCTGGGACGCCGCGGCGTTTGGCGCGGGCCGGGGATTGGCCCAGTTTTGATTTCGCTGGTAACCCGGGGCGGCGTTTTGGTAAGGCCGGGGGTTATGCCAGGCTCGGCTGCCTTCCATGGTGAAAGCCGGGGCCTTCGAAGAGATGGTGCTCAGGGACGAGGCGCTTCCGGGGGCGTTTTGCACCGTTGGCCGGGGCGCGGCGGGCCGGGCCAAGCGCGGGTTGGGCGTCAGCACGGGCACATCCTCATCCTCCGATTCGTCATCGGTGATAATGGCGGCGCTGCGGATCAGCCGGGAAGCTGGCGGGGCCGGGGGGGCCGCTTTTTCCCGGGCCTCGTTCAGTTTTTCAATAATTCCTTGTTTGTTGATCCCCGCGCCCAGCTTCACGCCCATATCCTTGGCGGCTTTGCGGAGTTCCACTACCGACATTTTTTCAAAATCTTCGCTCATTTGCTCCTCCTTGAATCTACGCAAAAAAGAAAAGCGGCTGGTTCTCCGGCCGTGCAGGCAAAGCCGCCTGATGCAGAAATTATAGCTGCTTTTTTCATCATCAACCTGTACCGGGCCTCATTTCCTGTAAAAAAGTCACGACAGATGCGCTGCTTCCTGCTGTCTTGCTTCCAATTATAGCAGATGCGCGGCGGTTTTTCAACGGCTTTTCTGTTTTTCGTGAAATTTCGTGAAAGAAGGGCACCATCCGTCAAAGTTGTATACAAATTTCACGGAGACTGAACCGAGGAGACCCTCCGATTCCGACTTTTTTCGATGAATTTGAAAAAATTTGAAAATGACGCTTGACAAATACCCGACCATGGAGTAATATATTATGCGTGCCGCGCGATGCGGCATGGCGGGGGAGCATAGCTCAGCTGGGAGAGCATTTGCCTTACAAGCAAAGGGTCACAGGTTCGAGCCCTGTTGTTCCCACCAAAAATATGGCCCGGTAGTTCAGTCGGTTTAGAATGCCAGCCTGTCACGCTGGAGGTCGAGGGTTCGAGCCCCTTCCGGGTCGCCATACTTGCCTTGGTAACTCAGTCGGTAGAGCATGTGACTGAAAATCACAGTGTCGGTGGTTCGATTCCGCCCCAAGGCACCACGTGTGCGGTAGTAGCTCAGTTGGTAGAGCGCCACCTTGCCAAGGTGGAGGTCGCGAGTCCGAGCCTCGTCTACCGCTCCATTTTTTAAGGCGCCATAGCCAAGTGGTAAGGCGAAGGTCTGCAAAACCTTTACTCTCCGGTCCGAATCCGGATGGCGCCTCCAATTAAAAAAGCTGCGTAAGCGGCTTTTTTCTTTTTTGTTTTTTGCTGGCCGGTTTGTGATCGGGCAGTGCGCAGGCTTTCATAGAAACGCCTTTCTCCGCATATGCATCAAAGGAACGACGCGGAGAAAAAGGAGGCGTTTTTATGGCGCAGGATCAAAAGCAGGGCGTGCGGCCCCTGTACCGGGATATTGCGGAGCGCACCCAGGGCGATATGTATATTGGCGTGGTGGGCCCGGTACGCACGGGCAAGAGCACCTTTATCAAGGGCTTCATGGAGCAGATGGTGCTGCCCCTGATGGCGGCGGGGCCCCGGCGGGAGCGGGTGACGGATGAACTGCCCCAGTCCGGCTCCGGCAAAACCATCATGACCACCCAGCCCAAGTTCATCCCCGGGGAAGGAGCGGCGGAGGTGCAGATCGACCATGGGTTGAATGCCCGGGTGCGGATGATTGATTCGGTGGGCTATCTGATCCCTGGGGCTCTGGGCACCCAGGAGGGGGAGGCTGCCCGAATGGTGTCTACCCCCTGGGCCGATCACGATTTGCCCTTTGAGGAAGCTGCGGCCCTGGGTACCCGGAAGGTGATTGAGGATCACGCTACCATCGGCGTGGTGGTGACCACCGATGGAACGGTGGCGGAATTGCCCCGATCCAACTACGTTCCGGCGGAGGAGCAGGTGATTCGGCAGCTTAAGGAATTGCACAAACCCTTCGCCGTGGTGCTTAATTCCGCCCGGCCAGACAGCGCCGAGGCCCAGAGCCTGCGCACGTCCCTGGAGAATAAATATGACGTGCCGGTGACGCTGCTGAACGTGAAGGAAATGCAGCAGCCGGATATTCAACACTTGCTTTCCTCCCTGTTGCTGGAATTTCCCTTGCGGGAGGTGCGCTTCAAGGTGCCCGGTTGGATGGGGGCGCTGGACGAAAGCCACTGGCTGCCCACTCACGCCATTGAGACCATCCGTACCTTGGGGGAAACTATGCAAAAAATGCGGGATAAGGAAGGGGTCACGGCGGCGTTTGCCGGTTCACCCTATTTGCTTTCGCCCCGGGATGAGCAAATTGAGCTGGGCGAAGGGGCGCTGCAATATGATCTGCCCGTGCGGGAAGGATTGTTCAATCAGGTGCTGTCCGAACAGTGCAGAGAAACCATCACGGGAGACGCCCATCTTTTGTCCCTGATGAAGGAATTGGTGGCGGCCAAGCGGGAGTACGACCGGGTGGCCGGCGCGCTCAAGGCCGTGCAGCAGACGGGCTACGGCCTGGTGACCCCGGCCATGAGCGAGGTGCACTTGCAGGAGCCGGAACTGATGCGCCAGGGCAATCGCTACGGCGTGCGCTTGAAGGCCAGCGCCCCTACGCTGCACCTGATCCGCTCCGATATCGAAACGGAAATCGCCCCAGTGCTGGGCACCCAGGAACAAAGCGAAAATTTTGTACAGACCCTGCGGGAGGAATACGAAAAGGACCCCCAAAGCCTGTGGGATACCAATTTCTTTGGAAAATCCCTGAAAGAACTTATCCAGGAAGGCGTATCCGGCAAGCTGAACCGCATGCCCGTCGATACCCAGGAAAAGGTGCAGTCCGCGCTGACGAAGATGCTCAACGAGGGGGACGGTGGCATGATCTGCATCCTGCTGTGACGATCCGGTGGGCTGCGTGCCACAATATCGCCCCAAAAATGTCCTGTACTTTTTCTTCGATTTGCGGTATGATGAAAGCAGGTGAAAACTCGGTGTGTCGAAAAAGCATTTTCGACGCCCTGCGAAAATCGGAATCGGGATTTCGCTTTGATTCGATATCCCCTGGGGTTTTCAACAGTCTGAACCTGCATATCATGAAAGAAATCGAGGAAACGGCATTGTATACAGAACAGGATTATCAGGAAATTTGCGCGCAATTGAAGCGTCGTTGGATGGCACTGCTGGCGCCCTCCGCGTTGCTGCTGGCAGCGGTGGCGGTTTCCTTTGTGCTTCGCTGGAAGGCGGTCACCGTAGGGCTGACCATTCTGTTGGGAGGCGCGTTCATTTTCTGCTATGGGTTGCTTTTGTTCCCGGTGATCGCTTACCGGCGGCATCTGGATGAGGTGCTCCATGGCAGGGTGCGCAAAACCACCGGCGCTTTCAAGGAAATGGAGGAGCAGGCCGTGCTGCGGGAGGGCGTACGCTACTACCCCATGATGATCAACGTGGGCAACTTTGCCGAACCGGAGGATGACCGGCTGTTTTACTACGATGCCAATTTACCCCGGCCCGATTGGCAGGTTGGGGAAAAAATCACCGTCACCGCCCATGATAAGGCCCTGGGCGCCTGGGAGAGGGCGGCATCCTGAGGGGTCAACGGAGGGGAAAACAAATGAATGAAAAAATCCTGGTGTGCGTCACTGTGCAGCAGGGATGCGTGGACCTGATCCGAGAAGGGCATGACCTGGCGCTGCAAACGGGGGCGGAATTGCATGTGCTGCATGTGAGCGCAAGCAAAAGCCTGCTCAGCAGCCCGGAAAACGCCGCCATCCTGAACACGCTCTTTTCCCTGGCCCGGGAGGCCGACGCGGATATGAGCATCCTCTACGATCAGGATGTGCCAGGGGCCATTGCCCGGCACGTGAAGCAATTGGGGGCTTCGGTTCTCATCCTGGGCCCGGACCGCACCGGCCTGACTGGGCGGCTCAAGGCCTTGCTGCCGGAAGATATTACCCTCAAAAACATGGAATGACGCAAAACCGCGCCATCAGCTTGTGGAATATTAATGAAGGGCGAATCGCTCTTCATTTTTTTATTTCGCAGGCTCGGGTTGGCCGAGCGGCATTTGGTTTGCTTGCCAAATGAGGGAAAAAGTGGTATAGTATGTTCCGATTCCTATTGAAGCTTTGGATTTTTTTGAAAAAGTGGAGGGAAGGAAGCGAAATTTGTCGATTTTTCCGAAAAAAGTAGCGGATGATTCCCATAAATATGGGAAAAAAGAGGATTTTCTTCTCCAGTGTCGAATAGCTTGGGGAAGAATCTCCCGAGGGAAAAGAGGAAGCAGCCATGGCATCGAATCTGGATATTGGCATTGATCTGGGCACAGCCAGCGTCGTGATCTACGGCAAGGGCAAAGGCGTGGTACTCAATGAGCCTGCGGTGGTGGCCTATACCCGGGATTCGCGCAACGTGATCGCCATTGGCGAAGAGGCCCACCGCATGATTGGCCGCACGCCCAGCAGCGTTGTCGCCATGCGTCCGCTGCAGACCGGCATGGTGCCCGATTTGGAATTGGCTATCACCATGCTGCGCTATTTTGTGCGCAAAGCGGTGCCCAAGCGGCTGATCGGCGGACCCAAGGTGCTCATCAGCGTGCCCAACGGCGTGAACGAAATGGAGCGCCACAGCCTGATGACCAGCCTGTTTGAAGCCGGCGCACGCCGCACCCAGATGATCGAGCGGCCCATCGCCGCGGCCATTGGCGCGGGCCTGCCCATTGGTGAAGCCTATGGCGAAATGATTTGCGATATCGGTGGCGGCGTGACGGAAATTGCCGTCATTTCCCAGGGACGGCTCATCGTGCGGGAGAGCATCAAGGTGGCCGGCGATCAGTTTGATGACGCCATTATCCGCTACCTGCGCCGCAAGCATAACCTGCTCATCGGCGAATTGACCGCCGAGGATTTGAAAATCAACATCGGCTCCGTTCTGCCCCGCAGCGAGCAATTTTACATGGAAGTAACGGGCCGTAACCTGATCACCAATTTGCCCAAGGTGATGCGCATTACCAGCGATGAAATCACCGAAGCTTTGGATGAACCCTTGCAACAATTGCTGGAAGCCATCCACGACGTGCTGGAGCACACCCCCGCCGAACTGGTGGCGGATATTGTGGAATCCGGCATCACGCTGACCGGCGGGGGCGCACTGCTGGGCGGCTTGAGCGACGCGGTGGCAAAATCCCTGATGATGCCCTGCACCCTGGCCGAAAATCCCCAGGAATGCGTGGCTATCGGCTGCGGATTGACCCTGGAAAACTGGAGCGAGTACAGCCGGTTCCTGAGCGACCGGCGGAGACGGTAAAAAAACAGAAGGATCCCTCGGGGCGCGATGGCTCCGGGGGATTCCTCTTTTTTTCATGATGAAAAAGCGGATCAATTCGATCCCGACGACGGCGCCTGACGCGCTGTCTTTTATAAAAGGGATCAGATGGACTTGCGGTGCAGGGCCCGGACGATGCCGCAGACGGCGCCGCAGGCTACGCCGGCCACGGGCCAGATGATCCAGCTTCTGTCCCAGGCGTTGGCGGAAAAACTCCACAGCAGGTACGCCGCCGTCATCAGGCACCAATAAATCCCGTTAAACAGGCCCAGCTTGGGGGCGACTTCCTTGGCCTCCCGACTGTAATCCCCTTCCTCCAGCAATTGCTGGTACGCGCCCCACAGGATTGACGCCCGGACGATCAGCAAAACGCCGATACCGGCCAGGATCAGCAGGGCGGCTACGGATAGGACGTGGACAAAGCTCTCCTTTTCCCCGATGAACAGCAGGCTCATAAATATCGGCAGCACCGCCAGCGTGCATAGCACCACGCCCAGGGTGATTTGCCGGACATAGATGGGGCGGAACTGGGCCCGCCGCTCTTTAGCCATGCCCGCCACGCCGTAGAGCGTGTCCAGGGGCTTGCGCTCCAAGTCCTCATAATCCTTGACCCGCAGAGAACTGGTGATGAACAGGGCTACGGCCCCGCCCACCATTAGCAGCAGGATCACCATCCCAAGACCCGTCGCCTGGACTTCGGTGATGGAAAGGCGGCCCAGCTGCTGAGCCCCGCCCAGCAGGAGCAGGCACACGGGCGACAGGATGCACAGCAGCACCCCCAGGGCTACCCTGCCGGCGTTCTTTTCCTTGAGACGCAGGAAGGCGTTGGCTTCCTCCATGCCCACGGTCCGTTCCGCCGAGGCAGCGGAGCCGCTGTCCGGGGCGGCGTCCACCTGCTCGATAGTATCCTTCAGCAGGTAATCGGTGGTGACGTCAAACAGGACGGACAGCTGCACGATCCGCTCCATATCCGGCACCGACTGGGCGCCTTCCCATTTGGACACCGCCTGCCGGCTCACCCCCAGCCGCTCCGCCACTTCCTCCTGGGACCAGCCGTTTTTCTTTCTCAGATCCGTGATCTTATCTGCCAGGATCATGTGTTCATCGCTCCTTTTTGTTTCGTTTGGCCCCAGCGGGCTTTCCGCATCGGCCAGACCCAGTATAGCGCATATGCTGGTTTCAGGGAAGCAAGCGGACTTGGAACTTTGTCAACCGCCGGTTGCGAACGCTCTTTTTTTCCGTTGCCGGGCCGTTTTTCCGCAGGATCGATGAAAAAAGAGCCGCAAACGGGGGTTTTCCATAAAACAGTATTAGACAGAGATTCAGAAAAGGCATCTGTGCACAGGATTGGTCAATACTGAATTATGGAGGAAAGCGCAATGAAATCCCTGTTTGAAGAACTTGGCGGCACCTACACCCTGGGCAAAGATGGTATGTATTATCCGAACCTGATGATTGATGATAACGATCAGCGTCCCATCGGGAAATGGGGCAGAATGCACAGGACATACCTGGAGGAAGTACATCCCGGCTTGTATGAAAGGCTGATCCTAAACGGCAGCCTTTATAGGCATCTGGCGGACGCGAACGAGAGAGCAGAGGCCATGATGAAACTGCTAACAAAGCAGATGAAGGACCGAGAGGGAATTACGGAACGTCTGAAAGCTGAGCAGCCCATGGTATGGGTGGGCAGAATGAACAGCATTCGCAGCCGAGCAGAAGAGATCGTCATGGAAGAAGTCATTAACACCCTGTAAACATAGCAGCCGCTGGCGGAATCAATCACGCCAGCGGCTTTTTCGCGCTATTACAATTTATAGGTGATGTTTTGTATCATGTTACAAATGCTTTACTTGTTTATTTTCACGCGGAGAAGCTCTTCCCGCTCTGTGATGATACTAATGCTTTCAGGCCACGCTTCCAATCCAGGCATTTCCATGCTGTAAGTGCAGGCCCAGCCTCCGTTATCTTTCCACTGCTCCGTTGTCCACGGATTGGGGCTGAACTCGTAGTCCATATCCGCATACATCAAGGGCGCTCCGTTTTCGTCCAGCAGGTCGATTGGGCCATAACGCTTTGACAATTCCTGCGCCGCCGCTTTGCTATTTTCCTTAGGAATCAAGCTGATATCCACAATCGTGGTGAGCGGAGAAAAGCGCAGACGATGGATATGCATCGTGCAGTCCGAAAGCTCGATGTCCTCAACATCGGAAAAATCATAGACGATAGCCATATCCGTGTTAAATGTGAACGTTACGGGAATCCGGGCAGTTTCCCTCAGATTGAACAGGTTTGCATCGTCCCATTCCTTGCCAACGTCCCGCTCGCTCATATACGCCCACCCGTTGGAATCAATAACCGTATAGTCATCCCGAGACCATCTTTCAATGTCGTTATCCGTCCGATCAGCAATGATGGTATTTTTGAAGCTTCGCAGTGTGTTCCAGGAATCCAGAATTTCGGCTTGCTCATCGGCGTCATATGCATCCAGATGATAGATAGCGTCCTCTGGATCAGACACAACGACGAAGTCCTTGATGGGACGATAAATCACGAATGTGACTTCGCAGGTCACGGTTCCGCTCAATTCCTGTCGGATTGGCAAGCTCCAAGCGCCTCCATCCGTAGGATTTCGGCGAACAGGCAGGATGTCCTGGTGAGTATCGGGAACGAGTTTCGGGTCATACATGCTGGCGTTCAAACCAAGCATTTGTCCATTGACAAGCACGCTTCCGTCAAGTACCACCATGGCAGGCTGGTCAGGCTGGTCATTTTCCAGCTCATAGGAAAAGGCAAATTGATAGCCGTCATATACAACCCCGTTGATCCTTGCGGTAATATCGTCGGCGCTGTTTTCCGCTGTGATGTTCTGTGCTGATTGCTCCAAAAACGGATTGGCGTCTCCATATCCAAGCAGCCAATTCAGAATGACAGGTCGGGTCATCGCATATGCAACTGTCATCCCAATCAGCAAAACGCATAGGACGGCAACAATAGCCATGCGTCTGGGCGCACCAAAGAAAAAGCAAGCGCGTTTCACTTTTTGATTGCTTTCACCCTCTTTGGGGAGGGATTGAATGGTCGCAGAAACGGCCTTATCAAACGCCTGCGGAACAGGTTTATAGGCGTCTCTGATATTGGGCTTGTTCCAGTCACGCTTCATCCTCGTTCAGCTCCTTTCTCAACCGCATCTTTCCACGGCGAATCCTGCTTTGCACCGAAGTGACAGGAATTCTGAGCGCCTTGCCGATCTCAGCATAGGTCATGTTTTCGGAGTAGAAAAGCATCAGCGGTACACGATACTTTTCCGGCAGCTTTTCAAGTGCTTCGGCAAGCAAAAGGTCCGGGAATTCCTCTGATGCTTCTGGAAGTGCGTCCAAAGAAATCACTCTGCGGCGCTTTCTGACCAAATCATGACACGAATTTATCAGAATTCTTGTCAGCCAGGTATGAAATAATCGCTCATCTCTCAGACTATTTCGCTTCGACCATGCTTTCAGCAGCGCGTCCTGAACGGCGTCCTGACAATCCGCGTCGTTTTGCAGGATCGTGTATGCTACACGATACATGAGGCCTTTGCAGGCTTCCGCCTCCCTTGCAAAGAAATCTTGATTCAAGGCATTCGCCTCCTTCTGTAACGTTACATCTATTAGACGCTGCAGGATGATGAATACGTACTTTGGAAAAATATTCTTCGAAAAAAACTACGAGAACAGGAAAGTATGGAACTTTTTCTGGATCGAAGCACAAGTATGCAGTGGATTTCGGGTTGAAACATTCTTGCAAAAACACAATCATGAGATTCTACAAACCCGCTTTCGTTTTTCTCCGGTTTCTATAATTTAATTGGCGCATCATGATTATAACACGCCTTGAAAAGCAAAGAAACTTGACCAGAGAACCATGGAAGGAGAACATTAACCTCTATAAACAGAGTGGCCGCTGGCATAATCATTCCGATCCTGCCAGCGGCATTTGTTTTTAGGATCATTTTACAAGAAAGGGATACTTTGCAATATCGGCTTTATGGGAGTCTTTTTTCGTTGCGTCAATCCTTTTCGGGTATGTTGATTTTTATGATCTGAACGTCTTGGAGCCCTTGATCCATTTCAACTCCTTCTTTGGCCCATGAATAGACCGGAAGTAGTTGGAGATACAGTTTGTCCGTTTCCAAGGGGCCGCCAAGAGTCCAGAAATCACGCATGTATGCGCTTTGGGTCTCCATATCCAGGATTTCCGGCCCGCTGGAAAAGCTGCCTTCATCAAGAAAACTCAGGGAGGATGGATCAATGGCAATGAACCTGTATTCCAACAACTGCTCAGCTGACTGTCTGCTGCCTGTATGATAATAGAGTTCTACCTGTGTGTCGAGCCGTGTTGGCAGCAAAACCATTCGATCCAAGGAAACAAGAATATCTCCCGCTGTAACAGTCTGCTGCACATCAATTTCAATTTCTTGCACATTTTCAACCGGAAGATGGAAATCAAGAGTTTTCGTTGTGAGCGGGTCATCGCTGCTATCATCAAAGACACCGACTTCCCATTCCACTTCAACTTCACCATTTTCCACTTCCAGATAATTGGCACTGGTGATGCTGACAAGCGTCGTATCATTTTCAATCCATTCATCACCTGAGACGATGGGATAAGTGCCTTTTTGCTGGGCGTTGACATATACATGGATCATCGATAAGCCTTTTTGTTTGGCATAATCACTGAGCGTGATTTCATCATCGACTCCTGCCAGTTCCTTGATGTATTGGCGTGCCACTGTTACATCCGGATCACAGATTGTCTCACTCGGAAGGATCATTGTTGTTTCGTTTTTCAAACAGCTGACTTCTGTAACTATGATGATTTTGTTTCCAGCGGCATAGGCATCACGAACATGAAAGCGAACGCCTTCAAAATCCAATGTTAAATCCTGATTAAATCCCGACTCAAAGTTCTCATCAACTTTGCCTTCGCCTACATTCCTGATATAGTCAGCGATTTTCCAGCCGCTCAACTCTAAAGCCAAAGCGGTTACTGAGATTAGCATGAGTGCAATAGTCATAACTGTAACGAATGATAGTTTCTTTTTCACTTTCACTTCTCCTTTGGATACGGTTACGACCCGCCGTGCCAGATAAGGGTTTCCCTCCAAGCCGGACATCGTTCGATTCATCGCTGACTTGATGCGTTCATCTTCCCTGTTTTCCGTCATGACAGATCACATCCTTTCTCTATCAATTCTTTCTTGAGTTTTTCCTTTGCCCGTTTTAGTCTGCTGCTGACAGCCTGTTGCGTGATTCCTAAAGCATCAGCCGCCTCGTATGTGGTCATCCCTTCAAAGGTGCACAGAAGAATGACTTCCCTGAGCTTGATCGGCAACGCCATGACGGATTCCATGATTTCCTTGTCGCCGTCTTCCAATTGCGCCGTCTGTTCCGGTAACTGACTGAGATCGACTCTTCTGTCAACAAATCGAAACCAGCGACTACGAAGCATGTCCCGACAGGTATTCATGGCAATCCTGAAGACCCAGGTTTTTTCACTGCTGTTTCCTTTGAAAGAGTCAAGACTCTGATAGACTTTGACAAATGTCTCCTGCACTGCATCTTCAGCGAGACCTCGATCATGAAGAAACGTGAAGCAGACTTTCAGCAGGCTAACCTGATACCTGTCAACAAGTGCTTCCAGTTTCTCATCTCTGGTGATCGCCGGGCCCTTGGCCACCACCGTGTTCATCGGCTCATCGCCTCCCTTCACTTGAACAGACGAAAAAAATATCAAAATAACAACATTGTCATAGAGAAGAAGAACAAACTGGGCAAAAAAGGAATCTCATCCATAAATGAGATGCATCTTGGTAGATGTTACGCTCAAGTATGGAGAGATTCTATATGCATTATAGAGCAAACCGTATCCACAATTCAAGTGCGTATTTTCCGAGCATGCTGCTGATACCAAACATGCTGACAGGTTTTGTGAATAATGGGACAACAATGGAAGTGACCAGTAGCGGTAGAGAAGCATGCTGCTTCCATGACGATCAGATCAAACGCAGATTCCGGCAACTGGCACAGAAAGAATGCGCCAATTATGACAATGGCTGCTGCCTGCCGGAGGATCGGCCCTGCCATGTCATCAGCCAAGCCTATAAGACCATCCATGATGGCGCTGTGAACTGTGATTATTGCCTTCGGGCAGTCTTACCCTTGCAGCCGGAGCTGAACACCGCTGTCTGGCATGAACTGCTCCGGGAGGAAGATCAGGCTGGCGAAGGCTGGAAAGAGTGTGTCCGCTGCCACAAGCCCTTTATCCCCGGCAGCAACCGCCAGCGGTATTGTGCCGATTGCGGCGCAGCGGCAAAGCGGGCCCGGAGCAGGGAGAAGCAGCGCCGCTATCGAGAACGGCAGAAAACCCCGGCGTGATTGTTACCCTTTAGGATGAAAAAAGTCCAGGAAAATCAACGCTTCCCGGACGCCCCGTGGGGGCAGGACGATGTAATGGTCATCCTGCCCCAAATCACACATCAAAAACAGGAGGATTAGCCACCATGAATGGAATGAAATATATCGTAGAGAATGATGACAGAATATCTGTCCCCAACTTGTCAGCTTACTGGATCCCGGAGCAAACCATTGAGAGAGTCATCCATGGAACTACCTATGTCGTTTCGGGAACTTATGAGGGCAGCGAGCTCTTCACTCGAAAGCTGGAACGCATTATGGCAAAAAGTTTTACAACTGAACCCCAAGAAAACATGGAAGAATCGGAGGAATGACCCATGACAGATATCCGGAAGGATGATATAATAGAAAAGACCAATCCTGTACTGACAGATGCCCCGACAGATAAGGAGGAGAATACAGATATGTCAGGGGCAAAGATCACGGCGCTTTATTGCAGGCTCTCCCAGGAGGACGAAAGATTGGGCGAATCCCTGTCGATAGAGCATCAAAAGGAAATCCTGCTGCAATATGCGAAGGAGCATCACTATCCTAATCTGACCTTCTTCGTGGATGATGGCTACAGCGGCACCAATTTCGAGCGGCCTGCGTTCAAAAGACTGCTGGCAGAGATCGAGGCAGGTCATGTGGGCATCTTGCTCACAAAAGACCTTTCTCGTCTGGGGCGAAATCAGGCAATGCTGGGGTTGTATCAGAACTTTACCTTTCCGGATAACGATGTGCGGTATATCGCTATCAACGACAACATTGACTCCGATGATCCTGAGAGCCTCAACAATGATGTTGCCGGCATCAAAAACTGGGTAAATGAGTATTATGCTCGTGACACCAGCCGGAAAATCCGTGCGGTCAACAAGGCAAAGGGAGAAAAAGGTGTTCCACTGACCACGAACGTCCCCTATGGGTACATGAGAGACCCTGCCGATCCGAAGCATTGGATCATTGATTCTGAGGCGGCGCAGGTCGTTCGTCACATCTATGATCTGTGTATGGAAGGGCGAGGCCCCAGCCAGATTGCTGATCAGCTTAATGCGGAGAAGGTACTGACCCCGGCGGCACATAAAAGCCGGATGGGAATCAATGTTCCGAATCCCATTCCAGAGAATCCCTGTCACTGGAATAGCGCAGAGGTAGTTCACATTCTGGAAATGCCGGAATATACGGGTTGCGTGGTGAACTTCAAGACTTACACCAAGTCAATCTGGGATAAGAAAACCCGTGACAATCCCAAAGAAAAATGGGCGATCTTTCCCGGGCACCACGAAGTGATCATTGAGATGGACGTATTTCAGCGGGTGCAGGAAATCCGACAGCAGCGCCATCGCAGAACGAGCAGCGGAAAGAGCAGCATCTTTTCCGGCCTGATATTCTGCGAGGACTGCAAGGAAAAGCTCTACTTTTGCTCCAGCAAGACCTTTCAACCAAACCAGGAATTCTTCGAGTGCTCCACCCATCGGAAGAACAAGGAGAAATGCAAAGGGCATTTTATCAGGGTGGTTGTGCTTGAGGAAGTGGTACTGGCTCACGTTCAGATGGTGACGAGCTACATTCTTCGTTTTGAGGACTACTTCCGGCAGGTTATGACGGCTCAAAAGCGTCAGGCAAGCAAAGAAGCGATCCAAATCCGGAAAAAGGAGCTTGACCGGGATGAACGCCGTATCTCTGAACTGAAACGCCTGTTCATCAAGGTGTACGAAGATAATGCGGCAGGCAGACTGAGTGATGAAAGGTATGAGATGCTCAGCCAGACCTATGAAGCGGAGCAGAAGCAGTTGGAAGCCGATACTGCCAGACTGCGACAGGAAATTGAAGTACAGGAAGCAGAGAATGATCATCTTGAACGGTT
>JAFUFC010000121.1 GCA_017470095.1 Clostridia bacterium | reverse complement strand
TGCATTCGGTATTCGGGCTGTGCTCGTTTACATACGCGATCAGTTTCAGGCCGCTCTCCCCGGGCATTTCAATATCGCTCACAAGGATGTCAATATAGGTATTGCTGAAAATGTTCACCGCGTCCTCATAGCTCCGGGCTGTGAGCACCTTGTCAAAGCTCAGCTGTTCCCAGTTGACCCCATCCAGGATGCCCTGAACAGCCAGCTCTTCATCGTCCACGATCAGAATATTCACGCGCGCGCCTCCCGTCCTGTACTGAGATCAGCAGAAAGAGAAAATGGAATGATCAGATAAACCTGGGTGCCGCCGCCCACCGCGCTGGAAAAATGGATGTCCCCTTCATCGCCGTAAAACAGTTCCACCCGGCGCAAGCAGTTGTACATGCCGATATGCTTTTGTCCTGCCTCGTCGATGTAGGGCTCTTTCTTTTGCAGCTTTTCCAATATCTCCGGGCGGATGCCGCTGCCCGTATCCATGATGGCGATATGCAGGGAATCCTTCCCCGTCTCGTTCTCCTCCCGGTGAACGGACACCACGATCTCGATGGGTTCTTTGGGGTTGAGCGCGTATTTGATGGCATTCTCCACAAAGTTTTCAATCAGCAGCGGCGGAATGAGGGCGGTCAAGCAATCCTCTTCCGCCTGATACACATAGGAAAAACGGTTGGGAAACCGGATGCGCTGGATGCGGATGAAGTTTTCCACAAATTCCAATTCCTGTTTTACCGTCACCATCTGCTGGCCTTTGCGCAGCACATAGCGGAAATAATCCGCCAGGCACAGGGTGTAATCCTGAATGGTGGCATAGTTTTTCGATTCCGCCAGGGCGTAGATCATGTTGTAGGAATTCAGCAGCATATGGGGGTTTACCTGCAGCCGCAGATTATCCATCTCCGTTTCCAGCAGCTTTACGTCTTTCTCGTGGCTCTGCTGCACCTGGGCTGCCATGATGTTAAAATGATCGAACAAACGAAGAAAATCATCGCTGACGGCCAGGGATCGCTGTGGGATACGATAGGATTGATCCACCTGAAAGGCGGCAAGGGCCTGGTTCATCGTATCCAGAGGTTCCAGAATATCCTTTTTGAGCCGTGAAAAGAGAATGGGGCAATTGATGATGGTGAGTATGGAGATAAAGAGGGAAATCCAGAACCAGACGGGCAGATTGCGCATGGAAAAATCATATGGGAAAATAATCAGCGCTCGGAAGGGCTGTCCTTCCTTTTCCCAGAGGAAAAAATGCTTTTCCAGCTTCAATTGGTTAAAGGAGGCCTGCGCTTCCTCCCAGGAGCCGTCCGGAAGGACTTTGAAGGCCTGACCGCCATCCATGGCGGCGTACACCGCTCCGCCGTTATAAACGCGGGAATCGTCTGTGCCCGCGTTCCAGTACAGCAGCGTCAAATGCGGCGCCAGCGCGGCAGGAAAATCCTTCACGACGTCAATATCTCCCAATTCATGGCGCAGCGCCAAATGATCCATATAAAAGCTGAAGGCATTTTGATTCATTTCGTAGGCCGTTTCCCTGCTCCGATAAACGGAAACAGCGGACAGCACCAGGCAAACCAGACTGACGGGCAGCACCAGGGCCAGAATCATGGTCATCAGCCTGGGGCGAAGATTGCGAAACAGAGGCCGGTACCAAAACCATTTGTAAAGAGACGAGTGCTTTTCCAATGGGATGCCCTCCTGGAAATATGCATATTTACAGCGGAATGCTCCAAGAAGATTATACACGAAAAAACGTTTCTGAAAACCACAAAAACAGCCCGCATAACGCAGACTGTTTTTGAAGCTGTTTTGAGTTTTCTTCAGCCGTCCGCCGCCGATTCCGGCAGTTTGAGGATCAACCCTTGACGCCGCCCTGGATGACGCCTTTCTCCATCTTGTCCTGGAAGAAGGGGAAGGCGATGATGATGGGGGCGATGGCCGCGATGATCACCGCGAACTGGATGAGGTAACGGCTGTAATTGGGGTTGGAGGAGTTGAGGAAGTCGGCGTTTTCGGAAGTGATCTGGCGGATCACCAGCTGCAGGGGCCACAGGGCCTTTTTGTTGGGTACATAGATGGAGGCTGGCAGCCAGGAGTTCCACTGCCCGATGACCAGGTTCAGGATGATGACGCTTCCCATGTTCATGGCCTGCGGCAGGGTGATTTCAAACAGGGTGGAAAGGTGCCCCGCGCCGTCGATGTGGCTGGCCTCGTACATTTCCTTGGGGATGGAATTAAAGGCGTTCATCATCATGATGCAGTACATTCTGTTGGTGCAGCCGGGGATGACCAGCGCCCAGGGGGTGCCGACCCAGCCCAGGGCCCGGATCACCATGTAGGCGGGCACCATGCCGCCGCTGAAGAGCATGGTGATCATCAGCGCCATGGTAACGGGCTTTTTCAGCTTGGTATCGCGGCTGAGGGCATAGCCCGTCACGGCGGACAGCAGGAAGCCGATCACGGTGAAAGAGATCGTGTAAATGATGGTGTTGATATAGCCGCCAACGATGCCGGCGTTCTGAAAGATCAGGGAGTAGCCGTCCAGGGTGAAGCCACCCACCGGCCACAGCACCAAGCCGACGTGGGCCAGCAGGGATTTACCATCCGAGAAGGAGGACATGAGCACATGCCACATGGGGATCACGCTGCAGAACGACACCAGCGCCACGCAGAAGTACACGATCACGTCCACGATTCTGTCGGCAATGGATTTGGTTTCCACCATGTTGTTTTCCCATTCTTCCTTTTTCCTTTGCTTTCTTGCCATGATGCTCCCTCCTCTCAGAACAGGCTGCTGCCGGCAGCTTTACGCGAAAGCGCGTTCGAGCCGACCAGCAGGATCGTGGAAACGACGGACTGGAACAGGCCGGATGCCGCGGACAGGGAATAGTTGCT
>JAFUFC010000120.1 GCA_017470095.1 Clostridia bacterium | reverse complement strand
TGGCGTATTCCACCACGCGGTTCACGGTAATCACGCCCTCGGTGACCAAATCGGCACCCTCCAGATAGGCGATGGGCGGGATATCTCCGGTAAAATCCAGGGAGGCACGCAGGGGCTTGTTCAGCCATTTGGCGGCAATGGAGGAAGTGGTGCCGCCGCAGATGATGTGCTTGCCTTCCTTGGCGAAAAACAGGTTCATCATCCGGTCGCCATCATCCCGGTTGCTGGGCGGGCCGAACAGCATGTTCATAGGTACGCGCTTGCGGATACGCACCACACAGGAGGTGGCATCGTCCCCCGGCTTCCCGCCGTAAAGCCTATTGCACTCGTCCACCAGCAGGGTGGACAGGGTCTGGGCCGTATAGCCGCACAGGTTCATGGCCTCCTTGAAGGTGATGATGTCTTCCCGCTTCCAGCCAAAATTATAGGCAATGCCGATACCGGCGTGGGGACAGCCGTCGCTCATGGCGATGAACACGTCGTCCTCCTGCAGGCGGATCAGCGAACGGAAAATCTGCTTGCCACCAATGGTGGTTTCTGTGCGGGGATATTCCCAGTTTTCGCCGCCCCGCGGCACGATCACCTGGGGATTATCATACTGAATCAGCTCCGCCGTCTGGTTGCGGATCAGGCGGATGATGGTGAAGGTGGAATAGGCCACGCCCCGCATGGAATCCACCGGCAGGGTGGCGGCAATGGTTTCTACGCACTCCTCTATGGACAGTCCGGCAGCCAGCATGGTAGAAATGATCTTGCTGGTGAGGGTGGACAGAATGCTGGCTTTTACGCCGCTGCCCAGGCCGTCCGCCAGCACGATCACCGTGGAGCCGTCCTCCTGCTCCACCACCTCCACATGGTCACCGCAAAGCTGCTCGCCCACATGGTTGATGCTTTTATAGCCGATATCACAAGTCAGTTCATTCATTGGTAATGGACTCCTTCAGCTTTGACAGGGCGATCTTGGTTTCCGCGGCGGTTTCGCCAAGCAGGCTGGCGATCTCCTGCACGATACGCATCTGCTTGTCCACCACCTTATCAGCCACTTCCACAGTCTGGCGGCTGATCTCCTCCCGCTGGCGGCGGGCCTCCTCCTCCTCGCTCACGTCGCGCATGATGCACAGCAGCATGCGTCCATCTTCGGCAGGTACGATGGTCTGCTGGATGGTGCAGCCGTATTCGGCCAGGTAGGAACGCTGATGGAAAATGCCGCAGCCAGTGGTTTTCACCTTCAGGAACGGCGCGGGGTCCAGGATACGAATCACCTGGTCGCCCAGCACAGCATTTTCGGAACGCAGGTTGAGGATCTTGAGGGCAGCGGGGTTAATCTGCTGCACCTCCAATTGGTCGTTAAGCATGATGATACCATTGGGGCTGTTGCGGGCAATGGTGTCATTGACGTTTTCGGCCTTTTCCATCAGGTACGGCAGACACATCGATATTTCCGCCTTGCCCTGGTAAATGGCAATGGCCTTTTCCCTGCAGGTGTTATAGCCACAGGAGCCGCAGTTCAGCTCCTGGGCGGGCTTGAACTTACCCATTTCCCGGAGAATAGTCTGGATCTCGGTTTCACTGGGCATCATGGCCCGCTGGTCGATGGGCTCAAAGCGCTTGCGCAGCTGCCGGATCTCCGGCTGATCGATTTCAAAATCCTTGTCGCCGGCGTACCCGGCCACTGCCAGATAGTCCTTCAGCGGGCTGTGACCGTACTTTTCCATCACAGGTCCGCCAGCGCAGCTGCCCACGCAGGCGCTCATTTCGATGAAGCAATGATGAATTTTTCCCTGTTCGATTTCCTTCAGAGCCGCGATGCAGTTTTGCACCCCGTCCAAGGCCAGGTAGCTGAAATTCGGCGCGTCCATGGCCATGGTTTTCAGGATACCGCCGGTAGTCGGAAAGAAACGGGCCCTGCTGTGTTCGTCAGGCTGCTGCCGGCGTTGGATTTCAATGCCTTCCTTTTTCAGCCAGTTGGTCAGTTCCTCGTAGGTCAGCACCGCATCCACAATGCCCTCATAGTATTCAGCCTCGTCCTTCTTGGCTACGCAGGGGCCAATGAACACCGTCTTGGCTTTGGGGATGCGCCGCTTGATATCCTCGCAGTGGGCCTGCATGGGCGACAGCACGTCCGCCAGGTATGGCAGCACCCGAGGGAAATACTTCTGGATCAGCAGGTTGATGGAATGGCAGCAGGAGGAAATGACCACGTCCCGATCTTCTTCCTTGAGGATGCGATCATATTCCCGCTTGACCAGCGTAGCCCCCAGGGCAGTTTCCTCCACATCGTAAAAGCCCAGCTTTTTCAATGCTTCCCGCATGTCCTCGATACCGGCTCCTTCATAGTTTGCCACGAAGGACGGGGCCAGGGACACTACCACCGGATCGCCGCTCTGAATGAGCACCTTGGCCTTTTCGGTTTCGTCCACGATCTCCTTGGCATTTTGCGGGCAGACCACGAAGCAATGGCCGCACAGAATGCATTCGTTGCCAATGATGTGGGCCTGGTTGCCGGAAAAACGAATGGACTTCACCGGGCAATGGCGAATGCACTTGTAGCAGTTTTTGCAGTTGGATTTTTTCAGCGTCAAACAGTTCTGCATCATTTACACCCTTGCTTTTATCTCTTTTTCAAAGAAGGAAGGAACAGTTTCCGGGGATACGGAGAAGAATTCCCCGTCCACCGTGACGCACACGCCCTGCTGGCATTTGCCAATGCAGAAAGTGCCGCCCAGTTCGATCTTGTCGCTCAGGTTTTCTTTGGCAATCAGGTCCTGCAATTGTTCCACCACAGCCCTGGAACCCTTGATATGGCAGGAAGAACCGATACATATAGTGACTTTCATTTTTCCATCTCCTTTTGTTGTTTGTCTCCCGAAAGGAAAGGAGAGCCTTCCCCTATCGCTCCCCTTTTCTTTCCAAATCCGCCGAAGCAGGCGAAAGCAGTCTTAATGGTACTCCACCACGCTGGCCCAGGAAAGCAGCAGTTCCCGCTCCTTTTCGTTGCCCTTCACCGATTGGCTGGCCGCCACGATGGGCATCCATTTCTGCACGTACTGCATGGGCGTGCCACTCTTTTCACAGAACAGGTTCAGGTATTCTTTGGCCCCCTCGATATCGCCGTTCAGCCAGAAGAGCAGGTAGGTGCGCGCCACATCGGCGGAGGCGTTGCCCTGGGTCACATGGCTCCAGTCGATGATATACGGCGTGCCATTCTGGCTGATGATCACATTGGAGGGCCAGAAATCGCCGTGGCACACTTTGTTGTGGGTGGGCATGCCTTCCAGCCGGGCATGCAAATCATAGCGGGTGGTGGCGTCCAGATCGGCCTGGCTGATCTTGCGGCTCATCTTGTCCTTGAGCCGGTTCAGCATGGGGCAGGTTTTGCTCTGCACTTCCAGCTGGATATCCACAAACTGATTTAAGTATTTTGACTTGTTATCCGGGTCCTCCTTCATTATCTGGGACAGGGTTTTCCCCTGGATGAACTCGGAGAGGATGGCCCATTTGCCGTCGATCATGGTCACGCCCAGGATCTTGGGAATATGCAGCCCGGTTTCCTCGATGCGGGCCTGGTTCAGCGCTTCATTGAGGATATCGGCCTTGGAATAGTTCTCGTTGAACACTTTGACGCACTGGTCGCCATCCCGGTAAATGGTTTTGGCGTTGCGCACGGCAATCACACGATCCAGATTCA